>NZ_JBAKHV010000017.1:0-97159 GCF_036906775.1 Micromonospora sp. CPCC 205561 | reverse complement strand
TACGATCCGACTTCGTGGCCAGCTGGGCGGCGCGCCGGGGCCCGTCGCCGGCGGCGTCACGCTCGGCGGCGGCGTGCCGGGCCGCCTCGCGGGCCCGCACCGCGGCCGCGGCGGCGTCCTCGGCGTCGCGGCGGGCGTCGTCGCGCTCGGTCTGGGCGGCCGCGACCTGCGTCGCCGCGTCGGCGCGGGCCTGCGCGAGCTGACGCTCCACCCCGACCGGGGACAGCTCGGCGTGCAGGGCCTCGGCGAGGGTCTGCGCGACCTGCTCCAGCCGGTCCACCGCCTCCCAGGTGCGTGCCACCTGCCCGGGCAGGCCGGGGGCGTTGCGGTGCCGCATCCGGCTGTTGCGCGAGGCCCGCTGGCAGGCGCCGTCGTTGTCGCGGCAGTAGCGAAACGGCCGGCCGGCGCCGACGCGCTGCGGCACCTGACGTCCGCAGTGGGCACAGGGGCGGGTCTCGGTGGGGGTGGGCTCGGCGTCCATCGAGGGCGGAGTCTACTGCCGGGCCCGGCCGCCGCCGCGGCGCCCGACGGCCGGCGCCGGTGAGCGGGGCACCGCGCGGCCCGCCGCGCCGGCACCGCGCTAGCGTGGCCCGGTGGCCATCTCCCCGTACGTCGCCAGGCTGCGCGCCCACGTCGGTCACGACCTGCTGCTGCTGCCCGGGGTCAGCGCGGTCGCGCGTGACGACGCCGACCGGGTGCTGCTGGCCCGGCGCGCCGACAACGGCCGCTGGTCGCTGCCCGCCGGCCTCGTCGACCCCGGCGAGCAACCCGCCGACGCCGTGGTGCGCGAGGTGTACGAGGAGACCGGCGTGCACGTACGCGTCGACGGGGTCGCCGGGGTCGCCACCCACCCCGTCGTCTATCCCAACGGCGACGCCTGCGAGTACCTGAACGTGTGGTTCCGGTGCCGGGCGGTGGGCGGCGAGCCGCGCGTCAACGACGACGAGTCCATCGAGGTGGCCTGGTTCGACCCGGCCGACCTGCCGGAGGTCGACGCGTGGGCACGGCTGCGCATCGACACCGCGCTGCGCGCGGACGCCCCCGTCTGGCACGCCGCCCCCGGTGAGCGGCATCCGGCGCTCAACCGGCCCGACGCGCTCTGACCGGCCGCCCCCCGCCCCCTCGCGGGGGCCCCGGACCCGGCTGCGGCGCGGGCGCCCGGTGCCGGCGGCCGGTCATCCCCGCGCGCCGAACGCCACCTCGACCGGCGTCGCCGCGGCCAGCTCCACCTCCCGCCCGCCGTACGGGCTGCGTACGTCCACGCGCTGCGCGACGGGGGAGACCAGCCGGGCCCGCACCCGCCCGGGCGACCAGGACAGCTCCGCCACGGTGATCCGCCCCCGGCAGGTCACCCCGCGCAGCACCCCGGCGTCCAGGCCCGGCAGCGGGGCCGGCAGCAGCCGCAGCCGCCCCGGGCGGGACTGCACCAGCGACTCGATCAGCACCGCCGGCAGGGCGTGTGCGGCGTCGGCGTTGTAGGTCACCAACCCCGGATTGTGCGCGCTCATCAGGGACCGGAAGAACATGTCGCTGCCGACGATCTTGCGCAGGTTCGCGGCGGTCAGCGCGCCGTCGTGCAGCCGGGCGGCGGCCAGCGCCCGGTGCAGGCTGCCGTGTGCGGAGAGGTTCTCGTCGCCGCGCAGCGTCAACGCGCGGTGCGCGGCCCCGGCCAGATCGGGGGTGTCGTCCGGGTTGATCTCGTCCAGCGGCCACACCGGGTAGAGGTGACTGACGTGCCGGTGGTCGTCGTCGCCGCGGTAGCGGGGCCAGGCCCACTCGGCCAAGGCCCCCCGCTCGTCCACCCGGTAGGCGGGCAGCCGCCCGAGCAGCCCCGCCCACCGCCGCGAGCCGGTCACCTCGGCGGCGGTGCGCAGCGCGTGCCGGACGGCGGCGACGTCCATCGTGGCGTTCACCGCCACGTGCACCGCCCGGCCCCGCCCGTCGAGCGGCCCGGTCTCCGCCGAGTACGACGGCACCACCACCACGGTGCCCGCGTCGTCGGTGACGGTGAGCAGGTCCGCGAAGAAGTCCGCCACCTCCGCCAGCCAGCCGGCCAGCTCCCCGAGGGGCGCGCCGGTGACCAGGTGGTGCTCGTACAGCGGGTGCAGCAGCCAGTCCGCGCCGGGCAGCCACGCCGCGAAGGGCCACTCCTCGTGCAGGTGGAACAGGTGCCCGTGCTCGCCGTCGGTGCGGCTGGGCGCCAACAGGCCCCGGGCCCCGTAGATCGCCCGCGCGTTGCGCCGCCAGTCGTCGACCTGGCCGCGCACCAGATTGGCGTGCGCGGTGGTGACC
This sequence comes from Micromonospora sp. CPCC 205561, assembly GCF_036906775.1. Lineage (NCBI taxonomy): Bacteria > Bacillati > Actinomycetota > Actinomycetes > Micromonosporales > Micromonosporaceae > Micromonospora > Micromonospora sp. CPCC 205561. The sequence goes on along the minus strand of NZ_JBAKHV010000017.1, from coordinate 94,867 downwards.
TCCGGCAGGGCGCCGACGTTCGCGCCGGCCAGTTGCAGGTTCAGGTTGGCGTCGGTGGTGAAGTCGCCGGCCCACGCGGCGTCCCACGAGCCGAGCCACAGCCCCGTCAGCCGGGGCGGCAGGACGCCGCTGGAGCTGAGCAGCAGGTACCGGCCGGCGTGGAACAGCCGCTCCAGCAGCGCCGGCCGCAGCGTGTCCGGCTCGGCGTGCTGCGCCGCCAGCAGCTCACCCACCGGCAGCTGCCGCTGCGCGTCCGGCACCCCCAGGTCCAGGCTGACCCGCCGGTAGGCGCGGCCGTGCAGGGCGACGTGCCGGGCCAGCAGGGCCTCGTAGTCGTCGCCGGCGTGCGCCGCCAGCAGGTCCTCCAGCTCGTCCGTGCGCCACGGCGGGGAGTCGGGCCGGTCGAGCACCGTCGTCAGCAGCGCCGGGCCGCGCAGCGCCACCCGGGCGTCGCCGGCGACCGCCACGTCGCCGCGCAGCAGCGTGAGCCCCTCGAAGCCGTACGCGCCGCCCGCGTCGGGGTAGCGGCCCCGCACCCGCAGGAAGACCAGGTCCCCCCGGCGGTACGCGGCGGCGGTGTAGCGCACCGACCCCGGCCGGCCGGGCAGGTCGCCGGTGACACTCACCTCGCAGGCCCCCGCGTCGACGTGGGTGACCACGAGCCCGTCGTGGCGGGAGACGAACGAGCGTCGCCGCCCGCCCGCCCACTCGACGACGACCTCCCCGGTGCCGAACTCGGTGCGCCGCCGGTAGTCGCGCACCGGGCCGGCATCGACGGCGTCGATGGTGAGGGCGAAACCGGGGTGGAACGACTGCGTCCAGCGCAGCACCCCGTCGCCGGCGAGCAGCCGGCTGGCCTCCGCGCGCCGGTCGGCGAGGATCAGCTCCCGGATGCGGGGCAGCAGGGCGGCCAGCTCGGGCGGCCGGGCGTCGCGGGTGCCGTTGGGCAGGACGAAGCGGTGGTGGTTGACGATGATGCGTTCCGCGTGCGGCCGGCCGTACACCATGATCCCGGACTCTCCGTTGCCGGCGAGGAACGCGTCCTCCCAGCGGGCGGCGGGGGCGGTGTCGACGATGCGGTGCGCGGGCCCGGCCGTCACCGCCCGACCCTCGCCGCCGGGGCGGGCACGGTGGTGCTGTCGCGCACCGTCAGCCGGGGTTCGAGCAGCGTGACCTCCGGCACCGCCTCGTCGCCGAGCTTGCGCATCAGCAGCGAGACGGCCTGCGTGCCGATCTCCTCGGCGGGCACCGGCACGGCGGTGAGCATCGGGCTGGCCTGCTCGGCGAACTGGTCCGGGCAGACCGCCACCACCGACACGTCGCGCGGCACCCGCCGGCCCAGGGTGGGCAGCGTCGCCAGCACCGGGCCGACCGCGGCCTCGTTCTGCACCACCAGTGCCGACACGTCGGGGTGGCGCTCCAGCAGGTCGGTGAGGGCCGCGCGGACGGCCACCGCGCCCTCCTCGCAGGGCAGGGTGAGCGCGTCGACGCCGTGCTCGGCGGCGGCCTCGACGACCCCGGCGCGGGTGCGGTGGGCGAAGCCGGTGCCCCGGTCGTAGACGGCCGAGGGCGCGCCGAGCAGGGCGACGCGGCGGTGCCCCAGCCCCGCCAGGTGCGCCACGCAGGCCCAGCCGGCCCGCCGGAAGTCCAGGTCCACGCAGGTCAGGCCGGTGGCGTCGGCGGGCAGCCCGATCAGCACGCTGGGCCGGGCCAGCTCCCGCAGCAGCGGCACCCGCGCGTCGTCCAGCTCGACGTCCATCACCAGCACGCCGTCGACGAGGGCGGTGGCGGCGACGCGCCGCAGGCCGGCGGGCCCCTCGTCGGAGGTGACCAGCAGCACGTCGTGGTCGAAGCGGCGGGCGGTGGTGACCACCGCCATGGCGAACTGCATCACCACGGGCACCTGCATGCCGGCGCGCAGCGGCAGCACCAGCGCGATCACATTGGCCCGCCGGCTGGCCAGGGACCGCGCGCCGGCGTGCGGGTGGTAGCCGAGCAGCCGGATGCTGGCCAGCACCCGGTTGCGGGTGACCTCGGAGATGGCGCGCTTGCCGCTGAGCACGTACGACACGGTGCTCACCGCGACCCCGGCGTGCCGGGCGACGTCGGCGATGGTGGGCTGCTCGGCGGACGGTCGCCCCCGCGCGGCGCTCACCGTGCCCGCCCCGCAGCCGGCACTGCGGCCGGCCGGTCGCCGCTGGTCTCGTCCCCGCGTACGGCGAGGGCACCGACCAGCCGGATGTCGCGCGCGGAGCGTCCGACCAGGACGCTGTGGGTGGCGTCCTCCACCACGTGCCGGCCCCGGGTCTCGTCCCACCAGCGCAGCTCGGCGGTGCGCAGCCGCAGCCGGACCACCCGCCGCTGACCGGGTGCGAGGCTGACCCGGGCGAAGTCGCGCAGCTGGCGCAGGGGCTGCTTGACGCGCGAGCGCCGCTGGCGGGTGTAGAGCTGCACGACCTCCTCGCCGGGGCGGTCGCCGACGTTGGTGACCTCGACGCTCACCTCGACCTCCTCGCCGGCGGTCGCCTCGGCCGCGCTCAACCGCAGCCCAGCGTAGTCGAAGCGGGTGTAGCCGAGCCCGTGCCCGAACGGGTAGAGCGGTTCGCCCCGGTAGTACAGGTAGGTGGTGTCGGCGCCGATGACGTCGTAGTCGAGCAGGTCCGGCAGGTCGGCGGTGTCGGCGTACCAGGTCTGGGTCAGCCGGCCGCCGGGCTCGGCGTCGCCCAGCAGCACCGCGCTGACGGCGCTGCCGTGTTCCTGACCGCCGTGGGCGGACCAGAGTACCGCCGGCAGGTGCGCCGCGACCCGGCCGAGGGCGTACGGGTAGCTGCTGGTCACCACCAGCGCGGTGCGCGGGTTGGCGGCGTGCACGGCCCGCAGCAGGGCCTCCTGCCCGGCCGGCAGGGACAGGTCGAGGCGGTCCTCGGTCTCCCGGCCGTTGACCATCGGGTGGTTGCCCAGCGCCACCACCGCCACGTCGGCGGCGGCGGCCAGCGCGGCGGCCTCGGCGGCCCCGTCGGCGAGCAGCTCGACGGTGAACGGGGTCGCCTCGTGGCGGTTGGGGGCGTCGGCGCGCAGCCGCCCGTGCGGGTCGACGGCGACGTAGCGGCCGGTGGCGAGGTGGTGCAGCAGCACCGTGCCGTCGGGGCCGCCGTGGAAGCGGAACGTCTCCCGCACCACCCAGCCGCCCGGTCCGGGGCGGTCGTTGACGAGCAGAGCGTCGTCGTCGGCCCCGACGTGCCGGCCGTTGCCGGCGGCGCGCAGCGCGAGCGCGTCGCCTCCCCAGTCGAAGACGTCGAAGCCGGTGGCGTCGGCGCCGACGCTCAGCGGGCCGCCGTCGGGCGTGTCGGGGCAGCCGACGTAGCGCTCGCCGACGCGCAGCGCGATCCGGTCCGTACCGGGATGGGTGGTGACGGTGGGCAGTCGCCGGGACAGGCCCTGGTACGCGGTGACCACGTACGGCGGGGTGCCGCTGTACCAGTCGGTGAGGACGGTGTCGGCCAGCGGGCCGAGCACGGCCACCCGCGGTTCCGGCCCGGCCAGCGGCAGCAGCCCGTCGTTGCGCAGCAGCACGACCGACTGACGGGCGGCCTCGCGGGCCAGGTCCCGGTGCGCGGGGCAGTCCACGACGTCCGGCGTGACGTCGGCCCAGGGGTCGTCGCGCGATCCGTCGAGGTCGCCGAGGCGGGCCCGGACGGTGAGGACCCGCCGGGCGGCGCGGTCCACGTCGGACACACTGATCAGCCCGCGCCGCAGCGCCTCGGTCAGCCGCCCGACGGTGGGCGCGCTGTCGGCGTCGTCCTCGGTGAAGCTGTCGATGCCGGCGCGCAGGGCGGCGGCGAAGCCGTCGACCTGCCCGGGCAGGTGGCCCTGCACGCCGGCGATGTTGGTCACCGCGCCGGCGTCCCCGACGACCAGCAGCTCGTCGGGCGCGTACCGGCGCAGCTCGTCGGCGATGAGCGGGCTGAGGTGCGCCGGCACCCCGTTGACCAGGTTGTAGGAGGCCATCACGGCCACGGCCGCGCCGGCGGCGAGCGGGGCCCGGAAGGCGGGCAGCTCGTACTCGTGCAGCACCCGTGGGGGCATGTCGCTGGAGGTGGTGGCCCGGTCGGTCTCGTTGTTGTAGCCGAGGAAGTGCTTGATCGTCGGGGCGGTGCGCAGCCGGTCGGGGTGGTCGCCGCGCAGGCCCTCGGCGTAGGCGGTGGCGAGGCGGCCGGTCAGCCAGGGGTCCTCGGACCAGCCCTCCTCGTTGCGTCCCCAGCGGGGGTCGCGCAGGGGGTTGACCACCGGCGCCCAGACGTTGAGCCCGACCCGTTCGGGGTCGGCCCGGTGCTTGGCGCGCACCTCGTCACCGACGGCGTCGCCGACGGCGCGGACCAGTTCGGGGTTCCAGCTGCTGGCGAGCCCGACCGCCTGGGGGAAGACGGTGGCCGGGCCGAGCCACGCCACCCCGTGCAGCGCCTCGGTGCCGGTGCGGAACGGGGGCAGCCCGAGGCGGGGCACGGCTGCCTGCCACTGGTGCAGCAGGCCGAGCTTCTCGGGCACGGTGAGGCGGCGCAGCAGGTCGTCGACGAGGGCTTCCGGGGTCGGGGTGGTGCGGTCGGTCATGGTCGGTCGCCTTCCGTGGGCCCACCCCGTCCGATTGTCGAAGCGCTTCGACGACCGGGGGCGGGCGGCATCGCGGTGGGGTGCGGTGGCGGTCGCCGGCCCGGAAGCGTTGAAGCGCTTCGACGATCGCGGAAAACATGCCGCCGGTGGCTGCCCGGCCACGAGGCGGCGGTTCGAGGTTGGCACCTGCGCGCCGCCGAGGTCAAGGCCCGGCGGGCTAAACGGTCAGGCCGCGGGCAGCCGGCCCGACTCGACGGCCGCGAGCGCGGCGGTGGCGCCGCCGAGGGCGGTCGCCGCCGAGCCGAGGCTGGAGGCGTCGAGCCGGCAGCCGCCGGCCAGCGGGGCGTGGGTCCGCGCGGCGAGTTCCGCGCGGGCCGCCGGAAGCAGCCAGGGGGCCAGGGCCGCGAAGTGCCCGCCGAGCAGCACCGCCTCCGGGTTGAGCAGGTTGGCCAGGATGGCCGCGGCGTGCCCGACGTGGCAGCCGACGTCGGCCAGCGCGGCCAGCACGGTGGGGTCGTCCTGGCGGGCCAACGCCTGGATGCGTTCGATCTCCGGCAGGTAGTCGGTGACCGGGCCGTCGTGCTCCGCGTCGGGCAGCACGCGGCGGACCACCGCCGGCAGGCCGGCGACGGCGGCCAGGCAGCCGCGCCGCCCGCAGGCGCAGGCGGGACCGGTCGGGTCGAGGGTCAGGTGCCCGGCCTCGCCGGCGAAGCCCCGGCCGCCGCGCAGCAGCCGGCCGCCGCCGACGATTCCGGCGCCGAGCGCGGCCCCACCGGTGAGGTGCACCAGGTGGGCCGTCCCGGCGTACGGGCCGTGGCGGTGCTCGGCCAGCACGGCGAGGTTGGCGTCGGTGTCGACGTGCACGGTGAGTTCCGGTTCCCGCAGTGCCGCGCGCAGGTCGGCGGCGAGGGCGACGTCGCGCCAGCCCAGGGCGGTGGCCCGGGGCACGGCCCCGTCGGCGTCGACCAGGCCGGGCACGCCCACGGTCAGGCCGAGCACCCGGCGCCCCTGCCCGTTCATGCGGGTGATCGCGCGGCGGGCCAGGGCCGCCAGCGCCCGCACCGTCTCGGCCGGGGAGGACGACGGGGCGGCGAAGGCCCGGCGCCAGGTGAGCAGCCGGGTGCCCGCCAGGTCGATGGCGAGCACCACCAGTTCGTCGGCGCCGATCTGCATGCCCAGGGCCGCGTACGGGGCGCCGTCGAGGACCAGCATGGTCGCGGGGCGCCCGACCCGGTTCTCGGTGAGCCCGGTCTCGCGCAGCAGCCGCCGGTCGATCAGCTCGCCGACGAGGCTGGAGACGGTGGCCTTGTTCAGCCCGGTGTGCGCCGCGATGTCGGCGCGGGAGCAGGGCGCGTGTCGGCGTACGTGCCGCAGCACGACCGCCCGGTTGGCCACCCGGACGTCGCCGAGTTCAGTCGGCTGCGGTTCGCTGTGGATGCTGATCACGATCTGTCCGTTCCGTGTGCCTACGGTGCGCGATCCGGTGGTGCCGCGCGACCCATCATCGCGTACGGCCGCCGCTGTCTTGTGGGACGGATCACCGTCGATTAGTTTGTTCGGCTAGAACCCCAACTAATTCTAACCGGACGCGAACGGTCCGCGAAACCGTTGCCGAAGACGAAGGGAGTGCGCCGTGAAGCCGTCCCCGCCGGGCGCATCCACCGACCGCCGGTCCCTGCTGCGCCTGCTCGGCCTCGGTGCCGCCGCCTCGGTGGGCGGCGCCACCCTGGCCGGCTGCAGCAAGGAGGCCGGGAGCAGGGGCAGCGCCACCAAGGCCGACGCCATCCGGTCGGTGCTGCCCACCCTCAAGCCGGCCGAGCTGCTCAAGCCCGACATCCCCGGTGAGGGGCCGATCCCCGACGGCTACCTGAGCTACCCCCGCACCCTCGTCGACGCCGTCACCGAGCAGCCCGGCCGCGGCGGCCCGCCGATCCGCACGATGAGCCCGTGGTGGGGGCCCGCCCCGCCCACGCTGGGCCGCAACTCCTACCTGGCGGCGGTCAACGGGCGCCTCGGCGTGCAGGTGGACCCGAGCCTGCAGGACGGCACCACGTACGCCGACAAGCTCAACGCGATGCTCGGCGCCCGCGACGTGCCGGAGCTGCTCTGCGCCCCCAACTGGGAGATCGACAAGGTCGCCCGGTTCTCCGACGCGGTCCGGGCGCTCTTCGAGGACCTCACCGACCACCTCAAGGGCGACGCCGCCGCGAAGTACCCGTACCTGGCCGCGCTGCCCACCGGCGCCTGGGAGTACTCCGTGTGGGGCGGACGGCTGCACGCGGTGCCGTTCCCCACCGACGGGCCGTTCGCGTACGCCCTGTTCCACCGCGCCGACCTGCTCGCCCGGGCCGGCCTCGCGGCGCCGAAGTCGCCGGAGGAGCTGCGGGAACTCGGCCGGCAGGTGACCGCCCCGGGCAAGGGGGTGTGGGCCTTCGGCAGCGTCTTCGAGATGGTCCAGCAGTTCTACGGCTGCCAGCAGATCTGGCGCAGGAAGCCCGACGGCGGTCTCGAGCACAAGTTCGAGAACCCGGCGTTCGCGGCCGCCCTGGAGTTCACCGCGAAGCTCTTCGCCGACGGGCTGGTGCACCCCGACACCGTGGCCAGCAAGGGCGCCGACGAGAAGCAGCTGTTCAAGGCCGGCAAGATCCTGATGTACCAGGACGGCCTCGGCGCCTGGCAGGGCATGCAGGGCGAGCGGGTCAAGGAGCTGCCGAGCTTCGACATGCAGCCGCTGCCGGTCTTCGGCGCCGCCGGGGCGCAGCCGGTCATCTGGGGCAGCGAGAAGCCCGTCTTCTACACCTTCGTGAAGAAGGGCCTGGGCGCCGAGCGCGTCGACGAGCTGCTGCGGGTGCTCAACTGGTGCGCCGCGCCCTTCGGCAGCCGCGAGTTCGAGCTGCGCGAGTACGGCGTGGAGGGCAGGCACTTCACCCGGCTGGCCGACGGCAGCCCGGTCCCCACGGAACTCGGCCGCAAGGAGCTGGGAGCGCAGTACACCCACATCGGCGGCCGGGTCCCGGTCAAGGTGCGCAGCGGGGACACCCCCAACCACGTGCGCGACTACCTGGGCTATTACCAGAAGAACATCGCCCAGATGGAGAAGGACCTCTTCGCCGGCATCAAGCTGGAACTGCCGGCCAACTGGTCGAAGATCATCCAGCCGACCGACGACAAGATCCGCGACATCCTCCGTGGCCGCCGTCCCGTCGGCGACCTGGAGCAGGTCAGGAAGGAGTTCCTCGCCGCCGGAGGTGAGGAGGGGCGCGCGTTCCACGAGAAGGCGCTCGCCGACAACGGCCGATGAGCGCCCCGGCCACCGGCCAGGCCCCATCCGCCGGGGGCGGGGCCCCGACAACCGTCGAGCGTACGCCGCGGGTTCGGGCGCGGCGTACGCTGCGCGACCGGCTGCGCCGCGACTGGCCGCTGCTGGCCATGACGGCGCCGGCCGCCTCCCTGCTGCTGGTGTTCCACTACCTGCCGACCCTGGGCAACGTCATCGCCTTCCAGGACTACAACCCGTTCGTCGGCGACGACCCCGTCGAGGCGTTCTGGTACAGCGAGTGGATCGGCTTCGGCAACTTCGAGGCGCTGTTCCGCGATCCGCTGTTCTGGGACGCCGTGGGCAACACCCTGACCATCACCGCGTTCCAGCTGGTCTTCTTCTTCCCACTGCCGATCCTGCTGGCCATCCTGCTCAACAGCCTGGTCTCGGCGCGGCTGCGGGGCTTCGTGCAGAGCGTGGTCTACCTGCCGCACTTCTTCAGCTGGGTGCTGGTGGTGACGTTCTTCGTGCAGATGCTCGGCGGGGCCGGACTGCTGGCCCAGGAGATGCGCGAGGCCGGCATGCGGCCGTTCGACGTGATGACCAGCCCGGACACCTTCATCGTGCTGGTCACCGCCGAGTCGGTGTGGAAGGACATCGGCTGGGGCGCGATCGTCTTCCTGGCCGCGCTGGCCGCGATCGACCCGCACCTCTACGAGGCGGCGGCGGCGGACGGCGCCGGGCGGTGGCGGCGGCTGTGGCACATCACCCTGCCGGGCCTGCGCCCGGTGATCGTGCTGCTGCTCATCATGCGCCTGGGCGACGCGCTCTCGGTCGGCTTCGAGCAGTTCATCCTGCAACGGGAGGCGGTGGGCCGGGAGGCCGCGGAGGTGCTGGACACCTTCGTCTACTACCAGGCCATCAGCACCCAGCAGTGGGGCCTCGGCGCCGCCGCGGGCCTGTTCAAAGCCGTGGTCGGGCTGGTCCTCATCCTCACCGCCAACAAGGTGGCGCACCGGCTCGGCGAGCAGGGGGTGTACGCGAAGTCATGACCGCACAGCTCAGTGGCGTCGGCCCGGTGCCGGCACGCCCGACACCGGACCCGCCCCGCCGCCGGTCGCGCCGGGCACCCTGGGAGGAGCCGCCCTCGGTGCCGGGCACCCTGGCCAAGGGGGCGGTGCTCACGCTGCTCGTCGCCGCCGTACTCGTGCCGCTGTGGGCGGTGCTGGTGACCAGCCTCGCCTCGCGCGAGACGATCGACTCCGCCGGCGGGATGGTGATGGTGCCCCGCGAGATCGACCCGTCGGCGTACGTCACCATCTTCAGCGGCGGGCAGATCACCCAGGCGGTGTGGATCAGCACCCTGGTCACCGTCCTCGGCACGACGGTGAGCCTGGTGCTCACGGTCCTGGCCGCCTACGGGCTGTCGCGGCCCGGCTCGGTCGGGCACCGTGGGCTGCTCTTCTTCTTCCTGCTGACGTTTCTGATCTTCCCGGGGCTGGTGCCCAGCTACCTCGTGGTCACCGGCCTCGGGCTCAAGGACAGCATCTGGTCGCTGATCCTGCCCAGCGCCATCAGCGTGTTCAACCTGGTGGTGATCCGGGCGTTCTTCATGAACGTCCCCGGCGAGCTGCTCGACAGCGCCCGCATCGACGGCGCGGGGGAGCTGCACATCCTGCTGCGCATCGTGCTGCCGCTGTCCAAGGCGGTGATCGCCGTCGTCGGTCTCTTCTACGCCGTCGGCTACTGGAACGCGTACTTCAACGCCGTGCTCTACATCGACGACAACGACAAGTTCCCCATCCAGCGGGTGTTGCAGAGCTACATCCTCGCCGGGCAGTCGCCGAACGTGTCCGGGGCGGCGGTCAGCCTGCCCGGGATCAGCGCGTACCCGCCGACGCTGGCGGTGAAGATGGCGGTGGTGGTGGTGACCGTGATCCCCGCGGTGCTCGTCTACCCGTTCGTGCAGCGGCACTTCACCAAGGGCGTCATCACCGGCGCGGTGAAGGGCTGAGCGACCCCGTGCGGCGCCCGCCCCGGCCCGGGTCGGGCGCCGCACCCGTCAGGCCGGGTCGGGGAACCACCGCTCGAAGGGCGCCGGGGCGACCGGTTCACCGTTGAGCAGCAGCCGGGCCGGGGCGTGCGCGCCGACGACGCTGACGCGCGCCACCCGCAGCGGACCGGTCGTGTCCACCCGCAGGGTGTCGCCGTCGCGTACCGCCTCGACGACCGTGTCGCCGTCGACGTCGTGCAGCACCACCCGGGCGTCGACGGCGCCCCAGCTCACCAGCGTGACGTCGTCGAACGGCCCGTCGCCGACGGTGTCGCCCGGCGCCACGGTCGGGACGAGCGCGCCGTGGCGCACGTAGAGCGGCAGCCGGTGCGCCGGCGCGGTGACCCGCAGGTGCCGTCCGCCGGCGTGCCGCTCGCCGGTGGCGGCGTCGATCCAGCAGTCCCCGACCGGCAGGTAGACGTCGCGCCGCCCGCAGGGGTCGGTGACGGGGGCGACCAGCAGGTCGGTGCCGAGGCGGTACTGCAGGTCGGTGCTCCACGCGGTGGGGTCGTCGGGGGTGTCCACCAGCAACGCGCGCATCATCGGCGTCCCGTCGGCCGCCGAGCGCACCGCCGCCGACCAGAGGTAGGGCATCAGCCGGTAGCGCAGCCGCAGGGCCGCCACCGCGTCCCGCTCGGCCTCGGCGGGGAACTCCCACGGCAGCCGGCTGGTGGTGCCGTGCAGGCGCACCAGCGGCGACAGCGCGCCGAACTGGGTCCAACGGACGTAGAGCTGCGGCGTCGGGGTGCCGTGGAAGCCGCCGGTGTCGTGGCTCCAGAACGGCACGCCGGAGAGCCCGTGCGACAGCCCGCCGCGCAGCGTGCTGGCCAGCCCCGGCCAGGTGGCGTTGACGTCGCCGCTCCACTGGGCGCTGTGCCGCTGCCCGCCCAGGTACGACGAGCGGGCCCACACGGTGCGGTGCCCGGCCACCTCCCCGGTGACCCGGGCGACGACGTCGTTGAACAGCAGCGCGTACACGTTGTGCAGCTCGACGCCGGTCATCCCGTTGTGGGCGACGGCGTCGACGGGCACGCCCTCGGCGAAGTCGGTCTTGAACACCGCCACCCCCTGCTCCAGCAGGGGCCGCAGCAGCCCGGCGAACCACTCGACGGCGGCCGGGTTGGTGAAGTCCACGATGGCGCTCGCCGGGTGGCTGCCGTGCCAGACGTCGGCGACGTACGGCGTGCCGTCGGCGCGGCGCAGGAAGTAGCCGGCCTCGACCGCCGGGGCGTAGAGCGGGCTGTCGGTCATCAGGTAGGGGTTCATCCAGAGGCAGACCCGGAAGCCCTGCTCCGCGAGGGTCCGCAGCATCGTCGGCGGGTCGGGGAACGCGTCGTCGTCCCAGCGCAGCTCCGACCAGCGGCCGGCGACCTGCCAGTAGCAGTCCAGGTGCAGCACGTCGCAGGGGATGCCCCGCTCGCGCAGCAGGCGGGCGCGCTCCAGCACCCGCTCCTGCGAGTCGGGGAAGAACCCGGAGGAGACCCAGGCGCCGAAGGCCCACTTCGGCGGCAGGTACGGCCGGCCGGTGAGCCGGTCGAGGCGGTCGAGCACCGCGGCGGGCGTCGGGCCGGCCAGCACGTAGTAGTCGAGCAGGTCGTCGGGGACCAGGATCTGCACGCTGCTGTGGGTGGACTGGCAGACGTCGAACTGCACCGGCAGGCCGCTGTCGACCAGCACCCCGTAGCCGCGGTCGGAGAGGTAGAACGGCACGTTCTTGTGGGAGCGGTCCGACTCGCCGCCGAAGGCGTCGAAGTTCCACATCAGCGGTCGCTGCCCCCGCTTGTCCAGCGGGGTGAACTTCTCGCCGAAGCCGACGAAGCGTTCGTCGCCGGGGGCGACGAAGCTCTCGTGCCAGGCGACGCCCGTGCCGTCGACGGTGGAGCGGCCGAAGGGCAGGGTGCGCCGCCGGCCGCTGATGTCCCGGGTGCCCGGGTCCTGCGCCAGCAGCAGCCGCCCGTCCGCGGCGAGGAAGCGCAGGTGCCACGGGTCCAGCCGGATCTCGGCGGCCACGGCGCCGGCGTCGACGCGCACCCGGGCGTCGTCGACGGTGATCGTGGCGGCGTGGCTGCCCGGACGCACCAGGGGCAGCGCCCGGGCGGAGCGGCTGCGAGCCTGCGGGTCGTCGCTGAGGCGTACCCGGATCATCCCGTCGCCGGCGGCCTCCACGCGCACCACCATGCTCGCGCCGTCGGAGAGGGCGGCCTTGAACGTCACCCCGTGCGGGTCGGTCGAGACGACCTCCGCCCGCCCGACGACGGCGGCCCCGTCCTCGCCGGGGGCCCGCACCGGCAGGTCGGGTGGGTCGGCCACGAAGGTCTCGTAGGGCACCAGCGGCGGTCGGTAGGGCATCGGCGTCTCCTCCGGGGTGGTTGCGACGGTCCCGCCAGTTTCTTTGGCTTTCCAACTAACTGTCAACGACGACCTTCGGTCGACCGCCGCACTCCCGGCGTTGACAGGCGCAAATGTCCTCAATACTTTGGACACTTCCTCAACAAATGGTGGTGCGGCATGTGGGGCGACGGTGGCCTGCGCTACGGCGGCGACTACAACCCGGAACAGTGGCCGGCCGAGGTGTGGCGCGAGGACGTCGCCCTCATGCGCCGCGCCCGGGTCAACCTGGTCACCGTCGGGGTGTTCGCCTGGTCACGACTCGAACCGGCACCCGGCCGGTACACCTTCGACTGGCTGGACCGGGTGCTCGACCTGCTGCACGACAACGACATCCGGGTCGCGCTGGCCACCCCCACGGCGTCGCCCCCGCCGTGGTTCTCGCTGGCCCACCCCGACTCCCTGCCGGTGACCGCCGACGGCGTCCGCCTGCACCATGGCAGCCGGGACACCTACTGCGCCGCCGCGCCCGCCTACCGCGCCGCCGCCCGGCGCGTCGCCGCCGCGCTCGCCGACCGGTACGCCCACCACCCGGGCGTCGCGCTGTGGCACGTGCACAACGAGTACGGCACCACCTGCCACTGCGCGCACACCGGGCGGGCGTTCCGGCGCTGGCTGGCATCCCGGTACGGCGATCTCGACACCCTCAACGCCGCGTGGGCGACCAGCTTCTGGAGTCAGCACTACACCGACTGGGCGCAGGTCGACACCCCCCGCGCCACCCAGTACCTGGCCAACCCCGGGCACCTGCTGGACTTCCGCCGTTTCTGGTCCGACACCCTGCTCGCCGCGTACGTCGAGCAGCGCGACCTGCTGCGCGCGGCCGCCCCGGCGGTCCCGGTCACCACCAACTACGTCCTCGGCGACTGGGTGCCGGTCGACCACGCCCGCTGGGCCGCCGAGGTCGACGTGGTGGCGATCGACCACTACCCGGACGCGAGCGACGGCGGCGCCGAGGAGCAGACCGCGCTCGCCGCCGACCTCGCCCGCGGCTGGGCCCGCCACGGCGCCCGACGGCGCACCGGCCACGCCGAGCGGGCGGCGCCGTGGCTGCTCATGGAGAGCGCGCCCGGCCAGATCCACACCGCCGGGCGGATGCACGCCAAGGAACCCGGCCGGATGGCCCGGCACAGCCTCTCCCACGTCGCCCGCGGCTCGCGGGGCGTGATGTTCTTCCAGTGGCGGGCCCCGGCGGGCGGGGCGGAGCGCTTCCACTCCGCCCTGGTGCCGCACGCCGGCCCCGACACCCGCGTGTTCCGCGAGGCCGTCGCCCTCGGCGCGGCCATGGAGCGGCTCTCGGAGGTGGCCGGCGCGGCGGTCGAGGCCGAGGTCGCCATCGCCTGGGACGCGGCCAGCGGCTGGGCCCTGGACCACCCGGGAATGCCGTCGCCGCGGCTGAGTTACCGCGACGAGGTCCACGCGGCGCACCGGGCGCTGTGGCGGGCCGGGTTCGGCTGCGACGTGGTGCCGCCCGGGGACCCCCTCGACGGGTACCGGCTGCTGGTGCTGCCCGCCCTCTACCTGGCCTCCGACGCCACCGCCGAGTGGGCGCGCCGCCACGTCCACCGGGGCGGTCACCTCCTGGTCACCTGGCTCAGCGGGGTCGCCGACGAACACGCCCGCGTCCGCCTCGGCGGTCACCCCGGCGCGTTGCGCGACGTGCTGGGCGTCCGGGTGGAGGAGTTCCACCCGCTCGCCGAGGACGAGACCCTGCCACTGCGCGCCGGCGGCACCGGCCACCTCTGGGCCGAGACGGTACGCCTCGCCGGCGCGACGGCCGTGACCTCGTACGCCGGGGGCGTGCTCGACGGGCTGCCGGCGGTGACCCGCCACCGTTTCGGCGCCGGCACGGCCTGGTACCTGTCCACCCGCCCGGACGACGCCACCTACCGCCGGCTGCTGACGGACGCGGCGCGCTCGGCCGGCGCGGCGCCCGTCTGCCCCGGCGCCCCGGCCGGCGTCGAGGCGGTGCGCCGACGCGGCGCCGGAACGAGCTGGCTGTTCCTGCTCAACCACACCGACCGGCCGCAGCGGGTCCCGGCCGCCGGGGTGGACCTGCTCACCGGCGCGACGATCGACCCGGAGGTGCACCTGCCCGCCGGGGGCGCCGCCGTGCTCCGCGAGGCCGCCGCCGACCACTGACCCGCCGCGCGGGCCCGGGCGCATCCCCGGGGCGTGTGCCGGGGTCAGGGCAGGGCGACGGCGGCGCGGGACCGGTCGGCGGCGATGCGAACCGCCAGGCCCGCCAGCACCGTGCCCATCACCAGTCGCTGCACCCGCAGCCAGAGCGGACGGCGGGCGAAGAAGCCGGCGAGCGCGCCCGCGCCGAGCACGATCAGCGCGTTCACCGTCAGCGCCACGACGATCTGGGTCAGCCCCAGCAGCAGGCTCTGCGTCGCCACGTGACCGCGCGCCGGGTCGACGAACTGCGGCAGCAGCGAAACGTAGAGGATCGCGATCTTCGGGTTCAGCAGGTTGGTGACCAACCCCATGGTGAACAGCCGCCGGGCCGGGTCCGGCGGCAGCGGCGCCGGGGCGAACGGCGACTGACCGCCCGGGCGCAGCGCCTGCCAGGCCAGCCAGAGCAGGTAGGCCGCGCCGGCCAGCTTCACCGCCGTGTAGAGGGCCGGCACCAGCACGAACACCGTGGCGATGCCGGCCACCGCGGCGGCCAGGTACACGCCGAAACCGGCGGCGACGCCGAGCAGCGACACCAGCCCGGCCCGCCGGCCCTGGGTCACCGACCGGGACACCAGGTAGACCATGTTCGGGCCGGGGGTCAGCACCATCCCCAGCGCCACCAACCCGATGCCCACCAGCGCACCCGTACCGACCATGCCGCCCCCGTTCCGCCCGGCCCGGGCCGACCCTACGCCCCGCCCGGCCCGGCCGCCGCCCCGTTGCGGCGGACCGCCCGTCGCGCCCGGTCCGCCCGCCCCCACCGCCGGCGCGTCGGCGGGCAGACTGTGCCGATGCTGTACGCCCCAGCCACCGCGACCCTGCCGGAACTGCTGCTGCGGCCCTGGCACGACGACGACGTCGACGCCCTGGTGGCCGCCTACCGGGACCCGGTGCTGCGCCGCTGGACCCGGGCGCCGGTGACCACGACCGCCGAGGCGCGCCGGTTCGTCGCCGCGGCCCGCCGGGACTGGGACGACGGGCACCGCTTCAGCTTCGCCGTCGTCGAGCCCGGACCGGACGGCGGCACGCCGGTGGCGCAGGTGATCCTCAAGCACGTCACCGAGGACGGCGAGGACGCCGAGGTCGGCTACTGGACCGCCGCGCCCGCCCGGGGCAGGGGGGTCGCCCCGCACGCCCTGGTCGCGCTCACCGGCTGGGCCTTCGCCCGGTTTCCCGCCCTGCGGCGGCTGGACCTGCTGCACCAGGTCGACAACCCGGCGTCCTGCCGGGTGGCGGTGAAGGCCGGCTACGCGTTCCAGGAGGTGCTGCCGGCCCGGCCGCCGTTTCCCCGCGACGGCCACCGGCACGCCCGCTGGGCCTGACCCGCCCGGGAACATCCGCCCCGGCGCTGGCGCTGTGCTTGTCGCGGGCGGTCGGCCACGGGCGCGCGCGTTACCGTGAGGGCTCGGGGAGGTGACGGCGGGTGGACAGCTGGGAAGCGACGGTGGAGGCGCGGATCCGCACCGCCCAGGAGCAGGGCGAGTTCGACAACCTGCCCGGCATGGGCAAGCCCCTGCCGGGGCGCGGCCAGCCCTACGACGAGTCGTGGTGGATCAAGAGCTTCCTGGAACGGGAGAAGCTCCCCGCCGACCTGCTGCTGCCGACCCCGCTGCAACTGCGCCGCCGCATCGAACGGGTGCCCGACGAGGTGCGCGACCTGCCGACCGAGCACTCCGTACGCGCGTTCGTGGCCGACCTCAACGCGCAGATCCTCTCCTGGCTGCGCACCCCCACCGGCCCGCGGGTCGCGGTGCGCCTGGTCGACGTCGACGCCGTCGTACGCCGCTGGCAGGACGAGCGGCGGGCCGCCGTAGCCCGGGCGGTGCCGCCGGCCACGTCGCCAGCCCCATCCCGTTCGCCTCGGCGGGGCTGGCGACCGCCCTGGCGCCGCCGGGCCCGCTAGCCCCCGCCGGGCCCCGCCCGCAGCGACCCACCGGGGGGTGCTTGCCCGCCGCCCGCCGCCGGCGCTAGGGTCATTTCCGTGACTGCCGGGTCGGCCATGGGCCACGAGCGGACAGGGCACCCGGCCATCAGGTGAGCCGGGGGCGGGCCCGCGGCCCGCCGTGCCCCACCCATCCTCGGTGTCGACGTCACCGTCCACCGCGTCGCGGCTCCCCGCGCTCCTCGCACCGTCCCGCCGGCCCGCGCGCCGGCGCGTCCCGCATCCTCGCCGCCACCGGTCGCCGGGCGGGCGACCCACCGTGGCCGCACCCTTCCTGCCCGAACAGAGAGCAGCGCCTTGCCCAACGACTTCAACCAGCAGATCATCGACGAGTTCCGCGCCAACTCCGGCCGGGTCGGCGGACCGTTCGAGGGGTCCCGACTGATCCTGCTCACCACCGTCGGGGCCCGCTCCGGCGCCCCGCACACCACCCCCGTCGGCTACCTGCCGGACGGCGAACGCATCCTCGTCATCGCCTCCGCCGGGGGCGGCCCGAGGCACCCCGACTGGTACCACAACCTGCTCGCCGACCCGCACGCCACGGTGGAGGACGGGGTCTTCACCTACCAGGCGCGCGCGGTCGTGCTGACCGGCGCGGAACGCGACGAGATCTTCGCCCGGGCCGTGGAGGCCGACCCGGGGTGGGGCGCGTACCAGGAGAAGACGTCGCGGGTGATTCCCGTGGTGGCGTTGCACCAGGTGGCGGGCGGGCCGCCGGAGGCCGCCTCCTGGGGCGCGGCGCTCAAGCTGATCCACGACGCGTTCCGCCGGGAACTGGCGCTGATCCGCGACGAGGTCGCCCGCTCCGGCCCGGGCCTGGGCGCGCAGCTGCGGGTGAACTGCCTGACCTTCTGCCACGGCCTGCACCACCACCACCGCAACGAGGACGACGGCATGTTCGCCGGGCTGGCCGGGCAGCGCCCCGACCTCGCCGAGACCCTGCGACGGCTGCGCGAGGAACACCGCCGCATCGCGGCGCTCGTCGAGCGCCTCCAGCGGGTGGTCGGCGACCCCGACGCCGACGCCGCCGAGGCCCGCCGGGAGGTCGAGCTGCTCACCACCGAACTGGAGGCGCACCTGACGTACGAGGAGGAGCAGCTCATCCCCGTCCTCGACGGCACCGACGGCAGGTAGCGGCGCACGACGCGGCACCGGGCCGGGGGGCGGTGCCGCCTCACTCGTCGTCGGCGTCGTGGGCCAGCAGCGCCAGCTGGATCCGGTTGGTCATGTCGAGTCGGGTCAGCGCGCTGGAGATGTGCGCCTTGACGCTGCCCACCGACATGAACAACCGGCCGGCGATCTCCGCGTTGGACAGGCCCGCCGCGACCGCCCGCGCGACCTGCCGTTCCCGCTCGGTGAGCAGGGCGAAGCGCTCCCGGGCGCGGCGCCGCCGCGCGTCGACCGGCGCGTCGGCGCCCGCGGCGACCCGGTCCATCAGGGCACGCGCGACCGTGGGGGAGAGCACGGGCTCCCCGGCCGCGGCGCGGTGCACGGCGTCCACGATCCGCTCCGGCGGCGTGTGCTTGACCAGGAATCCGGCCGCCCCGGCCCGCAACGCCTCGACGACCGTGGCATCGGCGTCGAAGGTGGTCAGCACGATCACGGCGGGGCGGTGCCCGGCGTGGCTGGTGATGTTCCGGGTCGCGGCGATGCCGTCGAGCAGGGGCATCCGGACGTCCATCAGCACCACGTCGGGCCGCAGCCGGGCGACCGCGTCGGCGACGTCCGCGCCGTCGGCGGCCTCGCCGACCACCTCGAGCCGCGGGGCGCCGCCCAACATCAGGCGCAGCCCGGTGCGGACCAGCGCGTCGTCGTCGACGAGCAGGACACGGATCGCACCCGACGTCACGTCGGCCAGGATAGCCGGGCGGTCAGCCGGAACGACCCCTCGGCGACGCCGTGCTCGATGGTGCCGCCGTCGAGCGCGACCCGCTCGGCGAGCCCGGCCAGCCCCTCCCCGGTGCCGGGGAGCCCACCGGCCGGCGTACCCGACAGGGGGTTGACCACCGTCGCGACGACGCCCACCTCCGGCGCGGCGTCGACACGCACGGCGACCTGCGCGCCCGGAGCGTGCTTGCGGGCGTTGGTCAGCCCTTCCTGCACCGTCCGGTAGACGGTGCGCTGGGTGGCCGGGCGCAGCGACTCGGCCGCGCCCGGCGCGCAGACCATCTCGAAGCTCACCCGCTGCCCCGCGGCGCGGGCCTCGGCGACCAGCCGGGGAACGTCGCTGAGCCGGGGCTGCGGCGCGACCCGCTCCTGCTCGTCGTCGCCGGTGCTGGTACGCAGCACCGCGAGCACCTCGCCCAGTTCGTCGAGCGCCCGCACGGCCGCCTCCCGGATCACCTCGACGGCCTGGCCGATCTCGGCGGCGTCCAGCGGCCGGCCGACGCCGGCGTCGGCCTGCGCGGTGCGGTACGCCAGGCCGCCCGCGTGCACCGACAGCAACGAGATGCGGTGCGCCAGCACGTCGTGCATCTCCCGGGCGATGCGCGCGCGCTCCCCGCGCCGGGCGTCGGTGAGGCGGCGGCGGTGTTCCTCCCGCTCCCGTTCGGCGTCGCGGCGCAGGGTGGCGATGAGCTGACGGCGGGCCCGCGTGGCCATGCCCCAGCCGAGCGGCACCAGGTACATCATCGCGACGGTCACGACCGACAGGCCGGCGCTCGCCCCCGGCGTCGGGTGCAGCGCACCGAAGGTCACGGCCGGGGCCAGGTAGGCGGCGGTGACCAGGGAGGCGGGCAGCCAGTCCCGGCTCACCGCGACCGTCAGCACGGCCACCATCGTGGCGCCCACCGACGTGCCCGAGACCACCAGCGCCGGCACCAGGGCGACGGCCAGGGCCATCGGGAACCGGCGCCGCCACCACAGGGCCAGGCAGGAGGCGGCGCCGACCCAGGGGTCGACCGTCAGCATCCAGGCCGGTACCGCGTCGGCGTAGAAGGGCGGGTAGCCGTCCCACACCGACAGCCCGACCAGCACCGACGCACCGAACAGCAGCCCGTCGACCAGCCAGTCGCGCAGGGTGCGAGGTGCGCGCCCGCGCGCGGCGGCGGCGGCGAGTTCGCCGGGCAGCAGCCAGTGCGGGGAGGTGCGGCCGTTGCCGCGCGGGGGCGGGCTCATGCCGTCAGCCTAGGCAGGCCGGGAACGCCCGGGCCCGTGCCGATCGGCCACGGGTTCTGGCCACCCGGCCAGCTCTCTGGCCCGATGGCGGCGGTGCGGGCCCCGGCGGGCCGCGCACGATGAGGCGATGAGCGAATCGACGGTGCAGTTGCGCCCGCCGCGCCACCGGGTGGCGCGGCGGGCGATCGGTTACTGGACGGTCCGGTCGCTGCTGGGAGCCGTCCCGCCGCTGGCCGGTCTCGCCGTGGCGTACGCGGTGTTCGAGTCGGCCCGGACCTGGTCGGGGCCGCTGCTGGTCGCGGTCGCGGTGCTCGCCGCCGGGCACGCGGCGGTGGTGCCGTCCTGGCGGTACGCGGTGCACCGGTGGGAGAGCACGGCGGAGGCGGTGTACGCGACCTCGGGCTGGTTCGTCCGGGAGTGGCAGGTCGCCCCGATGTCGCGGATCCAGACCGTGGACCGGGTGCGCGGCCCGGTGCAGCAGCTGTTCGGGCTGGCCACGGTGACCGTGACGACGGCGTCGGCACACGGGGCGATGCGCCTGGTCGGGCTGGACGCCGACGTGGCGGCCCGCACCGCGGGGCAGCTCACCGAGCTGGTGCGGCGGACCCCCGGGGACGCGACGTGAGCGGCGTGCCCTGGCGCCGCCTCGACTCGCGCGTGGTGTGGGTCGACGCGGCGCGCAGCCTGCTCTCCCTCGCCCCGGTCGGGCTGGCGGTGACGGTGTTCGGGGTCGAGCCCGGGTCGGCGACGCTGTGGCCGGTGCTCACCGTCGCGGTCGTCGGCGTCACCGGTGCGGCGCGGGACCTGCTGCGCTGGTCGAAGACGCGCTACCGGGTCACCGAGGAGCGGGTGGAGATGCGCACCGGTCTGCTGTTCCGCACGCACCGGTCGGTGCGGCGGGAGCGGATCCGAAGCGTCGAGGCGACGGCGTTGCTGCGCCACCGGCTGGCCGGGCTGCGGGTGGTGACCGTCGGGGCCGGCCTGTCCGGCGGCGGGCAGGCGGTGGTGCGGCTCGACGCCGTGACCGTCGAGACGGCCGGGCGGCTGCGCCGGGAGCTCCTGCGCGGCGTGCCCGACGAGGCGAGCGCGACGGTCGGTGCCGTCGCGGCGGACGCGGGTCCCACGAGGCACGACGGCGGACAGGTGGCCGCCGGTGACTCCGCCTCGGTCCTCGCCCGGATCCGTTGGTCGTGGGTCGTGCACAACGTCGTCAACTGGTGGGCGTTCGTGATGGCGGCCGGTCTGCTCTGGGGCGCCTACTGGACGGCCCAGTCGTTCGGGCTGGACGCCGCCGGCACTGTCGCGGGGCTGGTGGACTGGCGCTCGTTGGGCGCGGGCCGCACCGTCGTGCTGGGGGTCGCCGCCGCCGGGGCGCTCGGCGTGCTCGGCATGGCCGTCGCGTTCGTCGCCGAGTACTGGGACTTCCGGCTGCTGCGGGTGCGCACGCCGGCGGGCACCGTGCTGCGTACGACGCACGGGTTGTTCAAGACCCGCGAGGTCGACCGGGACGACGACCGGCTGCGCGGTGTGGAGATCGCCGAGCCGGTGCTGTGGCGGTGGATGGGCACGGCGGACACGAACGTCATCACCACCGGCCTGAAGGTGTGGAGCATGACGCCCGCGACGACGATCCTGCCGCGTGGTCCGGTGCGGGTGGCCCGCGCGGTCGCGGCGGCGGTGCTGGAGGCCGACCCGAGTCCGTTCGCCGCGCCGCTGCGTCGCCATCCCCGGGCGGCGCTGCGCCGTCGCGTCGGCTGGGCGGTGCTGACCGTGGTGTCGGCCACCGGTGTGCTGGCCGTGTCGGGCGACGCCCTGGGCTCCTCCCGCCTCTGGCTGGGCGGCGTCGCGTTGGCGCCGCCGGCGCTGCTCGCGGCCGGGGTGGCGTACCGGTCGCTGGGGCACGCGGTCTCCGGTGGGCACCTCGTGGTCCGCTCGGGCCTGGTGAGTCGGGCGACGGCGGCCCTGCGGGGCGGGGCGGTGGTCGGCTGGCGGGTGCGCCAGAGCGTGTGGCAACGCCGGCTCGGGCTGGCCACCCTCGCCGCCGCCACCGCGGCCGGGCACGGCCGGTACGCGGCGATCGACGTCGCCGCCGACGACGTGACCGGCCTGGCCGAGCGGGTCCTGCCCGGCCTGCTCGCCCCCTTCGTCGTCGATTCGCCGAGGCCTGGTCCGTCGGCGGTGGGCGTTGCCGCGACCGCGCCCGGGCGGGAGACCGGCGGGGGCCTCTCGTCGCCGTCGGCCGGCTTCGACCCGCAGTCGAGGGTTCCCGGACGTGAACGGGTTGAAAAGGGCGCGACGCCGGGAGCGGCACGCTGACTCCGCCGAGGCCGGACCTATGTGCCGCTGCCGGACGGATCCGTCTACCCGGCCGCTGGCCGATTTCGCCCCCGCGCCTCGGAGGCATTGCCGTGTGCAAGCGAAGGCCATCGGTCCGCGGCCCACTCCGGCCAGCCCAGCCACCCCGGTGGCGGGCCGGGGATGTCGCCGCCGCCGAGTTCGGCGGCATCTGGTGCCTGGAACTGCTTCCGCCATGTGTCGATGTCCGCCTCGCTCATCGGAAATGTCGTGTGCGCTGCGGTTGCCTGGCGGTGTGCGATCCGGGCACGTTGGACATCGGTGTCGATGGGCAGGTAGATGACCCGGCAGGCTGCCCCGGCCGATGTTGCCAGCCAGCGCAGTGCCGACCGTTCGTCGCGGCTCCAGAGCCCGAAGTCGAGCACGACGTCGGTGCCCAGGCGCAGCGCCTGCAGGGCTAGTGCGATGAGCCGTCCTTCCAGCAAGTCGCGCTTGCCCTCGGGCTGCGGCCCGTCGAACAGGGAGATCATCCACTCGTCGGGGGTCAGCCGCAGCGCGCGGTGCGCCGCGGCGAGTTCTTCGGCCCGGGTGGTTTTTCCGGCGCCGGGGAGCCCGACCATCAGGAGAAGCTTGGCGGGTTGGCGCCGCACGTCATGGTTCGGCCTCGCATTCGCGGTGGCTGCGGCCAGCTTGTCGGTGCCGGCAAGGAATGCCTCGGACGCGCGAGGGAAAGAATCTTGGTGCGGTGGAGGGAACTGCTGCGACATGGATTGCTCCCCGGAGCATGCAGGGCGATCCGGCAGCACAGGGAGACACGCGGGTTGACTGCCGGCGGGACACTGATCCGGCGGTACGCCTGGCACTGACCCCGGCGGGGCAGGCAGTGAGGCCGCGGTTCTCGGCAACCGCGATACCGCCGCTAAGCGGCGGCGCGGATGTTCATGGCGGCGAAGCAACCCATGCGGTCACCATAGCCAACGACGCCAGCACGGTCGTCGACCGCTGCCGCGATCAGTGACCGTCCGGTCTTGCCTTTGCCGATCGGCTCAGCGGCTCCAGGTCGTCGTCGGTGTCTTCGGCGTTGAGGGCGAGGTCTTCTGGCCCCTGGTGTCGCGGTTCTTACCAACACCCCCGGGTGCGCCGGCGGTGGGCGCCGCCGCGACCGCGCCGGGGGTGGGAGACCGGCGAGGGCCTCTCGTCGCCGTCGGCCGGCTTCCACCCGCGGTTGAGGGTTCCCGGCCGTAAACCGGTCGAAAAAGGGGCTTAGCCCTCAATAAGCGTTTCAATGAAAAAATTGAGGCATGGATGTTGGGGAAATGAAGCGGTACATCTGTGCGACGTTCGCCGGGGTGAGCGCCCCGGAGGCCAACGGGGACACCTTCTTCGTCTACGACCCCGACCGGGACCTGCCCGCCGAGCGGCAGCTGCCGTTCGCGACGCTCGTGACCGGCGACCACTACGACGACGCCTCGGCGCTGAGCCGGCCGGGGGCCTGGCGGCTCAACATCGGCCTGCCCCGTGCCGCGTACGCCGCGCTGTTGCCGGGACGCGGCGGGTCGGATGCCGACGTGGACCACACGGCGGCGGACGTCCTGCTGCCGCATCCGGTCTACGCGGGGCAGCACTGGGTGTGTGTCGTGAATCCCGGCGAGGCGACCCTGGGCACCGTGCGGCAACTGCTGGCCGAGGCGTACGAATTCGCCGTCCGCAGGCACCTCAACCACCGGAACCGGCGGGCATCGTCCTGAGCTGTCCCGGCTCGGGTGTCGGCTGGCTCGACGAACCTGATGCGCGCAGACTGCCATCGGCGGCTGACCCCTGGCTCAAGGTCTCAGCCGGGGCGCGGTGTCAACCGAATGCGGCTAGGACAGCGCTGCCGCAAGGTCGGTGGCGGCCTCATACGCAGCAGCAGCCCGTGTGGCTTCGTCCGCGCTCAACGCGACACGGTCAACGCGGGCCAGCATCTCGGCCGCCGTGGCCGGATCGTTCAAAGCCATCGCTACCTCAGCGCGGTAGACGAGCACCTCCACCAACGTGACCGGGTCGTCATCTGCCTCGGGATGGGCCAATGCACTGTCAAGAATCCGCGCCGCCTGTCGGGCGTCCCCTCTGGAGTCGGACTGCACGACGGCGTTCGCCATCGCCTTGCCCAGCCGCCCGGTCGGTGCCGGCGCGGGGGAGGCCGGGGCGTTCTGGAAGACACGGATCCAGTTGCCGCCTGGATCGATGACGCTGAAGCCGCTCAGCCCGTCGGCGTTCTTCCGCGCCCGGGGCCGGGTCATCCGCGGCGTCCCGGAGACCAACACCTTGCCGTACGCGGCACGCATTCCCGCCGCGAAAGCCCGGTACAGCTGCCCCGTGTCCGAGGTCAGCACGAGACACGAACCGTAGGACTGTGCCGGATCGAACCCCGCGATCTCGAAGAACTGCAGATGTAGATCCTCACGTTGCAACCCCACGGCCGGGTTGGGCTTGCGCTGCTGGTAAGTGGTGTGGAAACCGAGCACCTCGTAAAAGGCGACGATGTCGTCGATAGACGCGCAGGGCAGCAGGGGAACGGTTACCTCGTTGGTCACCCGTACTTCGTAGCCGTTGCGTATGGGCACACGCACATGGAAATGGCCGATCGTCAGCCACAGACGACTGAACGGCTGATGCAGCGCAAGCTGCGCTGGTC
This sequence comes from Micromonospora sp. CPCC 205561, assembly GCF_036906775.1. Taxonomy (NCBI): domain Bacteria; kingdom Bacillati; phylum Actinomycetota; class Actinomycetes; order Micromonosporales; family Micromonosporaceae; genus Micromonospora; species Micromonospora sp. CPCC 205561. The sequence continues at coordinate 70,347 of NZ_JBAKHV010000017.1, read as the reverse complement.
CACCAGCGACCTCTACCGACACTCACCTCCGAAGAATGCCTACCGACCGCAGGGCTGATGATCCAACCTTTGCCCCCTGCCGAACGTCATCACCGCGCCGCGGTGTCCGTGATCCCGCTGCCGGCCGCTCGGCGCCGGTGGCTCTCGTGGTCGCCAGGGCGCATTCCTCGACCGGTTCCGCGACGACCCGGCACCCGCGCCACCTGCAGCGAGACCCTGCGCCGGCTGCGCGAGACCGTCGCCGACCAGCTGCCGATCGCCGCGCTCACCCCAGAGCTCTACGAGCAGACGATGACCCGTTGGGACGAGCGGGCCGCGAACACCTGGGACAGGCGCCTGTCCGCGCTCACCTCGTTCACCGCCTACTGCCGCCGTCAGGACCGGCTGACGACCGACCCCGGCCGGCGCCCGGAACGCCGCAAGGTCACCCCGATCCCGGGACGAGGCCGTCCCGGGATCGGGGTGGAGCGGCTGTTCACCGACGAGCCGCAACCCGCTGCGCGAGCGGTGCTGTGGCGAATGCTCTACGAAACCTGCGCCCGCACCGAGGAGACCCTCGGCCTCGACGTGCCCGACCTCGACATGGGGGTTTCGCCCCGCCTGGTCACCGAGAAAGGCAGCGACCGTGCCTACGTGCAGTCTGCGAAGATATTAACGGATTATCGGTAATGAAAATCTACTAACCTGCGCGGACGAAACGGGCATAAAGACCACACATCATAATGACAGTTAGTGTGCATAACGAATCAGGTTGGTGCAATCGGGCGCGAAGGCGCCCCTCAGCGCCCGTCGCACCGCAGTCGGGTGAGTGATCGGCGCAGACCGGACGCCGGGTCTGCTCCGGTTCAGCCGGACGCGTCCATCAGGGCGGCGACATAGGCGACCAGTCGCTGCTCGACGACTCGCGTCGTCAGGTCCGTCCTGCCCGCCTCGCGCCATGGCCGCGCCACCGCCCGCACTTCCTCGGAGCACGCCAGCGCGTCGCGCACATGCCAGTACAGCCGCTCGCTCGCGGCCGCGGCCAGCTCCCCGCCGGCCTCCTCGTACGCCTGCGTGAACCGCGGGCCCCAGGCCGGGCCGTGCAGCAGCGCGAGATTGGTGGCGCAGTGCGCCACATCGAGATCCGCCGGGCCCCAGGAGGTACCCGCCCAGTCGACGACCCCGGTGATCCGGGCCCCTGCCGACGCGGGGGACGCCACGTCGAACAGCACGTTGCCCGGTTGGAAGTCCCGGTGCAGGAACCGCCCCGCGCAGGGCGGTGCGGGCCGGCGGATCACGTCGATCGCCGCGGCCCAGGCCGCCGCGTCGGCGCCCTTCGGAGTCACCACGGTGTCGGCGGTCGTCAGGGTCACGTACTGTCGGGGCCGCTCGGCGGGGCGCACCGCGTGGATCGCCACGAGCTGACGGGCCAGCAGGAGGACGCGCGTCTGCGCGCCCTCGTCGTGCAGGACGCTGCGGCCTGCCAGATGCGTCATCAGGAGCGACGGATACTCGCAGTGCGCGGCGGTCGGATCGAACGCGACCAGTCCAGGAGCCGGCACGCTGGTCCGCGCGAGCAGGGACAGGGCGTCGGCTTCCCGGTTCAGCCAGTCCTCGGCGTGTCCCAAGTACGACGGGTCGACGAAGCTGCGCAGCACCAGGGCGCGGGTGCCGCCGTCGGGCCTGCCGACGGTCATCCTCCGCATCCGGGCGGTGATGCCGCCGCGCAGCACCTCGATGCCGACGATTCGTTCGCCGGGCTCCAGGTGCCGACCCACCCAGGCCAGTGTCGACGGCGGGACGGAAGCCTCGTCATCGTGGATGGTCACCGTGCCACCTCATCATCGGCGGGGCGGCAGGCGCGCGGTCTGCCGCCCCGCCGTGTGCGCCGCGCCGGTCGGTCACCGCTGCTGTGCGGCCTGGCGGCCGTAGCCGGCCCGGGCCTCGGCGACCTCCGCCGCCCGGCGTTCGCGCCATCGCCGCTGCGCCTCGCGGTTGCAGACGCGGCATGCCCGCCGGTAGCGGCCCGTGCCGGGGTCGAGTTCGCGGTCGTGGCCGTTGCGGCAGGTGGCGTGCGGTGTCCGGCCGCGGCAGGTCTCGGCGCGGCTGACCTGGCGCAGGTGGCTCGGCTCGATGCAGTCCGGCACCCCGCACGAGTGGTGGACGTCGAGGTCGGGGTCGTAGCCGCCGACGAAGACGACGAAGGCCGCGATGTGCGCCCAGGCCCGCCCGGCGAGCTTCTGGTGCACGCCGCGCCGGTCGCCGTAGCCGCGCACGACGAGGCAGCCGCTGGCGAGGCGGGTGGAACGGTCGAGCAGGTGGGCGCGCAGGGTCTCCTCGGTGAAGTGCCGGGACAACCCTTTGACCTGTGACAGCACCCGGTCAGGGTAGTGAACCGGCGGGGCACCGGCACGGAGCGTCAGGTCCGCGCGCCGCCGAGGCCGAGCAGCACCGCGAGGCCCAGGGCGCTGCGCGGGGCGTACGGGACGCGCCACAGCCCGCCGTGTGCCGCGCCGTACGCCTCGTCCTGCCACGGGTGCGGCAGGGCCGGCCGGCCGGCACGCAGGTCGTGCACCAGCAGCGCGGCCATGAGCGTGTTGCTGGTGGCCGGGTCGAACACCTCGATGCCGAAGCGGTGCGCGCCGGCGTACGCGGCGGCCAGGGCCCGGTTGCGCAGCACCGAGCGGGTACGGGTGGGCGGGGCGACCGTGAACGACACCGTCGCCCCGGCCTCCCGGGCGACCGTCGCCCGCCACCGCTGCAACCGCTTCGCCAGCGCGTAGTTGGGGCCCTGCTGCGGCACCAGGCTGTCGTTGACGCCGGGGTCCGCCCCCGGCGGGTAGTTGCGGTGCAGGAGCCTGCCGCCGGAGGCCACCCGCAGCGACCGCCGCAGGACGCCGCGGGCGGCGTAGCCCCGCTCGGCGTGGCGTACGGCGTCGCCGGGCACGGCGAAGACGTCGGTGGGGGTGGCCAGGAACGCCAGCGCCGTGTTGTCGCGCTGCTCGCGCAGCCGCAAGGTGAGCGCGTCGACGGCCGTGGCGACCCGGACGTTGGTCGCGCCGTCGGCGTAGACGTAGTTGCCCAGCACGAGCCGGCCGTCGAGGCCGAGCAGCCAGTCGGCCACCTGCGGGAGGTTGTGCAGCAGGTCGGCGCCCGCGCGGGCGGCCAGCGCGCCGTCGTCGGGTGCGGTGTCGGCCGGCACGGGCAGGTGGAGTCGGCCGCCGCAGCGGCGCGTCGTGTGCAGCAGGCGCCGCCAGATGTCCGGCCGGGGAAGGTCGACCGCGACGACGTCGCCGCCCCAGCGCAGCACGGAGGGCAGCGGCCCCATCTCCGCGCCCGCGCCGAGCACCACGACGCGCTGGTCGCGCAGGTCGAGCCAGTCGGGGTTGGCCAGCACGGCGCGTACGGCCTCCGCGCAGGACGGCTCGACGACGCCGGCGGCGACCCACGCGTCGAGCCGGCGGCGCAGGTCGTCGCCGCGCAGCCGCCGGCCCCGGTACGGCACGGACAGCTCGCGTTCGACCTCGCCGGTGCCCGCCACCGTCGCGGTGTGCAGCGGCTCGACGTCCGTGCCGACGGCGAACACGTCGCCGAGGCGGGTCTCGGTGCCGTCGGCGCGCAGCACGCTCATCCGGGAGTGCAGGGCGGCGAGCCCGTCGCGGGCGATCGTCACCGCGGCCTCGCGGGAGAGCAGTCCGGCCTCGACGAGCCGCCGGAAGTGCCCGAGGTATCCGTGCCGCCAGTTCGTCTCGTGCTCGACCGCACGCGCGCCGACCGGGTCCACGGCACGCAGGGCGTCGGCGACGACCGCGCGCCCGAGCGCGGACGTGCTGCGTGCCCCGTCGGTCTTCGGGAACACCACCCCGGTCGGACCCTCCACGAGCACCGTCCCTTCGCCGCCGGCCGTCCGGCCGCCCCTCGGTCGTCGGTGCCACTCTGCCGCACCCGGCGCCGGCGCGCAGAACCGGCAGGGGTCGGATTCGGGCCGCGCCCTCCGGCTGCGGCGCGGCTGGTCGGTCGGCGGCCCGAAATGACGTGCGTCGCGCGCCGGCCGGCTGGCAGGGTGGCATGACAGCACAGGTGCTGGCGGGCGCGCTCGCCGACGACGTACGGCGGCGGGTCTTCGCGGCGATCGTGCTGGCCCACCTGGCGAGGTCCTTCGAGCCGGGGGTGCGCTATCCGGAGCGGGCGGTGGACGAGGTGCTGCGGGGCCGGTGCGAGGCCGGCGGCTGCGACCACGTGGCGCTACCTCGTCGACGAGTCGTTGCTGGCCCGGGAGCGGGGCGTGTACTGGCGCGTCGGCGACTGACCCCGCCCTCGCCGCACCGTCGACACGTTCGCGGTCCCGGCTTGACGACGCGTGCGTGGCGCGCTAAAACGGAAGCAGAAGTTGAGTCAGTCAGACTCAACTTGGAACCTTCGGCCAGGAGAACCGAGGAGGCACGACCATGCTGATGCGTACCGACCCGTTCCGTGAGATCGACCGGATCACCGAGCAGTTCTTCGGCACCGCCGCGCGCCCCGCGGTCATGCCGCTGGACGCCTACCGTGACGGCGACTGGTTCTACGCGGCGTTCGACCTGCCGGGCGTGGACCCGGACAGCATCGACTGCACCGTCGAGCGCAACGTGTTGACCGTACGCGCCGAGCGCCGCCGGGCCAGCGGCGAGAACGTCGAACTCGTCGCCGCCGAGCGTCCGATGGGCACATTCACCCGGCGACTCTTCCTCGGCGACACCCTCGACACCGACAAGCTCGAGGCCGGCTACGACAACGGCGTGCTGACCCTGCGCATCCCGGTGGCGGAGCGGGCCAAGCCCCGCCGGGTCACCATCACCGCCGCCGCGGGCGGCAACGGCCGCCGGGAGATCAACGCCTGAACCGGCATCTCGGGGCGGGACGGCCGACGACGGCCGCCCGCCCCGACGCGCGTCCGCGGCCCGCACCCGCCCCGATCGCCGGCGCCGGTGCCGCCCGCCCGCCCGGCAGGCGAGGCGAGGCGAGGCGATCGGGTAGGGCGCGCCTCCGCCCTTTTCCCACCCGACTCTGGGAACCTTTTTCACATGCTGTCGTCGAACGCGCCGGTGCGTACCCGCCCGGCGTCCCCGCCCGCCCTGCCCGGCGGGCCCACCGACTTCACCGAGGCCTGGCTGCGCAACCGGCGGCTGTCCGAGCACACCCGCGACGCGTACCGGCGGGACGTCGCCGGCTGGCTCGCCTGGTGCGCCGCGCACGAGCTGGACCCCCTGCGCGCGAACTTCCTGCACGTCAACGAGTACGCCCGGGAGTTGGAGAGCACGCTGGGCGCGCGCAGCGGCAAACCGCTCACCCCGGCCACCGTCGCCCGCCGGCTCTCCGCCCTGTCCAGCTGGTACGACTTCCTGGTCAAGCTGCGGGCGGTCGAGGCCAACCCGGTGTCCGGCGCCGACCGGCCCCGCATCGACCGGGACCACTCCGCCACCGTGGGGCTCACCCCCGAGGAGGTCGACGCGCTGCTCGCCGCCGCCGAGGCCGACACCGGGCCCACCGCCGCCCGCAACCGGGCCGCGATCGCGCTGCTGGCCGACCTCGGGCTGCGCGTGGGGGAGCTGGTCTCGCTCGACCTGAGCGACCTGGGCGCCGAGCGGGGCCACCGCAGCGTGCGCTTCGTCGGCAAGGGCGGCAAGCCCCGACGCCGCGCCCTGACCCCCGGCACCGCGTACGCGGTCGACGCCTACCTGGCCCAGCGGGCCGCCGCGCTCGGCGTGGCGGTGCCCGACCTGACCGGCCCGCTGCTGGTCACCGCCACCGGGGCCCGGCTGGACCGGCACGCGGTGTTCCGGCTCGTGCGCAGGCTGGCCCGCGACGCGGGCATCGCGGCCTGGGCGAGACTGTCACCGCACTCCCTGCGGCACGCGTTCGCCACCACCGCCCGCGCCGAGGGCGTCCCCCTGGAGGACGTGCAGGACGCGATGGGTCACGCCGACCCGCGCACCACCCGGCGCTACGACCGCGACCGGCACAACCTCGACCGTGACCCCGCGTACGCGGTCTGGGCGGCCCGCGCCCGCCGCCGCGGCTGACCGCCGCCCACCGCCAGCGTCCCGCCGGGAAGGCAGGCGGGCGGCGGCCTACGGCTGCGCCAGCACGAGCACCCGGCTCAGCGCGCCGATGCTTCCCGGGGCGCCGGCGACGACCAGCACGTCGCCGTGGGCCAGGACGAACCCCAGCCCCGGCGCCGTGCTCGTCCGTCCGTCGCGCACGACGGCGATGACGCTCACTCCCTGGACACGCGCGACGACCTCGGCCAGCGGGTGGCCGTCGTACGGCGAGGCGGCCGTGACCGGCAGTTCGGCGACGCTGATCGACTCGGAGTGCCGCTCCAGGTGGGCGACGTGGTCGATGGTGGCGACGGGATGCAGCAGCTCGGCCACCTCCTGCGCCTCCGTCTCGGTGAGGGTCAGGGAGCGCTCGACCGTGTCCGGGTCGCCGGGCGCGTAGACGACGAGGTCGCGTCGCCCGCCGCGGTGGCAGACGACCCCGAGCGCCTGGCCCTCGCCGGTGTGCAGGGTGTAACCGACGCCGATTCCGGGCAGCGGCACACGTTCGATCTGCATCATTGCCTCCTGTCCTGTGGCGCGGCGTGGGGCGGCCGGCTTCGCCGGAGGAGGTCCGCGGCGGCGCCGGTCGCGGGCCTCGTCGCAATCGTCGGTCGTCCGGCGTACGACGGCATCGGGGCTGACACCCATTCTCCGGCGCCGGGTGGAAGATGGGTGCGGGCACGGATTCACCGCGCCTGCCCCGGCCGGCAGGCTGACCACGACGAGGACGGCGGCGCCGGGTGCCTGCGTCGGCGGGGAGCGCGACGCGCCCCCGGTCGGGAGAGGGAGGTGGTGTCGTGTCGCTGTTCTGGCGCATCTTCCTGCTCAACGCCGCCGTGCTCGTCGCCGCCACGCTGCTGCTGCTCGGCCCGGTCACCGTCTCCACCCCGGTGCTGCTCACCGAGGCCGTCGTCCTGACCGTGGGCCTGGCCGCCATGCTGGTCGCCAACGCCGCGCTGCTGCGCGTCGGGCTGGCGCCGCTGCACCGGCTGACCCGGGCCATGACCACCATCGACCTGTTGCAGCCCGAGCCGCGCCCGGTCCCGGCCGGGCAGGCCGACATCGCCGACCTGATCCGCGCGTTCAACGCCATGATCGACCGGCTGGAGGCGGAACGGGCCACCAGCGCCGCCAGTGCCCTGTCCGCGCAGGAGGCCGAGCGGCGCCGCATCGCCCAGGAACTGCACGACGAGGTCGGTCAGACGCTGACCGCCGTCCTGCTCGAACTCGGGCAGGTCGCCCGGCACGCGCCCGAGGCGGTGCGCGTGCAGCTGGTGCAGGTGCAGGAGACCACCCGCGACAGCCTCGACGAGATCCGCCGCATCGCGCGCCGGCTACGCCCCGGCGTACTGGAGGAACTCGGCCTGACCAGTGCCCTCAAGGCGCTCACCGCGGAGGTCACCGGGCACACCGACCTGACCGTGCGCCAGCACCTCGGCGCCGACCTGCCGGCCCTCGACGGCGAGGCCGAACTGGTGATCTACCGGGTCGCCCAGGAGGCCTTGACCAACACGGTCCGGCACGCGGGGGCGACCGGCGTCGAGCTGTCCCTGGCCCGCGAGGCGGGCCACGTGCGGTTGCGGATCCGCGACGACGGCCGGGGCGTCGGCGACGCCGCCGAGGGCGCCGGCATCCGCGGCATGCGGGAGCGGGCCCTGCTCATCGGCGCCCAGTTGAACGTGACGGCAGGCCCGCGGGGCGGCACCGAGGTGCGGCTGCGGGTACCCGTCGACGAACCGGAGGGACGGCCGTGACCACCCGCATCCTGCTCGCCGACGACCACGCACTGGTGCGCCGGGGCGTACGCCTCATCCTCGACGGCGAACCGGACCTGACGGTGGTGGCCGAGGCCGGCGACGGCGCGCAGGCCATCGCCCTGGCCCTCAGCGAGCGCCCCGACCTGGCGATCCTCGACATCGCCATGCCGCGGCTGACCGGCCTGCAGGCGGCCCGGGAGCTGTCGCGGCAACTGCCGGGCCTGCGCATCCTCATCCTCACCATGTACGACAACGAGCAGTACTTCTTCGAGGCCCTCAAGGTCGGCGCCAACGGGTACGTGCTCAAGTCCGTCGCCGACCGCGACCTGGTGGAGGCCTGCCGCGCCGCCGTACGCGACGAGCCGTTCCTGTATCCCGGTGCCCTCAACGCCGTCGTCCGCACCTACCTGCAACGCGCCGCGCGCGGCGAGAGCCCGCCGGCCAGGGCCATCACCGAACGCGAGGAGGAGATCCTCAAGCTCGTCGCCGAGGGACACTCCTCCAAGGAGATCGCCCGGCTGCTCTTCATCAGCGTCAAGACAGTCGAACGGCACCGGGCGAACCTGTTGCAGAAGCTCGGCCTCAAGGACCGGCTGGAGCTGACCCGCTACGCCATCCGCGCCGGCCTGATCGAGGCCTGACGGGGCTCAGCAGAGCACGTCCAGGTGGTGGTGCGCCTCGACAGCGATCTCCTCGTGCCGCAGCCACCGGCGCGCCCACAGCCGGGCCGCCAGCTCCGCCTGCTCGTCGCCCCACGCGGCGTGCTCCACCAGCAGCGCGGCGGTCAGCGCATGCGCCATCCGCAGCGCCAGCCCGCGCGCGCCGGCGACGAGCGCGGCGGCCCCCGGCTCGGCGGTGACCTCCGCCAGGGCGGCCCGCAACTCCCCGGTCACGGCGGCGAGCGTGTCGGCCAGCGTGGGTGACAGCGGCCGGGCCAGGTCGGCGGCGGCACCCAGACGGCGCAGCAGCGGCGCGCCGGCGTCCTCCCGGGTGACGGCGCGCAGCACGTCGAGGGCGAGCACGTTGGTGGTGCCCTCCCAGATCGGCAGCACCTGCGCGTCGCGCAGCAGCCGGGGCACGCCGGTGTCCTCGACGTAGCCGGCCCCGCCGAAGCTCTCCACGTACTCGCTGGCGCAGGCCACCGCGAGCCGGCCGGTGGCGAGCTTGGCCAGCGGCGCCACCACGCGCAGCTCGGCCACGGCGCCCGGGTCGGCGCCGACCTCGATGCGGCCCAGCAGCGCGAAGGCGTGCCCGGCCAGGGCGAACGCGCCGGCGGCGTCGACGGCCAGGGCGCCGAGGGTGGCCCGGTGCAGCGGATCGTCCGCCAGCGCTCCGCCGGCCACGTGCCGGGCGGTGGCGTACGCGCGGGCGTAGGCCAGGCCGCGGCGCATCCCGCCGGCCGCCGCGGCGGCGTTGTGCACCCGGGTCACCACGACCAGGGTCATCGCCCGGGCCAGCCCCGGCACGGCCGGATCGCCCAGCGGCAGCGCGTACGCGTCGCGCAGCCCGATCTCGGCGGTCGGCAGCGCGCGGGTGCCGAGCTTGTCCTTGAGCCGGTGCAGCCGCACCCCGGGGGCGGGCGCGTGCGGGGCGGCCCCGCCGGCCAGGGGCGAGTCGGCGGCGTAGCGGGGCACCAGGAACGGGGCGAGCACGCGGCTGCCCCGCCCGGCGCCCTCCGGACGGGCCAGGGCGACCGCCATCGCCGAGTCGGCGGCCGAGCAGAACCACTTCTCGCCGGTCAGCCGCCACGACCCGTCGGCGGCGGGCCGGCCGACGGTGCTGGATCGGCCCAGATCGGAGCCGCCCTGCGACTCGGTCATCCACTGCCCGCTGGTGATCGCGGTGTCCGGGTCGGTGCTGACCAGCCGGGGCAGCCAGGCGTCGCGCACGTCCGGGTCGACCCCGGGGAGGCTGAGCAGCGCCGCCGCCCCGTCGGCCATCGCCACGGGGCAGGAGAAGGTGGCCGACTCCGGCCCGTACAGGTGCAGCAGGGCGTGCTGCACGACCCGCGCGGCGGCCCCCCAGGTGGCGCGGGCGGACTCCAGGTAGGGCAGGGCGACCACGGCGTGGCGGGCGGCGGCGGCGCGCTGGGCCTGCCAGCCGGCGGAGGTGTCGACGCGGTCCACCCGGGCGCCCCACGGGTCGTAGCGCACCAGGGTGGGTGGGTGTGCCTCCGCGTCGGCGTGCGCGGCGCGCAGCGGCCCGGCCACGTCGGCGGCCAGGTCAGCCAGCCGGCCCTTCGCGGCGGCGTGCCCGGCCGCGCCGAGCTGCCGCTCCAGCCACGAGCGCAGCAGCCGGTCACCGGTGTACGGGTCGTCGGGTGCCGGCATTGGCTGCACGAATCGGGTCATCGACTGTCTCCCGGCGGCGTCGGAGGGGTCTGCGCCGACGGTAGACGATGCGGTGCCGCGGGCGACAGGGCGACTTTCCTGCGGACGGGCCCGCCGGTTCTCTACGGTCGACGGGTGGGCGCTGAGCAGCCGTGGAGCCGGCCGGCCCGGCGGCGCCGCCCGGTGCGTACCGGGCTGGTGTTCGCGGGCCTGGGCGTGCTGCTGTGCTGTGTCGGGGTGGCCGGGCTGGGCGCCTGGAACGTGCAGGTGGTCACGCAGGCCAGCGGCCCGGTGCGGGAGAGCGCCGACGGTTTCCTGCGCTCCGTCGCCGCCGGCGACAGCGACGGCGCGTACGACCGGCTCTGCGCCGACGCGCGCACGCGGTGGAGCCCGATCGGGTTCGCCAGCTGGGTGCGTACCCCGCCGGTGGTCGACGACTACGAGATCGTCGACGTGTCGGTGGCGACCCGGGGCGGTCGTCCGCGCGGCACGGTGACGGTGCGGCTGACCCGCGACAGCGGCCTCAGCGAGGAGCGGAAGCTGTCGGTGGTGCGCGAGGACGGGGACTGGCGGGTGTGCGGTGACCCGTACTGAGCCGGCCCCTAGCCGCGGGGGCCGAGCTCGCCGGCCCGGTAGTGCCGCCGGCAGAGCACCTGGTAGCGCACCTCGGCGCTGTCCAGGGTGTCGCCGATGACGACCTGCAGGCCCTCGCGGACCACCCGCCCGTCGACGACCCGGGCGTTGAGCAGCCCTTCGCGCCCGCACCAGCAGAGCACCTCGACCTGGATGCGGGCCACCTCGTCGGCCAGCTCGAAGAGTCGCCGCGCGGCCGGGAACAGGCAGGAGCGGAAGTCGGTGGCCAGCCCGAACGCGTACACGTCGACGTCGTAGCTGTCGACGAGTTCGGCCATCTGCTCGATGTGCTCCAGGTTGTAGAACGACGCCTCGTCGCAGATCAGGTAGTCGACGCGTACGCCCTCGGCCCAGGTGTCGCGCACGAGGGCGCGCAGGTCCAGCTCGTCGGTGACCTCGACGGCCTCGTGGGCCAGGCCGATGCGGGTGGTCACCTGCGGGCCCAGCGAGCGGTCGATGCGGGTGGTGACCAGGCCGCGGCGGCCCTGCCGAGAGTGGTTGTGGTTCATCTGCAACGCCATGGTGGACTTGCCGCAGTCCATCGGTCCCCAGAAAAACTTCAACGCCGCCGCGTGCAGCGGACGCCCGTCGACGCCCCGCGCCGCGGCGCAGCCGGCGGGGGAGTCGTCGGGGCCCAGCGGGGGGCGCGCCAGACAGGTCGGGGCGGCGGCGTGGTCGGTCACGGTCGGGCAGCCTAGCCGATCGACACCGCCCGATCGGCCCGCCTCAGAGCACCCGGGGCGGGGTGTTGCCGGCGGCGACGATGGCCCGCCGGATCGGCACGGCCAGCAGCAGCAGGAACCCGACGACGAAGAAGATCAGCAGGGAGACCAGGCCCACCCGGTAGGAGTTGGTGAGCTGGAACACCAGGCCGAAGGCCAGTGGGCCGAGCCAGCTGGTGCCCTTGTCGCTGATCTCGTAGAAGCCGTAGTACTCGCCCTCCTTGCCGGCGGGGATGAGCTGGCTGAACAGCGACCGGCTCAGGGCCTGGCTGCCGCCGAGCACCAGGCCGATGGCCGCGCCCAGGATCATGAACGGCAGCGGGGCCTCGGCCGGCAGCCGGAACGCGCCGAGGATCACCCCGGTCCAGAGCACCAGGCTGATCAGCACCGTCTTCCACGCGCCGATGCGCTTGGCGAGGGCGCCCAGCAGCAGCGCGCCGCCGAAGGCGAGGAACTGCACCAGCAGGATGGTGATGATCAGGGTGGTCTGCCCGAGCTTCAGCTCCTCGGTGCCGTACTGGCTGGCCAGGGCGATGACGGTCTGGATGCCGTCGTTGTAGACCAGGAACGCGAGCAGGAAGAACAACGTCAGCGGGTACGCCTTGATCTCGCGCAGGGTGCGTCCGAGCTGCCGGAACCCGTCGGTGAGCGGGTTGCCGCCGGCCAGCGCGGCGGCGGTGGGGCGCTCGCGCAGCCAACGCAGCGGCACCAGGGTGAACAGCGCCCACCACACGCCGGCGGAGACGATCGACCAGCGCGCCAGGTCGAGGGTGCGCTGGTCGTTGCCCTCCTCGCTGAACAGGGTGACCACGACCAGGTTGAGTGCCAGCAGCAGGCCGCCACCCAGGTAGCCCAGCGCCCAACCGCGGCTGGAGATGCCGTCGCGGTCGTCGGGGCCGCCCAGTTGCGGCAGGAACGAGTTGTAGACCACGACGCCGGCGCCGAAGGCGATGTTGGCGACGAGGAAGAGGGCCCCGCCGAGCAGGTACCGGTCGCCGGTGACGAAGAGCATGCCGACGGTGGCGCCGGCGCCGGTGAACGCGGCGGCGGCGAGCAGCCGCTTCTTGTGCGCCGACCGGTCGGCGATCGCGCCGACGACCGGCAACGCGAACACGGTCAGGAACACCGACAGCGACACCAGGTACGGGAAGTACGAGCCGGCGGCGACCTTGACACCGAGCGGGTAGACGTAGCCGGAGCAGTCGTCGGCACCGAGTTCGCAGCCGGCCGCGAGTTTGGTGACCGTGGTCAGGAACGGGCCGAGGAACACGGTGATCACGGTGGTGGAGAAGGCGGACATCGCCCAGTCGTAGAAGTACCAGCCGCTGCGTTCGCGGCGGGTGCTCGCCGGGGCGGGCGTGTCGCCCACCGCGGGGGTGACGGTCTCGGCCATCGGGGTCCTTCGACGCTCAGGCGGCCCAGTGGCCGCGGCTGCGGTAGACGTCGCGCAGCACGCCGACGTGATCGGTCATGATGCCATCCACTCCAAGATCAAGTAACTCGTGCATCTCGGCAGGTTCGTCGATCGTCCAGACGTGCACGTGCAGGCCGAGTCGGTGGGCGTGGCGCAGGAACCGGCGGTCCACCACGGGCACCCGCCCGTAGCGCACCGGCACCTGCGCGGCGATCACCGAGGGGGGCAGCCGCAGCGGCCGACCGGTCAGGGAGGCCATCCGCAGCCGGGCCACCCCGCGCATGCCGAGGCTGGTGGCGACCCGGCCCCCGGTGAGGGCGCGCAGCCGCGCCAGCCGGGCGTCGCTGAACGAGGCCAGCAGTACCCGCTCGGCGGCGTTGGCGCGCCCGACGGTGGTCACGGTCGGTTGGACGCCCCCGTCGGCCTTGACGTCGATGTTGAACCGCACCGCCGGCCAGGCGTCGAGGACCTCGTCGAGGCGGGGCACCACGGCGGCGCCGCCGACGCGTACGGAGGCCAGGTCGGCCCAGCGCAGCTCGGCGATGCGCCCCGGCTCGCCGGTGACCCGGGTGAGGGTGGCGTCGTGGAAGACCACCGCCACCCCGTCGGCGGTGCCGTGCACGTCGGTCTCGACGTACCGGTAGCCGAGCTCGATCGCGCGGGCGAACGCCGCGGTCGTGTTCTCGTCGCCCTCGGCGGCGCCACCGCGGTGGGCGAACGCCAGCGGCGCGGGGGCGTCGAGAAACGGGTGGCCGGTGAGCACGCGACGCAGTATGCCGGTCCGCGCCCGCCGCCCGGCGGCCAGCCCGCGCACCGCCGCCCGCCCGACCGGGCCGCCGCCTCCTCGGCCGGCCCCGAGATCGCACCCACGCAACGTGATGTTCGCGCCGTGTCACCTTGCGTAGTCGACTTCGGGGAGCAAGGTGGGCACCATTCTCGCGCTTTGCTCTGCACCCCGATCCGCACCACGCCGTTGAGCTGCCGGTTCATCTCGCGCTCGGAGGCAGACCGCGTCGGCGGATCTCACTCTCGGTCGCCGGTGCGTGGATGGCTGCAGAGCAAAGGGGCGGCGAGGGAGGGCGGCGGGGCGGCGCGGCCCGTGCGCTGTGTGACGCCCAGCCGCGAAGACGAGCCGGAAGGGCCGCTCGGCGTGGGCGCGTGGAAGCGGACATGGAGCGGCGACGGGGCCGGCGCCAGTCGGCCGCCTGGGGTCGCACAGCACCCGGGCCGCACCCGCCACCGGGCCGGCCCGCGGGGCTGGGAGCCGGTCGTCGTGGCCGGCAGGGGCCCGGGTGTCGGTCGCGTCCGGGCGCGGCGCGGGTGTCAGCGGGGCTGGCGGCGAGCGTGGGAGCGGCTGGTGTCGGTGGGGCGCCCGGGGTCGACGTGCCGGGGAAGCTCCGGTTCGTCCGGGCGCAGCGGGACGAGGGCGTCGGTGATGGCGTCGATGATCCGGTCGGTGGCGTGCCGGGCCGCACCGGGCGTCGCGTGGGCCACGTCGGCCAGGTCGACCGGGTCACCGAAGTGCACCCGCAGCACGGGGCGGCGCCACATCGCGCGGGCGAGCCCGCGCAACAGCCCCTCGGGGGCCCGGTAGGGCACCACCTCGTGCGAGCCCCACTGGGCGACCGGGATCACCGGGGCGCCGCAGGCCAGGGCGAGGCGCGCCGTGCCGGTCTTGCCGCGTTCGGGCCAGATGCCCGGGTCCAGCCCGATGCGCCCCTCCGGGTAGACCAGGATCACCGAGCCGGCGGAGACCGCCGCGGCGGCGTCGTCGAGGGCGCGACCGACGGCGGCGGTGCCCCGGTCGACGCGCAGGTGCCCGGCGTGACGCATGGCGGCGCCGAGGACGGGGGCGCGGAAGAGTCCGCCGGTGGCCATGAACCGGGGGGCGACACCCCGACTCCGGCAGGCGGCGGCGAGCACGACGGGATCGAACGGGCTGATGTGGTTGGCGGCCAGGATCAGCGGGCCGCGGCGCAGCGCCTCGGGCACGTCGCCGCTGACCCGCAGGCGGGCCACGAGCGCGACGACGACGCGGGCGAGTACCTGCGCGACGCGCCAGATCAGGGGCGGCCGCCAGCTCGGGCGGGTGGTCTCCATCAGCGCGCAATGGTCGCACGCGCGCCCCGCGCGCCCGGCGCGGGGTTCACGCGGCGCCGGCACGGCGGGCCGTCCGGCAGGGGTGATCAGGGTCATCGGTCCCGGGCCGCTTGGGGACCGCCGTCCCTGCCGAATCCTCTACGACGAGCGGTAGTATTTACTACGTCCCGTAGTATGCACAGCCTGGGGGGTACTGGTGGACGCGTTGGACGTCGCCCGCTGGCAGTTCGGTGTCACCACCGTCTACCACTTTCTCTTCGTGCCGCTGACCATCGGCCTGTCCGTGCTGGTGGCGATCCTGCAGACCATGTGGCACCGCACCGGCGACGAGAAGTACCTCAAGCTCACCAAGTTCTACGGCAAGCTCTTCCTGATCAACTTCGCCATGGGCGTGGTGACCGGCATCGTGCAGGAGTTCCAGTTCGGCATGAACTGGAGCGACTACTCCCGCTTCGTCGGCGACATCTTCGGCATCCCCCTGGCCATCGAGGCGCTCGTCGCGTTCTTCCTGGAGTCGACCTTCATCGGCCTGTGGATCTTCGGCTGGGACCGGCTGCCCAAGCGGCTGCACCTCGCGACCATCTGGGCCGCGGCCATCGGCAGCAACCTCAGCGCCTACTTCATCCTCGCGGCGAACTCGTTCATGCAGAACCCGGTCGGCTACCGCATCAACCCCGACACCGGCCGCGCCGAACTCACCGACTTCCTCGCCCTGCTGACCAACAAGGTTGCCCTGATCACCTTCCCGCACACCATCGCCGGCGCGTTCCTGGTGGCCGGCTCGCTGCTCGTCGCCGTCGCCATGTGGCACCTGGTGCGCAACCGCGACTCCGCCGACACCCCCGCCTACCGCTTCGCCGCCAAGTTCGGCTCCTGGGTCACCCTCGTCTCCGCCGCCGCCGTCGCCATCACCGGCGACATCCAAGGCAAGATCATGACCCAGGTGCAGCCCATGAAGATGGCCGCCGCCGAGGGCCTCTACAGCACCGAGAGCCCCGCCTCGTTCTCCGTACTGACCATCGGCAGCCTCGACGGCAGCCGCGAGCTGTTCGCCCTCAAGATCCCGCACCTGCTGTCCTGGCTGGGCACCGGCGACCCGAACGGCACCGTGCAGGGCATCAACGACCTCCAGGCCCAGTACGCCGCCCAGTACGGCGCCGGCAGCTACACCCCGATCATCCCCGTCACCTACTGGAGCTTCCGCTTCATGATCGGCTTCGGGATGGCCGCCGCCGCCATCGCCCTGCTGGTGCTCTGGAGCCAGCGCAAGGGCCGCACCCCCACCAACAGGTGGCTGCTGCGCGCCGGCCTGGTCATGCCCCTGCTGCCCCTGGCCGCGAACTCCTTCGGCTGGATCTTCACCGAGATGGGCCGCCAGCCGTGGATCGTCTTCGGCGAGATGCTCACCCGCGACGGCGTGTCCCGCAGCGTCTCGCTGGCCGAGGTGCTCACCTCCTTCACCGCCTTCACCCTCGTCTACGCCACCCTCGCCGTGGTCGAGGTCAAACTGCTGCTGCGCTACGCCAAGGCCGGCGTACCCGACCTCACCCCGAACCCCGACATCGACGACAGCCACGACGACGCCGAACGCCCGCTCGCGTTCGCCTACTGACCACCGGAGACCACCGTGGAACTCACCACCATCTGGTTCCTGCTCGTCGCGGTCCTGTTCACCGGATACTTCATCCTCGAGGGCTTCGACTTCGGCGTCGGCATGCTGCTGCCCGTGCTCGGCCGCGACGACCGGGAACGCCGCGTCCTGATCAACACCATCGGCCCCGTCTGGGACGGCAACGAGGTCTGGCTCATCACCGCCGGCGGCGCCATGTTCGCCGCGTTCCCCGAGTGGTACGCCACCCTCTTCTCCGGCTTCTACCTGCCGCTGCTGCTGATCCTGCTCGCCCTCATCATCCGCGGCGTCGCCTTCGAGTACCGCCACAAGCGCCCCGAGGCGTCCTGGAAACGCCGCTGGGACACGGCGATCTTCGTCGGCTCCGTCGTGCCGGCCGTGCTGTGGGGCGTCGCTTTCGCCAACATCCTGCGCGGCGTACCGCTGGACGCCGACCACGAGTACGTCGGCGGCCTGCTCGACCTGCTCAACCCGTACGCCCTGCTCGGCGGCGCCACCACCGCGGTGCTCTTCCTCGCCCACGGCGCCGTGTTCATCGCACTCAAGACCGTCGGCGACGTCCGCGAACGCGCCGGCGCCCTGGCCGTACGCCTCGGCGTCGCCGCCGCCGCGCTCGCCGCGACCTTCCTGACCTGGACGCTGACCATCCGCTCCAGCCCGGCGGCCGTCGTCCTCGCCGCCGGCGCGGCACTGGCCCTGCTCGGCGGCCTCGCCGCCGCCCGGGCCCGACGGGAGGGCTGGGCGTTCACCGGCACCGCCGTGGCGATCGCCCTGGCCGTGGCGACGCTCTTCGCGGCGCTCTTTCCGAACCTGCTGCCCTCCACCGCGGACCCGGCCGGCACGCTGACCGCCACCAACGCCGCCTCCACCCCCTACACCCTGAAGATCATGACCTGGGTAGCGGTGATCTTCACCCCGATCGTGCTGGCCTACCAGGGCTGGACGTACTGGGTGTTCCGCAAGCGCATCGGGGTGGCCCACATCCCGCAGCACTGACCCGCCCCCGCCCGGTGGCCGCGCGCCCCGCCGCCGCCACCGGCCACGACCGCGGGGGCCGACGCGACACCCGCGTCGGCCCCCGCGGCCCGCACACCCCTCAGCCCGCCTCGCGCAACTCCGCCAGGCGCGCCTCGATCTCCGCCAGCTCCGCGCGCAACTTCTCCGCCTGCTGCTCCGCCTCGGCCCGCTCGGCGGCCATGATCTGCTCCACCGCCTCGTGCACCCCCGGCACGTCCACCAGCGCCACCATCCGCAGCGCCTCGGCCGGCTTCACCACGTACGGCTTCGCGAGCGACTTGCTGCCCTGCTGCGCCGCCACCGTCCACTCGCCATCGGCGTACGCCAGCGTCACCGACAACCCCGCCGGGCCCTTCGGCTTCACCGCCTTCACCGCCCGCCGCGCCGGAGCAGCCGGCTTCGCCTCCGCCGGCTCCACCTTCGGCTCCTCCCGCCGCTGCTGCGGCGCCCGCTCCCGGTCCAACACGAACTCCGGCTCCGCCGGCTCCGCCACCGCCGGCTGCTCCGGCTGCTCCGGTTGCGGCTCCGGCGCCCTACGCCCGGCGCCCCGCGGCGCCACCGCCACGTCGGCGGGGGAGAAGGGCAACTCGTCACGGCCGAACCGGACCACCACGAACTCGTCCGACACCGCCGGATCGGTCAGCTCCACCACCTGACCCAGCTGGCCGGCGACCTGACCCGCCGAGGCGGTGAACACCACCTTCGGCTTGCGGCCCGCCGCCAGCGCCTCCCGGATGCTCCGCACCTCGTCAGTGGACAACCCCTGGCCAGCGGTACCCATCAGCGACCTCTTCCCTCGTACACCTGTACAGATGCTGCCTTGATACCAGCCCGCCCCGACAACCGGAAGATCAACCCCCCCAGCGCCCGCAACGCGGCGTCCGCGTGGTCGTTCATGTTCAGCTCGCTGTGGATGACCTCGACCACCCGCCGGTCGGCGCCGATCACGAACGTCATCCGCCGCGTGCTCAACGCACCCAACGGCAACCGCCGCCGGACCCCGAACAGATCCGCCACCGCACCGTCCGCGTCCGACAGCAGCGGATAGTCGAACCCGTGCCGCCGGGAGAACTCCGCCTGCCTCGCCACCGGATCGCGGCTGATCCCCACCCGGGTCGCGCCCACCGCCGCGAACTCCGCCGCCAGGTCCCGGAAGTGGCAGCTCTCCGCCGTACACCCCCGCGTCATCGCCGCCGGATAGAAGAACAACACCACCGGACCGGCAGCCAGGAACTCCGACAGCCGCCGCGGCGTACCCGTCTCGTCGGGCAACTCGAAATCCCGCACCACGTCCCCGACACCCACACCCGCCACCGCGCACCTCCACGTCACCGACCACCGAAGCGCCGAGCCTATGCGCCGGCCCACGAACCGCCCCGGTAGCGTCGGCACCGCAGCCACGACAGGGGAGAGGCACCTTGAGACCGGTCACCGTCATCACCGGCGGCAGCCGCGGCATCGGCGCCGCCACCGCACGCCGCCTCGCCCACGCCGGACACCACGTCGCCTTCAGCTACCGCCACGACCGCACCGCCGCCACCGCCGTGCTCGCCGACATCGAAGCCACCGGCGTACGCGGCCTCGCCGTCCCCGCCGACACCCGCGACCCCGACCAGGTCACCACCCTCTTCGACGCCGCCGCCGACCTCGGCGAGATCACCGGCCTGGTCAACAACGCCGGCGTCACCAGCCCCATCGGCGCCTTCGTCGACCTCGACCCCACCGACCTGCGCCACGTCGTCGACGTCAACCTCATCGGCTACGTCCTCTGCGCGCAACAGGCCGCCCGCCGGATGAGCGACGGCGCCGCCATCGTCAACGTCTCCTCCGCCGCCGCCACCCTCGGCAGCCCCGGCGAGTACGTCCACTACGCCGCCGTCAAGGCCGCCACCGACACCCTCACCACCGGCCTGGCCAAGGAACTCGCCCCCCGCGGCATCCGCGTCAACGCCGTCGCCCCCGGCATCATCCGCACCGACATCCACGCCCTCTCCGGCCAACCCGACCGACCCGACCGGGCCGCCACCCGCATCCCGCTGGGCCGCGCCGGCGAGCCCGACGAGGTCGCCGCCGCCATCGCCTGGCTGCTCGGCCCCGACGCCACCTACACCACCGGAACCGTCCTGCGCGTCGCCGGCGGCCTCTGACCCGACCCACCGCCCATGCGACGATGCACCCCGTGACCGGAGTATTCGGCGACGTCGCCGACCTGTACGACGACGTACGCCCCGACTACCCAGCCGCCCTCGCCGACCTCATCCGCGACTACCACGGCGGCACCCCCGACACGATCACCGAGATCGGCGCCGGCACCGGCAAGGGCACCGCCATCCTGCTGCGCCTCGGCGCGCCCGTCACCTGCGTCGAACCCGACCCCCGCATGACCGCCCGACTCACCGCCACCTTCCCCCAGGTGCACGCCGTCACCAGCACCTTCGAGCAGTGGCAGCCACCCGCCGGCGGCGTACCCCTGCTCGCCTGCGCCCTGGCCTGGCACTGGCTCGACCCCACCACCCGCAACCCCCGCGCCCACGACGCGCTCACCCCCGGCGGCACCCTTGCCGTCTTCGGCCACCGCTACGGCTACGCCGACCCCCGACAGGCCCACGCCGTGGCCGCCGCGCTGCGCGCCATCGACCCCACCGCCCAGGAACGCCCCACCGGCTGGTTCCAGCAGGACATCACCGACAGCGCCCTGTTCACCGACATCCACGCCGACACCATCGACCGCGACCTCCCCCTGGACACCGAGAGCTACCTGCGCCTGCTGCGAACCTTCGGCCCCTACCGGCAGCGAAGCGCCGAACAGCAGGCCCAGGCGAGCACCGCGCTGCGCCGCCTCGTGGACGACTTCGGCGGCACCGTCGTGCTGCGCCTGCACACCACCCTCGTCCTCGCCCGCCGCCCCCGCACCGACCGACCCTGACGCCACGGCGGCCGACCGGGGCCCCGCGCCGAACCCGGGCGCGCCCGCCAGCGTGCCCGAGCCCACCGGGCACCCGCGAGCCGGCCGCGCCGACCACGCGATGTGGCACGATCCCACACGTGACCAGCAAACCCACCGAGGAGCAGCACCTACGCGACCTCGCCCGGCTGCGCCGCGTGCGCGACCGCATCGACCGGGAGCACGCGCAGCCGCTGGACGTCGAAGCCCTCGCCCGCGGCGTCAACATGTCCGCCGGGCACCTCAGCCGCCAGTTCCGGCGCGCCTACGGCGAATCACCGTACGCCTACCTGATGACCCGACGCATCGAACGCGCCATGGCCCTGCTGCGCCGCGGCGACCTCACCGTCACCGAGGTCTGCTTCACCGTCGGCTGCTCCTCGCTGGGCACCTTCAGCACCCGCTTCACCGAACTGGTCGGCGAGTCGCCCAGCGCCTACCGCGCCCGCACGGCCCACGCGACGGCCGAGCCGCCGCCGTGCATCACCAAGCAGGTGACCCGACCGATCAGGAATCGAGAAGCACGCCCCACCCGGCCACAACTAGCCTGACCACCATGAACGTCACCATCCACCACGCCTTCCTCCCGCACACCGATGCGGACGCCGCCCTCACCTTCTACCGCGACACCCTCGGCTTCGAGGTCCGCAACGACGTCGGATACGACGGGATGCGGTGGCTCACCGTCGGCCCCCCGAACCAGCCGGGCACCTCCATCGTCCTGCACCCACCGGCCGCCGATCCCGGCATCACCGACGACGAACGCCGCACCATCCTCGAACTGATCGCCAAGGGCAGCTACACCGCCGTCACCCTGGCCACCGACGACCTCGACGGCCTCTTCGCCCGGTTGCAGGCCCGCGACGCCGAGGTCGTCCAGGAACCGACCGAGCAGCCGTACGGCGTGCGCGACTGCGCCTTCCGCGACCCCACCGGCAACCTGATCCGCATCAACGAACTGCGCTGAACCCACCAGCGAACACAGACCCGGCCAGGCAACGCCCGACGCCGACCGCGAACCGGCCCGGCGCCACAGATGGAGACACGATGAGCACGGCCACGAGGACCCACACCCAGGAATCCACGCCGCACGTCGCCGACACCCACGACCTCATCCGGGTGCAGGGCGCACGCGTGAACAACCTCAAGGACGTCAGCGTCGAGATCCCGAAGCGCCGGCTGACCGTGTTCACCGGCGTCTCCGGCTCCGGCAAGAGCTCACTGGTGTTCGGCACCATCGCCGCCGAGTCACAGCGGATGATCAACGAAACCTACAGCGCCTTCCTGCAGGGCTTCATGCCGTCGCTCACCCGACCCGAGGTCGACCTGCTCGAAGGACTGACGACCGCGATCATCGTCGACCAGGAGCGGATGGGCGCCAACCCCCGCTCCACCGTCGGCACCGCCACCGACGCCAACGCCATGCTGCGCATCCTGTTCAGCCGGCTCGGCCGACCCCACATCGGCTCGCCCAACGCGTACTCCTTCAACATCCCCACCGTCAGAGCCACCGGCGCGATCACCGTCGAACGCGGCGACAGGACCAAGTCGGAGAAGGCGACCTTCCACCGACTCGGCGGCATGTGCCCGCGCTGCGAGGGCATGGGCAGCGTCAACGACATCGACCTCACCGCCCTCTACGACGACAGCAAGTCCCTCAACGAGGGCGCGCTCACCATCCCCGGCTACAGCATGGAGGGCTGGTACGGCCGCATCTACCGCGGCTGCGGCTACTTCGACCCGGACAAGCCGATCAGCAGGTACACCAAGAAGGAACTGCACGACCTGCTCCACCGCGAGCCCACCAAGATCAAAATCGACGGCATCAACCTCACGTACGCCGGCATCATCCCGCAGATCCAGAAGTCCTTCCTCAGCAAGGACGTCGACGCGCTGCAACCCCACATCCGCGCCTTCGTCGAACGGGCCGTCACCTTCCAGACCTGCCCGAGCTGCGACGGCACGCGACTGAGCCCGGAGGCCCGCTCGTCGAAGATCAACGGCAAGAGCATCGCCGACCTCTGCGCCATGCAGATCAGCGACCTCGCCGCCTGGGTACGCGACCTCGACGAACCATCGATGGCACCCCTGCTCAAGGGACTGCGACACCTCCTCGACTCGTTCGAGGAGATCGGCCTGGGCTACCTCTCCCTCGACCGGCCCGCGGGCACCCTGTCCGGGGGAGAGGCACAACGCACCAAGATGATCCGCCACCTCGGATCCTCCCTCACCGACGTCACCTACGTCTTCGACGAGCCCACCATCGGCCTGCACCCGCACGACATCCAGCGGATGAACAACCTGCTGCTGCAACTGCGGAACAAGGGCAACACCGTGCTCGTCGTGGAACACAAGCCCGAGACCATCACGATCGCCGACCACGTCGTCGACCTCGGCCCCGGCGCCGGCACCCGGGGAGGCACGGTCTGCTTCCAGGGCACCGTGGAGGAACTACGGGCCAGCGACACCGTCACCGGCCGCCACCTCGACGACCGCGCCACCGTCAAGACCACCGTACGCACGCCCACCGGCACCCTGAAGATCCGCGGCGCCACCGAACACAACCTGCGCGACGTCGACGTCGACATCCCGCTCGGCGTACTCTGCGTCATCACCGGCGTCGCCGGCTCCGGCAAGAGCTCACTGATCCACGGCTCGGTGGCCGGCCGCGACGGCGTCGTCGTCATCGACCAGGGCGCCATCCGCGGCTCCCGACGCAGCAACCCGGCGACGTACACCGGCCTGCTCGACCCGATCCGCAAGGCGTTCGCAAAGGCCAACGGCGTGAAACCGGCGCTGTTCAGCGCCAACTCCGAGGGCGCCTGCCCCACCTGCAACGGCGCCGGCGTCATCTACACCGACCTGGGCGTCATGGCGACCGTCGAGACACCGTGCGAGGAGTGCGACGGCAAGAGGTTCCAGGCGGCCGTGCTCGAGTACACCCTCGGCGGCCGGAACATCGCCGAGGTGCTCGCCATGCCCGTCGCCGAGGCGGAGGAGTTCTTCGCCTCCGGCGAGGCACGCATCCCGGCCGCCCACACCATCCTCACCCGGCTCGCCGACGTCGGGCTGGGCTACCTCAGCCTCGGCCAGCCCCTCACCACCCTCTCCGGCGGCGAACGGCAGCGACTCAAGCTCGCCACCCACATGGCCGAGAAGGGCGGCGTCTACGTCCTCGACGAGCCGACCACCGGCCTGCACCTCGCCGACGTCGAGCAACTGCTCGCCCTGCTCGACCGGCTCGTGGAATCCGGCAAGTCCGTCATCGTCATCGAGCACCACCAGGCGGTCATGGCACACGCCGACTGGATCGTCGACCTCGGCCCCGGCGCGGGCCACGACGGCGGCCGGATCGTCTTCGAGGGCACTCCCGCCGCCCTCGTCGCCGCCCGCTCGACCGTCACCGGCGAACACCTCGCCGCGTACGTCGGCCCCTGACCGAAGGCGGCCCGGTCCGTACCGTGGCGGACGTCCGGCGCTCGCCACGGTACGGACCGGGGCCGTACGTGCCCCGCGCGCGCGGGCACGGGGCAGGGGAGGGGAGTGCGCCGATCACGCCCCCGGGGCGGGGCCACCGCGAGTTGTCATCGACACAGATCGACTCAATTGACGCACCGCTGTCGCGCTGACACCGTCGGTACATGAAGCTACGGCTGTTCCTCACCGCCGCGTTCGCCGCTGCCGCCGCCACGCTGGCAGCCCCCGCAGCCGCCCACGCCGGCCCCGACGACAACCTCAACGCAAGCGTCTCCGGGATCGCCTCGCAGGCCGCCGGCACCTGCCCGTACACCGCCTTCTGCCTCTACACCGACACCTACCTGCGCGGGCGGATGTTCGTCATGTACGCATGTGGCGACTACGCACTGTTCAACTGGAACGGCCACGGATCCGTCGTCAACAACCAGACTCCGGGGACGTGGGCCGACCTGCTGGACCAGAACCGCAACCCGATCCACGGCTTCGCCTACCGGAGCGAGGCCCTGTATGTGGACTTCGATCCCTACTGGTACGCCCAGCCGTGTTAGGGGAGAGCTGAGCCGCCCTGCCCGTGGCGGGTGCGCCTGACCTGACGCGCACGACACGGCCGAACCGTCGCCGCCCGCACGGCTCATCCGCGCGGGCGGCGGCCTCGTGGTGTAGCCGGCCGCGACGACCTGACTCGCCCAGGCGCAACGAGCGACGCGGGTGTGGCATCACGACGGCGATCGGTGTGCGGACCTGCGGCGTGGATCGTCAGAGTCGGCCGTCGTCACGCGACCCTTTCCCAGGGCCTTCACCAGCATGCACCACGATTCGATAATGTACATTATGTCAAGTAGACCGGATTGACCCCTCCCTCGGCCGACCGGACGGGCAGGCACGGCGGCGTACCGCAGGCAACTGCGGCGTAGTCCCCGACACCCCCGGGCGGCACCGCCCGGACGAAAGCACGGAAGCCCGCTGCGCGAAGCGGCGCCCGGGCACCCCGGGAGGAACGCCCGGCGACGGCGCGGCCGGACCTGGCGGCACCCGTCGCCCTGATCAGGGTGATCCGGCCGCGCCGGTCGGGCCGTCGAGGCGCGCGAAGACGCGGAAGCCTGCCGGGTTCGCACTCCCGGCTCGGCGAAGACGCCGTCCTGCCTGGACCCGCGACGCTACCGGCCCACCGGGACGAGGCCGGCGCGAGCGCCGCACCCGGATCGGTAGAGCGACGCCGTCTCGGCCGGGGTGCGCTCGCCGCGTTACCGGCGCGCGCTCCCCTGCCCTCCCGTTGCCCGCGAACCCGTTGCCCGCGAACCCGAAAATCGTGCATAATAGCCCTTATGCATGACAAAGAGGACGAATCGGTAAGCGGGTTGATCGAGGAGTTCCTGACGGCCCGGGCCACCCGCAAGCCCTCCCCGCACACGCTGGCGGCGTACCGGCGGGACCTGCGTGCCGTCGCCGCGCTGGCGGCCGAGGACGCCACCCCTCCCCTCCCCCTCGACGCGCTGCCCGTCGCGGCCCTCACCGCCCGTGTCATGCGTGCCGCCTTCGCCCGGTTCGCCGCCCCCCGCGCCCCCGCCTCGGTGCACCGGGCGTGGTCCACCTGGAACAGTTTCTTCTCCTTCCTGGTCGCCGACGGGGTGGTCGCCGGCAACCCGATGCCCGCGGTCGGTCGGCCCCGGGCACCTCTCCCCCAGCCCAAGCCACTGCGCGGCGCGGACACCCCGGAGCGGTTGCTCGCCTCGGTGGCCCGGCAGGAAGGCCGCCAGCGCGACCCGTGGCCCGAGCGCGACCTGGCGGTGCTGGCGTTGGCGCTCTGCGCGGGGCTGCGGCTGTCGGAGCTGCTGGCGCTGCGGGTGGGGTCGTTGACCGGCCGTCCGGGCGAGCGCCGGGTCGACGTGGCCGGCAAGGGCGGGCGGCCGCGGGTGGTGCCGATCGAGCCGGAGCTGGACGGGGTGCTGGTGGGCTACCTGGACAGTCGGGTGCGCCGGTTCGGGTCGCGCACGGTGCGTCCGGACGCGCCGCTGCTGGTCGACCGTGCGGGTGAGGCGCTGCGCCGGGGCGGGCTTCAGTACCTGGTGGAGTCGTGCTACCGGCGGGCGGGCATCACGGACCGGGTGCCGCGGGGGGCACGGTTGCACGCGTTGCGGCACACGTTCGCGACCCGGCTGGCGGAGGACGGGGCGAGCGCGGCGGAGATCATGCGGTTGCTGGGTCACGCGTCGTTGGCGTCGTCGCAGACGTACATCGAGGTGACGGCCGGGCAGCAGCGGGCGGCGGTGCGGTCCAACCGTACGAACCGGGCGTTGGCGGGGTTGGTGCCGGCGCGGCCGTGAGTGGGGTGTGGTGCCGGGCGGGCAGGCTGGTCCGGCGGCACCTCCGGTCACCGGGGCGGTGGGTCGGGGTGCCGCCGGACCGGTCCGGGGCGGGTGGGCTCAGGCGTTGCCGGTGGCGCGGCGGGCGGCGTCGAGGGCGTTGCGCAGGAGCATGGCGACGGTGGTGGGGCCGACTCCGCCGACGCGGGGGGTGATGGCGCCGGCGACGTCGGCGCAGCTCTCGTCGACGTCGGGCAGGAGGCGGCGGCCCTGGTAGCGGACGCCGCCGCCGATGACGACGGCGCCTGGGCGGACGTGTTCGGGCTGGATGATGCCGGGGACTCCGGCGGCGGCGATGAGGATGTCGGCGCGGCGGGTGTGGTCGGCCCAGTCGGGGACGCCGGTGTGTACGACGGTGACGGCGGCGTTGGCGGTGGGGCGTTTCTGGGTGAGCAGGAGGGCGAGGGGGCGGCCGAGGGTGGCGCCCCGGCCGAGGATGACGACGTCGCGGCCGGCGACGGGGATGTCGTGGAAGGCGAGCAGGGCTTCGATGCCGGCGGGTGTGCAGGGCAGGGGTCCGGGCAGGCCGAGGGCGAGGCGTCCCATGTTGAGGGGATGCATGCCGTCGACGTCGAGGTCGGGATCCATGCTCTGTAGGGCCTTGTCGTAGTCGAGGTGCCCGGGGATGGGGTGCTGGATGAGCAGGCCGTGTACGTCCGGTGCGGCGTTGAAGTCGGCGATGGCGCGGTGCAGGTCGGCCTGCGTGGCGGTGGCGGGCAGGTGTACGTGGGGTGAGGCGAAGCCGAGTTCGGTGGCCTGGCGTTGCTTGATGCGGATGTAGCCGGCGCTGGCGTCGTCGTCGCCGACGAGGATGGTGGCGAGGCCGGGGGTGACGCCGCTGGCGCGCAGGGTGGTGACGCCGGCGGCGACGTCGGTGAGGATGCGCTCGGCGACGGGGGTGCCGGGCAGGAGTCGGGCGGTGGGCATGGTGCTCCTCGCCGGCGGGGCCCAGGCGGTCGACCTCCGCGCGTGGAGCTCCCCGATGGTTTGGTGCCCATCCTCTGGCCGCCAGTCGCGTGTGGGACCAGCTTGCCACAGGGGGTTCGGGGTGTGGGGTGCGCGGTGGGGGCCGATGGGCGTGCTGACTGTGGGTGTCCCGTTGGTCACTGTGGCGGGCTACCCTGTCGGCCCGGGCGTTGTCGGTCCGGCCGGTGGTGTCGGGAGTGGAGGCCAGGGTGGCGGTGCAGGGCGGCGGGGACTGTGTGGCGTCGGGTCCGCGGTTGGGGGTTGAGGAGGAGTTCCTGCTGGTCGATCCGGTGAGTCGGGGTGTGGTGCCGGGTGCGGGGTCGGTGGTGGGTCGGGCGGCGTCGCGGCTGGGTGGCCGGGTGTCGGGTGAGATCACGTCGTTGCATGTGGAGACGAGGACGGATCCGACGTGGTCGGTGCGGGGGTTGGTGGATCAGTTGGCGGAGGCGCGCCGGGTGGTGGCGGAGTGCGCGGCGGTCGACGGGTTGCGGATCGTGGCGACCGGTACGCCGGTGTTGCCGGGTGCGACTGCGCCGCCGGTGACGCCGGGGCCTCGGCAGGAGCGGGGTACGGCGATGTTCCGGGGGTTGCACGACGAGTTGGCGATCTGTGCGGTGCATGTGCATGTGGAGTTGCCGGAGCGGGAGGTGGCGTTGTTGGTCAGTAACCACCTGCGGGCCCATCTGCCGTTGTTGATCGCGGTTTCGGCGAATTCGCCGTTCTGGGAGGGGCGGGATTCGGGTTACTGCAGTTGGCGGTCGATGATCTGGCCGCGGTGGCCGGTGGCGGGGCCGCCGCCGCGGTTCACGTCGGTGGCGCACTACGAGCGGGTGGTGGAGATGCTGTCGTCGGCGGGGGCGATCGTGGATGCGGGGACGTTGTTCTGGGACATCCGGCCGTCGGTGACGCATCCGACGTTGGAGGTGCGGGTGGCGGACGTGCCGTTGTCGGTGTGGGAGTCGGGGTTGGTGGCGGCGTTGGTGCGGGCGCTGGTGGTGCGGGCGTTGGGGGCGGTGGAGCGGGGTGATCCGGGTCCGGAGCTTGCCGGTGAGTGGTTGCGGGCGGCGTACTGGCGGGCGGCGCGTGATGGTCTGGAGGGTGCGTTGCCTGACGTGGGTACGGGTCGGTTGCGGCCGGCGCGGGAGGTGTTGGGTGAGGTGGTGGCGGAGTTGGCGCCGGTGTTGCGGGCGTGTGGGGACGAGGAGTTGGTGCGGGGGTGGGTGCGGAGGTTGTCGGCGGTGGGTGGTGGTGCGGCGCGGCAGCGGGCGGCGGCGGGTCGTCGTGGTCGTCTGACGGATGTGGTGGATCTTCTGGTGGGGCAGACGGTGGGCATGTCGGCTGGTCTGGGTGTGCGGCAGTCGGTGTAGGTGCTGGTCGGGGTTGGTGGGGTCAGCGTTCGCGGTGTAGTTCGCGGGCGAACCAGTCGCGTAGGGGTGCGATGTGGCGGTCGGGGCGGCGCCATTCGGCGAGCAGGTCTTCGAGCAGGTGTAGTTCGTCGACGAGGGTGTCGCCGTGGTAGCGGCGGATGACGGGGTGGATGAAGGCGCTTTCGGCGGCGCGGTCGGGTTGGGGGTGGCGTTCGATGGCGAAGACGTCGCCGTATTCGTCGCGGCCCCAGCGCAGGCCGACGGTGTAGTAGTGCGGGTGGTCGCGGAAGCGGGTTCGGACGTGGTCCTCGGGCAGGTCGGTGTAGTGGCGTAGTTGTCCGTCGGGGTCGGCGACGAGGGCGTCGCAGAGGAATTCGAACTGGGTCCAGAGTGCGGAGCTCCAGTTGACGCGGTCGAGGACGAGGGTGGTGGCGGCGTCGGCGTCGCGGGCGATGAGGTCGTGGTGCAGGGGTACGCCCTCGTAGCGTTCGCGTAGCAGGGTGGTGAGGGTGCGCAGGTTGTAGCGGAATCCGTCGATGAAGGCGGAGGAGGCGCGTTTGAAGTCGCGGTCCTGGGCGAGGGTGCCGGCGAAGTAGAGGCCGTCGACGTTGGTGGACTGCCAGTCGCCGGTGGTGGTGGGGAGGCGTCCGTTGGGGGTGGTGTCGGGTCGGCAGGTGGGGTCGAACGGGGTGGTGTCCATGGCGAAGCCGGTGCAGCGCAGGACGGTGTCGTAGTTCATGACGGCGGTTTCGCCGTCGGCGTGGGTGTAGGTGAGGTGGACCTGGTAGCCGTCGTCGGTGGGGCGGATCTGGTCGATGACGCAGTCGAGGACGGAGTGCAGGGTCTTGAACTGGTAGCTGTCGAGGACGGCGCCGTGGTGGCCGCGTACGTCTCCGGGGTGTTTGGTGTTCCAGGCCAGGCGGAGGGGGCGAGGGCTGGCGAGGTGGATCATGGCGGCGTGGCCGAGGATCGCGGAGGCGGTTTCGAAGGCGGAGTTGCCCTTGCCGATGACGAGGACGCGTTGGCCGGCGTAGTGGGCGGGGTCGGTCTGCATGTCCTCGTAGCCGGTGGCGTGTTCGATGCCGGGGATGTCGGGGATGTGGGGTCGGCCCCAGCCGGTGGCGACGATGACGCAGCGGCAGCGCAGGGTGTTCTCGGTGGTGTGGACGAGGAAGCCGTCGTCGGTGCGTTCGATGCGTTCGACGGTGGTGTCGAAGCGGACGGCGAGTTGGTGGTAGCGCTGGAAGTCGGTGAGGTAGCGCACCATGTCGTCGGCGTGGGGGAAGTATTCGCTGCTGTATTTGGCGAAGGGCAGGTCGGCGGGTTCGTGCAGCAGTGAGTTCCAGTCCCAGCGCAGGCGGATCTCGGGGTCGGTGCTGGTGGTGTGGACCTTGTTGAGGGAGATCAGTTTGCGGTGCCGGGGGAAGTGTCGGAAGAACTCGGCGGGTGCGGCGGCGCGTTCGAGGGTGAGGTAGTCGCAGCCGGCCTGCTGGAGGTGGTAGCTCAGTTGGAGGCCGGCTGGTCCGGCTCCGATGATGATGTAGCGGTGGTCTTCGTGGTGCGGGTTGGTGGGGTGGCTGGGGCGTGGGGTGGGTGCCGTCACGCCAGAGACCTTCGCCGATGGGGGTGGCGGGTGTCAACGGTGGGTGGGGTGACGGTGACGCGACTTGCGGTGAGGGGTGTCGGGGACTTCTGTCCTGTGGTGGTGCGGTGTTCAGCCGAGGTCGACCAGGAGAGGGCGGTGGTCGGAGATGGTGGACGGGGGGTTGTGTACGGCGGTGACGGGTGGCAGCCGGTCGAGGCCGTGGCGGTCGGCGAGGATGTGGTCGAGTTGGACGCGGGGTTGTCCGGCGGGGTAGGTGGGGCGGCGGCCGAGGGGGCGCCAGCCGGTGAGGAGTCGGGCGGCGCCGGCGGGCAGGTTGAGGTCGCCGAGGAGGATGCGGGGGGCGGGCAGGGTGCGTAGGGCGCGGACGGTCTGGCGTAGTTGGTGGGCGTTCCAGCCGGGGACGAACGACAGGTGGGTGGCGGCGACGGTGAGTCGGCCGTGGGGGGTGTCCAGGACGGCGGCGAGTACGACGCGGGGTTCGTCGCGCAGTAGGACGAGTCCGCCGCGAGGGCCGGGGACGTAGACGGGTGCGCGTACGGGGGCGGGGCGGAGGCGGGTGACCTGCCAGGTGTGTACGCGGTGGCGGGTGACGAGGCCGACGCCGTAGCAGGGTTCGCCGTGGCCGTCGTCGTCGTGGGTGAGGGGGCGGAACTGTTCGCCGGGGGTGCCGACGACGGCGGCGGCGAAGCGGTGTTCGTCTGCGTCGAGGGCGCGGGCGGCGATGGCGGTGAGGTCGAGGTTGCCGCTGCGGCTCTGGTCGCGGTCGACTTCCTGTAGGGCGAGGACGTCGGCGTCGAGGGCGGTGACGGCGGCGGTGAGCCGGTCGGGGTCGACGAGGCCGTCGGTGAGGGAGCGGCCGTGCAGCAGGTTGAAGGTGGCCAGGCGCACGCTTGCACCCTACGTGGCCGTGGGAGGGTTGCCGGGTGTTGAAGGTGTTGTTCTGCTCTGTGCTGTTGTTCGTGGCGTTGGGGTTGGTGGGTGTGTGGTTGCGTCGGTTGCGGGGGCGGTGAGCGCCGGGGGGTGGTGAGGCTGGCCACAGCCGGCGTCGTGGGGTGGGTGCGGGTGGGAAGAATGGCGGCCCGTGGATGTGGATCCCCTGTCGCTGACGACCCTACTCGCCGCGGCCGCGATGGCCGGCTGGATCGACGCGGTGGTGGGTGGTGGTGGGCTGTTGCTGTTGCCGATGTTGCTGGTGGCGGCGCCGGGGATGCCGGTGGCGTCGGCGTTGGGCACGAACAAGTTGACGGCGATCGCGGGTACGGCGACGGCGGCGTTGACGTATGCGCGGCGTACGAAGGTCGACTGGGCGGTGGCGGGGCCGTCGGCGGTGCTGGCGATGTGTTGTGCGGGGGTGGGTGCGGCGTTGGCGGGGGCGGTGCCGGCGTCGGCGTACCGGCCGGTGGTGTTGGTGGTGCTGCTGTCGGTGGCGGCGTTCGTGGTGTTGCGGCCGCGGTTGGGGGTGGTGGCGCAGCCGCATCGGCGTACGCGGGTGCGGGTGGTGGCCGCGGTGGTGGTGGCGGGGGTGGGTATCGCCCTGTACGACGGGTTGGTGGGGCCGGGTACGGGGACGTTCCTGGTGGTGGCGTTCACGGCGTTGGTGGGTGCGGACTTCGTGCACGGCTCGGCGATGGCGAAGGTCGTGAACGTGGGTACGAACCTGGGGGCGTTGGTGGTGTTCGCGGCGACCGGGCACGTGTGGTGGCTGCTCGGGGCGGCGATGGCGGTGTGCAACGTCGCGGGGGCGGCGGTGGGGGCGCGGATGGCGTTGCGGCGTGGTTCGGGTTTCGTGCGGGTCGTGCTGTTGGTGGTGGTGGTGGCGTTGGTCGGCAGGTTGGGCTACGACCAGTGGGTGGCGGCCTGACCGGTCGCCACCCGCTGTCGGCGCGTGGGGTGGGTCAGGCGTGCCGGACGACGTCGGTGTAGTCGAGGCGGGGCAGGCGCGGGAACCAGGCGTTCTCGCCGGGGTGGCCGATGTTGACCACGAGCAGGGTCTTCCAGGTGCTGTCGGTGAAGAACTCGCGGTCGACGCCGGCGGTGTCGAAGCCGGCCATGGGGCCGGCGGCGAGGCCGGCGGCGCGTACGGCGAGCAGGAAGTAGCCGATCTGCAGGGTGGCGTTGAAGCGGGCCATGCGTTCGCGGGCGGCGGGGTCGGCGGCGAGGTCGTCGCGCATGCGTGGGCGGATCGGGAAGAGTTGTGGGAGGTGCTCGTGGAAGTCGGTGTCGGCGGCGAGTACGGCGACCATGGGGGCGCTGGCGGTCTTGGTGCGGTTGCCTTCGTTCATGTGGGCGACGAGGCGGTTGCGGGCGTTGCCGGGGCGGACGAAGAGGATGCGCAAGGGCTGGGTGTTGGCGCCGGTGGGCGGGTACTTGGCGAGGTCGTGGATCGCTCGTAGCTGCTCATCGGTGACCGGCTCGTCGGTGAAGGTGTTGGGGGTGCGGGCCTCGGTGAAGAGCAGCTGCTGGGCCTGGGGGTCGAGGTGGATCAGGGCCGGGTGGACGTCGGTCATCGGGTGTCGTCTCCAGAGGGATCGGCTGCCGGGCTTCGGTCACGGTAGCAGCTAGCTTTTTAGTAGTTCCCAGCTCGGGGGGTGGTCGCCGTATCCTGGGCGTATGAGGGTCAGGCCGCAGGCGGGCGAGGCGCCCCGCGCGTGTGACGGGGGTGTCGCGCGGGCCTTCGCGTTCCTCGGCAAGCGGTGGAACGGGATGCTGCTGAGCACCCTCGCCGACGGGCCGGCCGGGTTCGCCGAGCTGACCCGCGCGCTGTCCGGGATCAGCGAGTCGGTGCTCTCCGACCGGCTGGCCGAGCTCGTGCGGGTCGGCCTGGTCAGCCGCACGGTGCGGCAGGGGCCCCCGGTGGGGGTCAGCTACGAGCTCACCGAGCCGGGCAAGGCGCTGCTGCCGGTGCTGGACGCGCTGGGCCGATGGGCCCACGAGAACCTGCCGACCGAGGCCGGGGCCACGCCGGGCTGAGTCGCCGGCGGAGCACGCCGACCGTTGTGTGATCATCGAGCGGTGCCCGTACGCGCCGAACACGACCGGGCCGTCCTGGCCGGGTTGCTCGGGCGCGATCCGGTGCTGCACGCGTACCAGCTGGGCGACCTCGACGACTTCTTCTGGCCGTACACGTCCTGGTTCCGGCGGGGCGAGGAGGTGGCGCTGCTCTACCACGGCGCCGACCCGCCCACCCTGCTGGCGTTCGCGGCCGCGCCCCGGGTGACGCGGCTGGCGGCGCTGCTGGGCGAGCTGGCGCCGGTGCTGCCGGCCCGCCTGTGGGCGCACCTCTCCCCCGGCCTGGAGTCGGCGCTGGCCGGGGCGTTCGACATCGACGCGGCCGGCACGCACCACCGGATGGTGTTGACCGACCCGGCCCGGCTGGACACCGTGCGCCCGGCGGGGGTCGTGGCGCTGGACGCGGGCGACCTGCCTGCGCTGCGGCGCCTCTACGACGTCGCCTACCCCGGCAACTGGTTCGACCCCCGGATGCTGGACACCGGCCCGGTACGTGGGCGTGCGCGACGGCGACGAGCTGGTGGCCGTCGCCGGGGTGCACGTCTACTCGCCGCGCTACCGGGTGGCGGCGCTGGGCAACGTGACCACCCACCCCCGCCTGCGCGGGCGAGGGCTGGCCGGGGCGGCGGTGGCCCAGGTGTGCCGGCGGCTGGCCGCGGACGTCACGCACGTGACGCTCAATGTGAAGGCGGAGAACGCGGCGGCGTTGCGCCTCTACCGACGGCTGGGCTTCACCCGGGTGGCCGACTACGGCGAGTTCGCGCTCACCGCCCGCCCCCGGTGACGGGCGGGCGGTGGGCGTCAGGCGCGGCGGCTGGGTGAGTCGAAGCGCCCGGCGCGGATCTCGCGCAGCGCCCTGCGGCGGGTGTCGCCGCGCAGGGTGTCGACGTAGAGGCGCCCGGCGAGGTGGTCGGTCTCGTGTTGCAGGGCCCGGGCGAGGAACCCGCTGCCCGAGATGGTGAGTGGTTCGCCGTGCTGGTCGAAGCCGTGGGCGGTGGCGTGCAGGGCGCGCGGGGTCGGGAAGTAGAGCCCGGGCACGGAGAGGCAGCCCTCGTCGTCGTCCTGCAACTCCTGCGACAGCTCCAGCGTCGGGTTGACCAGGTGCCCGCGGTGCCCGTCGGCGTGGTAGACGAACACCTGGGCGTTGACGCCGATCTGGGGGGCGGCGACGCCGGCGCGGCCCGGGGCGCCGAGCATGGTGTCCATCAGGTCGGTGACGAGATCGCGTAGCTCGTTGTCGAAGCTGGTGACGGGCTCGCTGGGGGTGCGCAGCACGGGGTCACCGATGATCCTGATGGGGCGCATGGTCATGCCGGCAAGGTTATCGGTCGTCGTCGGGCTCGGCGTGCCGGCGCCCGGCGACGAGGACCTCGATGCCGTCGAGGATGCGGGCCAGCCCGAACTCGAACGCGCCGTGGGGGTCGGCGGCGGCCTGGTACTCCTCTCCGGCGGCGGTGCCGACGCGCGCGGCGAGGGGGTAGCGGCGCGGGTCGAGGGCCTTCTCCAGGTAGGGGGCGTGGGCCTGCCACCACTGCTGTTCGGTCATGCCGGTGTGCGCGGCGGCCTGGGCGGCCTCCACGGCGCTGCGTACGGTGCCGTGCACGAAGCCGGAGAGGAGGGTGACGACCGCGTCCATCTCCAGGTCGGTCAGGCCGATGCCGTCGACGGCGCGCAGTTCGTACTCGTAGCGGGCGATCAGGTTGGGGCCCAGCGGCGGGCGGGTGGTGGCGACCTGCAACAGCCAGGGGTGGCGCAGGTAGAGCGCCCAGGTCTCGCGGGCGACGTGGGTCAGGCGGCCGCGCCAGCCGCCGGGCACGTCCTCGGGGCGGGCGGTCTCGCCGTAGACGGTGTCGAGCATGACGTCGAGCAGTTCGCCCTTGCCCGGCACGTAGGTGTAGAGGGACATGGTGCCGACGCCGAGGCGTTCGGCGACCCGGCGCATCGACAGGGCCGCGAGCCCTTCGGCGTCGGCCACCTCGATGGCGGCGCGCACGACGCGGTCCACGGAGAGGTCTGGTCGGCCCTTGCGGCTGCTGCGTTCGCGGGTGCGCCAGAGCAGGGCGAGGCTGCGCGCGGGGTCGCCGGTGCCGCTGTACTCGCTCGTCACCCCGGCAATCTACCGTGCGCCGTACCGTATGCCGTACGGTTCGGCGGCGCGGCCGTGCTGGTGCTGCGCGCTCCGCTGCGGCCCGACGCCGGAGCACCACGGCGGTCATCCTCGCCGTGAGCGGGGTGAGGGCGGGGTGAGGGCGGTGCGCAGCCGGGCGACGGACGCGGCCGGCGCCGAGCCGGGCGTGGCGCTGACCCTCGCCGGCCGGCACCGGCTCGGGCCGTCACGGCGGCGGCAGGCCCGCGTCGGCGATGCGCTCGCGCATCGAGCGCCGGCCGAGCGCGGCGAGCACCTCGTGCAGCAGGTCGGCCAGCGGTACGGGCAGCTCCGCGTCCAGCTCGCGCATCGCGGCGCTCGTCGCCGCCCACTCGGCCTCGATCACCGGCAGCAGCTGCCGGGCCCGCTCGCTCAGGTGCACGACGCGCTGCCGGGCGTCGGCGCCCGGGACGAGGTGCACCAGGCCGACGCGGGCCATCTGCGCGACGGTCTGACTCGCCGCGGAGTGGGTGACCCCGACCCGGCGGGCCAGATCGCGGATGGGCAGCGGCCCGCCGGCGACCAGCACCCGCAGCGGCGGCGAGAACCGGGGCCGGTAGTCGGCCAGGCCCCGCTCGGCGTAGACCGCGGCGACGTCGCCGTCGAGCACGTCGAGGACGTGCCGCAGCAGCGTCCCCACCGCCTCCCGTTCCGGTGTCCCTGTCACCCCGCTAATGTAACAGTGCTGTTGTATTTGGAGTGACGAGAAAGGACGGGACGATGGCCCGGCGCTACCCCCCGGTCGAGCCGTACGCGCACGGCAGGCTCGACGTCGGCGACGGCCAGCTCGTGTACTGGGAAACCTGCGGCGACCCGGACGGCAAACCCGCCGTGGTGCTGCACGGCGGGCCCGGCTCCGGCTGCGCGCCCAGCTGGCGGACCCTGTTCGACCCGGCCCGCTACCGGGTGGCCCTGTTCGACCAGCGGGGCTGCGGCCGCAGCACCCCGCACGCCGCCGACCCGGGCGTGGACCTGTCCACCAACACCACCGAGCACCTGATCGCCGACATCGAGCGGCTGCGCGCACACCTGGGCGTGGACCGCTGGCTGGTGCTCGGCGCGTCCTGGGGCGCCTGCCTCGCCCTGGCGTACGCGCAGCGGCACCCGCAGCGGGTCAGCGAGGTGGTGCTGTTCAGCGTGACCGCCGGTACCCGGCGGGAGATCGGGTGGCTCACCCGGGACATGGGGCGGGTCTTCCCGGCCGAGTGGGCCCGCTTCCGCGACGGCGTGCCGCTTGAGCGGCGCGACGGCGACCTCGCCGACGCGTACGCCCGGCTGCTGGCCGACCCGGACCCGGCGGTACGCGAGCGCGCCGCCCGCGACTGGTGCGCGTGGGACGACACCCACGTCGCGACCGCCCCCGGGCACCGGCCCGACCCCCGCTACGAAGACCCGGTGTTCCGGATGCTCTCCGCCCGGCTGGTCACCCACTACTGGCGGCACGGCTGCTTCCTGCCGGAGGGGCAACTGCTGCGCGAGGCGGGACGGCTGGCCGGCATCCCCGGCGTGCTGGTGCACGGCCGCCTGGACATCAGCAGCCCGCCGGAGGTCGCCTGGCAGCTGGCGCAGGCCTGGCCCGACGCCCGGCTGGAGCTGCTGGAGGCCGCCGGGCACGGATCGGGCAACGGCACGGCCGAGCGGGTCGTGGCCGCGCTCGACGACTTCGCCACGCGCCGCTGAGCGGCGCCCGCCCGCGGGCGCGGCACCGGGCTCGCGCGGGGCGGGTCACGGCGCGGGCGGCGGCGTGCCGGCCGCGGCGGCGTAGCGGCGGGCCAGGCGCGCGAAGGCGGCCCTGAGTTCGGCCGGGCCGACGACCTCGATGTCGGCGTCGAACCTGCCGAGGGCGGCGGCCAGGCCGGGCCACGACCAGGAGCCCAGGACGAGCCGGCAGCGGTCCGAGCCGAGCGCCTCGACGACCCCGTCGCCGCTGTACCGCGACACGACGGCGGCGGGCAGGTCGAGGATCACCTCGCCGCGGCAGGGCCAGTCGCCGTGGCCGTCGGTGCCCCGGAACCTGCGCGTCAGGAAGGCGGCCACGGCACCCCCGGGCAGCTCGCGGGGCGTGAAGCGGGGTCCCGTGGGTGCGCGTGGGGTGATCCGGTCGGCGCGGAAGACGCGCCAGTCGTCGCGGTCGAGGTCCCAGGCGACGAGGTACCAGCGCCGTCCCCAGGTGACGAGGTGGTGCGGTTGCACGCGGCGCGGCGCGACGGACGGGCCGTCGTCGGGCCCCGGGGGATAGTCGAAGCGCAGCACCTCGCGGGCGTGGACGGCGCCACCGAGGGCCGTGAGCACGCCGCTGTCGACCGGGGCGATCGCGGAGTGCTCGACGGCGGTGACCGGCAGGGTGTCGATACGGTGGCGCAGCCGTACGGGCATGACCTGCCGCACGGTGTGCAGCGCGCGCGCCGCGGCCTCCTCGATGCCGGCGCCGGTGGTGGTGGCGATGCGCAGCGCGATGGCCAGGGCCACGGCCTGCTCGTCGTCGAAGAGCAGCGGGGGCAGCCGCGTGCCGGCCTCGAGGCGGTACCCGCCGGCGGGTCCCTTGAACGCCACGATCGGATAGCCCAGCTCGCGCAGGCGCTCGACGTCGCGGCGAACGGTGCGGGGGCTGACCTCCAGCCGCTGGGCCAGCAGCAGCCCCGGCCAGTCCCGGCGCGCCTGAAGCAACGAGAGCAACGCCAGCAGTCGCGCGGAGGTCTTCGGCATGGCCCCATATTGCCCGCGGAAGCGGCCACTTCCTGACCGCTTCTGTTGACACCGTTGCCGCATGCCAGTCGACAACGACCCGAAGGACCACGACGCCGTGACCCACACCCTCTCCCCCACCGTCGCCGACACCGAGCGCGGCGACCTGCTCGCCGCGCTCGCGACCGCCCGATCCACGCTGACCGCCACCGTGCGAGGGCTCGACGACGAGCGGCTCGGTACGCGCCCGACGGTCAGCGCCCTGTGCCTGGGCGGGCTGGTCAAGCACGTCACGGCCATGGAGCGGACGTGGCTGACGTTCGCGGCCGAGGGCCCGTCCGGGATGCGGTACGACCTGCCCGCCGGCGTCACCTGGTCCGACCTGCTGGCCGGCACCGCGACCGAGGTCCCGCGGTGGATGACCGAGCACCAGGACGACTTCCGGATGCTGCCCGGCGAGACCCTGACCGGGATCCTCGCCGACTACGAGCGGGTCGCCGCCCGTACCGAGGCGATCGTCGCCGCGCTGCCCGACCTGTCGGCGACGCACCCGCTGCCGTCGGCGCCGTGGCACGAGCCGGGCGAGGTACGCAGCGTGCGCCGGGTGCTGATGCACGTCGTCGCCGAGACCGCCCAGCACGCCGGGCACGCCGACATCCTGCGCGAGAGCCTCGACGGGCAGCGGGCCACCTGAGCGGCACCGGGTCCGAGCGCTGCT
The DNA here is from genome assembly GCF_036906775.1 of Micromonospora sp. CPCC 205561. Taxonomy (NCBI): domain Bacteria; kingdom Bacillati; phylum Actinomycetota; class Actinomycetes; order Micromonosporales; family Micromonosporaceae; genus Micromonospora; species Micromonospora sp. CPCC 205561. The sequence goes on along the minus strand of NZ_JBAKHV010000017.1, from coordinate 31,404 downwards.
CGGGTGACCCGGGCATCGACTTCGCCACCCGCGGACCGCAGGAAAGGAGGTGCCCCCGTGACCGTGCTCGACAGCCGGGCGCTCAACCGCGCGACACTGGCCCGGCAGTTGCTGCTCGGGCCCGCCGACCTGCCGGTCCTCGACGCCGTGTCGCACCTGTGCGGCCTGCAGGCGCAGGAACCGCAGGAGCCGTTCGTCGGGCTCTTCTCGCGGCTGCGCGCGTTCGACCCGGCGCGGCTGTCGCGGCTGCTGCTGCGGCGCGAGGTGGTACGCACCCACCTGATGCGCCGCACCGTGCATCTCCTCGCGGCCGACGACGTGCTGGCATGGCGGTCCCGCCACGACGCCATGCTGCGCCAACGGGTGCTCGGCGTCTACCGCCGCGAACTCGACGGGGTGGACCTCGACGAGCTCGCGGCGGCGGGCCGGGCGCTGCTGGCCGACGGGGTGCCCCGCTCGACGGGCGAACTGGCCCGGGCGTTGGCCGGACGCTGGCCGGCGCCCGGAGCAGGGGCGTTGGGGGAGATGCTGCTCGCCCTCGTCCCGATGGCGCAGCTGCCGCCGCGCGGGCTGTGGCGCACCAGGGCGGGCGTGCGCCACGCCCCCCTCTCCCACTGGCTGGGACGCGAGGTCGACCCCCCGGCCCCCGACGGCGGCGACCCGGTCGGCGAGGCGCTGCTGCGGCGCTACCTGGCCGCGTTCGGTCCCGCCAGCACGGCGGACCTGCGCGCGTGGTGCGGGCTCGCCGGGCTGCCGGCGGCGGTGGCCGCCGTGCGCGGAGAGCTGGTCGCGTTCCGCGACGAGCGGGGCCGGGAGCTGTGGGACCTGCCCGACGCGCCCCGCCCGGACCCGGACACCCCCGCCCCGGTGCGGTTCCTGCCGGCGTTCGACAACGCGATCCTCGGCTACCACGACCGAGGCCGGATCATCGACGACGCCCACCGAGGGCTGTCGGTCGCCGGCGCCCGGGTCGTGCTGCTCGACGGCCGGGTCGCCGCGACCTGGAGCGTCACCGACGCCACGGTGCTCGTGCAGCCGCTGCGCCGCTTCTCGCGCGCCGACCGCGCCGCCGTGGCCGAGCAGGCAAGCGCGCTGGCGGCGTTCCTGTCCGACGGCGACAGCCACCGGGTGCGCCTCGCCGCGTCCACCCGCTGAACCGCCCACGCCGGCGGCGCTACGGCACCATCCACGACAGCAGGGGCGTGGCCTGCAACCCGACCAGCAGGCACATCAGCGCGAGCAGCCCGACGCTCCAGCCGAACATGCGCCGCAACAGCTCTCCCTCGCGGCCGTTGAGCCCGACGGCGGCGGCGGCGATGGTGAGGTTCTGCAAACTGATCATCTTGCCGAGGGTGCCGCCGGAGGCGTTGGCGGCGGCCAGCAGCACCGGGTCGAGGCCGGCCCGCTGCGCCGCGGCCACCTGCAGCGCGCCGAACAGCGAGTTCGACGAGGTGTCCGAGCCGGTCAGGGCGACGCCCAGCCAGCCGAGGACGGGCGACAGGACGGCGAAGAGGCCACCCGCGCCGGCCATCCAGACGCCCAGGGTGGCGGTGTGCCCGGCGGCGTTCATCGTGAACGACAGGGCCAGCAGCCCGACGACCGTCAGCACGGCCCAGCGCAGCTCGAACAGGGTGAGCCCGTACAGCCGCACGGCCTGGCGCACCGGCACCCGCAGCAGCGCCACGGTGACCAGGCCGGCCACCAGCAGCAGCGAGCCGGGCGCGGCGAGCCAGGCGAAACGGAAGGTCGTCAGGGCAGACGGCGCGCCGGAGGCGGTGAGCACGTGCAGGCCGGGCCAGGAGACGGCGAGCGTGCCGGCGTCGAGCAGCTGCTTGACCGCCGGCAGCTGGGAGACGGCGAATACCACCACGATCGTCAGGTACGGCGCGTACGCCCGCCACTGCCGCTCGCGCGCCGGGGTGGGCTCCGGCGGCGGCGACCCACCGCCCACGGCCACGGGCACCCGCCGCCGCGCGGCCGGCAGGCGGGTGACCAGCAGCAGGGCGCCGATGCCCGCGAACGCGGCCGTGATGTCGGCGAGCGCGGCGGTGAGCCAGTTCGCGGTGGCGAACTGGGCCACGGCGAACGCGCCGCCGCACGCCAGCGCGGGGCGCCACAGCTCCCGTACGCCCCGGGCGCCGTCGACGACGACCAGCAGGACCAGCGGGACGACGAGCGCGATCACCGGGACCTGCCGGCCGGCCATCATGCCCAGCTCGGTGGCGGGCAGCCCGGTGACGCCGGCCAGTGTGGTGATCGGCAGGCCGAGCGGCCCGAACGCGGCCGGCACGGTGTTGGCGGCCAGCGCCACGGTGGCGGCCCGTACGGGGGTGAAGCCGAGGGCCAGCAGCATGACCGTGGTGACGGCCACCGGGGTGCCCTGCCCGGCCAGCGCCTCCAGCAGCGACCCGAAGCAGAACGCGATCACCAGGGCCTGCACGCGGCGGTCGTCGCTGATGCGGGCGAAGCCCTGCCGCAGCGCGTCGAAGTGTCCGGTGTGCACGGTCAGGCGGTGGATCCAGATGGCCGTGCCGAACGTCCAGACCAGCGGGAACAGGGCGAAGGTGGCGCCCTGCCCGGCGGCCAGCAGCGTCTGCGACAGCGGCATCCGCCACAGCCACCAGGCCAGCGCGACCGCGACGCCCAGCGCGCCGAACGCGGCGACCCAGGCCCGGGTACGCACGACACCGAGCAGCACGAACAGGGTGATCAGGGGCAGCGCGGCGCACGCGGCGCTCAGCGCGAGCGACCCGGCGACCGGGTGCAGCGGTTGCTGGTACATCGGGACCGCCTCGCATGCCGAGGCTCCCGGCCCCGTTGTCGATGAGGGCTCATTTCATCGCAGGGGCGTGCCGCGGCGCTGCTTCCAACGTGCGCACCGACGCCCGGTGCCGGCGCGGGGGTCAGCCGCCGGCGAGCGCGGCGCGCACCGGCGCGGTCTTCGCCGCGGCCTCGGCGACCTCGGCGGCCGGGTCGCTGCCCCAGGTGATGCCGCCGCCGGCCCAGACATGCACCCGCTCGGTGTCGACGGCGGCGGTGCGGATGCTCAGGCCAAGGTCGATGCGGCCCGGGGCGACCCAGCCGAGGGCACCCATGCTCGCGCCGCGCCCCACGGGCTCCAGCGCGGCGATGCGCTGCAGCGCGGCGAGCTTCGGGGCGCCGGTGACCGAGCCGCCGGGGCAGAGCGCGCGCAGCAGGTCGGCCAGGCCGAGCCCGTCGGCGGCGGCGGCGGAGACCGTCGACTCGGCCTGCCACAGGTCGCACCAGCGGCGTACGGCGAACAGCTCGTCGACGCGGACGCTGCCGGTGCGCGCGACGCGGGCCAGGTCGTTGCGTTCCAGGTCGACGATCATCACGTGCTCGGCGCGTTCCTTGGCCGAGGCGAGCAGTTCGGCGCGGCCCGCGGCGGTGGCGGGCCGGGTGCCCTTGATCGGCCTGGTGATCAGCCGGCCGTCGGCCAGCTCCACCAGCGTTTCCGGGCTGGCGCAGCCGATCGCCCAGCCCGCTCCGGTGAGCGTGCCGCCGTAGCGGGCGCCGGGCAGCGCCGCCAGCCGGCGCAGTGCCGGCAGGGGGTCGCCGGCGTAGCGGGCCGAGGCGTGCCCGACGACGTTGACCTGGTAGACGTCGCCGCGGGCGATGCCGGCGCGCACCGCCGTGACCGCGGCGGCGTGCTGCCCGGGCGTCCAGCTCTCCGCCCAGTCGCCGCGCCACCAGCGCCCGCCGGCCGGCGCCGGGGGCGCCGGCACCGGGTGGTGGCCGTAGACGACCACGGCGACCTCGGGCAGCGTGGCGGCGGGGTTGGCCGCGGCGGCGGGGGCCCCGGCGAGGGCCGCGCCGGCGGCGGCGGAGACGTAGAGGGCGGCCCCGCACACGCCGGTCGGGTCGTGGCCGGGCCCGGGGCGGGCCAGGTCGTGCAGGGCCAGGCCGTACGCGGCGAGGAACTGCTCGGCCAGGGCCGCCGGGTCGCCACCGTCGGCGGGGCGCCACTCCCACCGGGCGCGCTCGGTCAGGACGCGGCGGCAGCCGGCCGGCGCGCCGGGCACCTCGGCCACTATCCCTGGGAGCGTTTCCATGCCGTCCGGCCCATCCACCCTCATCCGTTCAGTGGATTTCCGCGAAACCACGCGCATACCTGCTCGATGCCGGCCACTTCCGCTTGGTACTGTGCGTCACTGGTCATGTGAACCATGACACAGTGCCCCCACAGTCCGGAGATCCCGATGTGCCAGCACCAACCCACCTGCCCCTCCGCCGAAGCGACCGACCGGGAAGCCGCCCGGGTCCTCGCCTGCTTCCCTGAGCAGGGCTGGAGCCTGCTCTGCAACGGTGTCATCGTCTTCGAGGACACCGGCGAACTTCTCCCCGACGGCAGCAGCATCGCCCCCCACCGCGGCCCCGCCCGACACGCCCTGGTCGCCTGACTTCGTCACACCGCGTCACGCGCTTTCCGCGCGTCCACCCAGGCTAATCCCCCGCTCGACACAGCCCCCGCCCAGGTGGGCGCACCCGCCGGGGCGGCACCACCACCGCCCCGGCGTCACGCGACGTCAGCTCTCGAAGGCCTCCGGCGACGGGCAGGAACACACCAGGTTCCGGTCGCCGTAGGCGCCGTCGATCCGCCGCACCGGCGGCCAGTACTTGCCCGCCCGCAGCACCCCGCCCGGGTACGCGCCCACCGACCGCGGGTACGGGTGCGGCCACTCGTCCGCCGCCACCATCGACGCCGTGTGCGGCGCGTTGGACAGGGGATTGTCGCCGGCCGGCCACTCCCCCGAGGCCACCTTGTCGATCTCCGCCCGGATGGCGACCATCGCGTCGCAGAACCGGTCCAGCTCGGCCAGGTCCTCGCTCTCGGTGGGCTCCACCATCAGCGTGCCCGCCACCGGGAACGACATCGTCGGCGCGTGGAACCCGTAGTCGATCAGCCGCTTCGCCACGTCGTCCACGCTCACCCCCGTCGCCCGGGTCAACGGCCGCAGATCGAGGACGCACTCGTGCGCCACCAGTCCCTTGTTGCCCGAGTACAGCACCGGGAAGTACGCGCGCAGCCGCGCCGCCACGTAGTTCGCCGCCAGCACCGCCACCCCCGTCGCCCGGGTCAGCCCCGCCGCACCCATCATCCGCAGGTACGCCCACGGGATCGGCAGGATCCCCGCCGACCCGTACCGCGCCGCGGAGATCGCCGGACGCCCCTCGGGGTGCGCGCCCGACGCGTCACCCGGCAGGAACGGCGCCAGGTGCGCCCGCACCGCCACCGGACCCACCCCCGGGCCCCCGCCGCCGTGCGGAATGCAGAACGTCTTGTGCAGGTTCAGGTGCGACACGTCCGCCCCGAACTTCCCCGGCTTGGCGAACCCGACCAGCGCGTTGAGGTTCGCCCCGTCGACGTACACCTGACCGCCGGCGTCGTGCACCTTCGCGCACAGCGACGCGATGCCCGTCTCGTACACCCCGTGCGTCGACGGATACGTCACCATGATCGCCGCGAGGGCGTCCCGATGCTTGTCGATCTTCGCGTCGAGGTCGACCAGGTCGATGTTGCCCCCGTCGTCGCAGCCCACCACGACGACCCGCATGCCGGCCATCACCGCGCTGGCGGCGTTGGTGCCGTGCGCCGACGACGGGATCAGGCACACGTCCCGGTGCCCCTCGCCCCGCCCCCGGTGGTACGCCCGGATCGCCAGCAGACCCGCCAGCTCACCCTGCGAACCGGCGTTGGGCTGCACGCTGACCGCGTCGTAGCCCGTCACCTCCGCCAACCACCCCTCCAACTGGGCGATCATCTCCCGGTAGCCGGCGGTCTGCGCGTCCGGCGCCAACGGGTGGATGTGCGCGAACTCCGGCCAGCTCACCGGCTCCATCTCGGTGGTCGCGTTGAGCTTCATCGTGCACGAACCCAGCGGAATCATCCCCCGGTCCAGCGCGTAGTCGAAGTCCGACAGCCGCCGCAGGTAGCGCAGCATCGCCGTCTCCGAGTGGTGGCTGCGGAACACCGGATGGGTGAGGAAGTCCGAGGTGCGCCGCAGCTGCGCCGGCAACGCCGCGGCGACCGGCTCGGCCCACCACCGCCCGTCCGGGCGCACCGCCGCCCCGACCACGGTGACGCCGAACGCGTCCCACACCCTGCGCAGGTGCCCGACGGTGGTCGTCTCGTCGCAGGAGACCCCGACGTGGTCGGCGTCGACCAGCCGCAGGTTCACCCCCCGCGCCGCGGCGTCGGCGACGACCGCCTCGGCGCGCCCGGGAACCCGCGCCGTCACGGTGTCGAAGAACGCGTCGTGCACCACCCGCACGCCGTCGACCGTCCGCAGGCCCGCCGCCAGCCGCGCCGCCATCTCGTGCGTACGCGCCGCGATGGCCCGCAACCCGTCCGGGCCGTGGTACACCGCGTACATGCCGGCCATCACCGCCAGCAGCACCTGCGCGGTGCAGATGTTGCTGGTCGCCTTCTCCCGCCGGATGTGCTGCTCGCGGGTCTGCAACGCCAACCGGTACGCCGGGTTGCCGTCCGCGTCCCGCGACACCCCCACCAGCCGCCCCGGCAGCATCCGCTCCAGGCCCGCCCGCACCGCCAGGTAACCGGCGTGCGGCCCACCGAAGCCCATCGGCACGCCGAAACGCTGGGTGGTGCCGGCGGCGATGTCGGCGCCGATCTCCCCCGGCGCCCGCAGCAGCGTCAGAGCCAGCAGGTCCGCCGCCACCGTCACCAGCGCCCCCACCCCGTGCGCCGCCCGCACCAGATCCGCCTGGTCACGCACCGCCCCGGACGCCCCCGGGTACTGCAGGTGCAGGCCGAAGAACTCCGCCGGCAACTCCTCGCGCCCGGTGTCCACCACCCGCACGTCGATGCCGAGCGGCTCCGCCCGGCTGGCGATCACCGCGATGGTCTGCGGCAGGGTGTCGGCGTCGACCACGTACACCGTGCTCCTGCTCTTCGACGCCCGCCGCGCCAGAGTCATCGCCTCGGCCGCCGCGGTGCCCTCGTCGAGCATCGACGCGTTCGCCGTCGCCAGCCCCGTCAGGTCCGTGACCATGGTCTGGAAGTTCAGCAACGCCTCCAGCCGCCCCTGGCTGATCTCCGGCTGGTACGGCGTGTACGCGGTATACCAGGCCGGATCCTCCAGCACGTTGCGGCGGATCACCGCCGGGGTGTGCGTGCCGTGGTAGCCCAGGCCGATCATCGACACCGCCACCGTGTTGCGCGCGGCCAGCGCCCGCAACTCGGCCAGGGCGTCGTGCTCACCGGCCGGCTCCGGCAGATCGAGGGTGCCGTGCCAGCGGATCACCTCGGGGATCGCCGCGTCCATCAGCTCCTCGACCGAGGCGTAGCCGACGGCTTCCAGCATCCGACGCTCATCGTCGGGACCCGGGCCGATGTGGCGGGCGGCGAACTGCTCTGTGGTCATGGACGGCACTCCCGGGCGAGGTCGACAGGTCGGCCTCCCCCTCTGTCGCGCCCGCACAGCGCTCCACAGTGCCTGCCCACGAGGTCCTTTTGCCTGAGAGGTTCCGGGGAGGATTTGCCCCTTCGGCGCCGCCCTGGGTGCTGCTGGGCGGTCTCTCCCACGCGGGTACTACCGGCATGGTCAACGCTACCAGCGTCGCGTCCCCCGGCCGACGCCGTACCCCCAGACATGATCACCATGAGCACGCGCGACGTGCCCGCGCCCCGGGCACCCGCCCGCGTCGCGCCGCCGGCGGCCCGCCGCGGGTCGGCGCTACAGACCGACGCCGGTGGCCCCCGCCGGCACGGCACCCCCGCAGGCCCCGGCGGCGTCCGACCCGCCGGCCAGCCGGTCCGCCAGCGCCGGCAGCAGCCGACCCAGCGGCGCGTCGACGGTCAACGCCGCATACCCGTCGCCCCGCGTCGGCCCCTGGTTGACGATCACCACCGGCACACCCAGCTTCGCCGCGCGCAACACGAACCGGCGACCCGACATCACCGTCAACGACGAACCCAGCACCAGCAGCAGCCGCGCTCCGCCCACCATGGCGAAACAGCGCGCCACCCGCGGCGCCGGCACCGTCTCACCGAAGAACACCACGTCGGGCTTCAACATCCCCGTACCGCAGAACGAGCAGTCGACCGTACGGAAGCCGGCCACCGCGGCATCGTCGAGATCCACGTCACCGTCCGGGTTCACCGCCGCGACCCGCGCGTCGAACCCCGGGTTCGCCTCCCGCAGCCGCCGGTCCAGTTCCTCCCGCGACACCTGGTTCCCGCAGTCCAGGCACACCACCTCGTCGAGGCGGCCGTGCAACTCCACCACCCCTGGACTGCCCGCCGCGGTGTGCAACCCGTCCACGTTCTGCGTGATGATCCCCCGCACCAGCCCGGCCCGCTGCAACCGCGCCACCGCCCGATGCCCCTCGTTCGGCACCGCCCGCGCGATCATCCGCCACCCCAGGTGGCTACGCGCCCAGTAACGCCGCCGCGCGTCGGCGTCGCGCGTGAACACCTGGAACGTCATCGGGGTGTGCCGCCGCGCCGCACCACTGGGCCCCCGGTAGTCCGGAATGCCCGACTCCGTGGACAGGCCCGCCCCACTCAACACCACGACACCACCGCCGGCCACCAGCCCGGCCAGCCCCTCGACCGTCTCCGTCACCCGTCCATGCTGCCTCACCGGCGGCGCCGCGGCGAACAGCCCACCGGCGGCCCGCGCGACCGCCGACACCGGCACCGACCAGCGGCTAGGTTGACAGGTATGCGCGTCGTCATCGCCGGAGGCCACGGCAAGATCGCCCAACTGACCCACCGCGAACTCGCCGGACGCGGCGACACCGCCGTCGGCCTGATCCGCAACCCCGAGCACGCCGCCGCACTCACCGCCGCCGGCGCCCACCCCGTCGTCGCCGACCTCGAACACGTCGGCCCCGACGAACTCGCCGCCCACCTCAACGGCGCCGACGCGGTGCTCTTCGCCGCCGGAGCCGGCCCCGGCAGCGGCGCCGCCCGCAAGGACACCGTCGACCGGGGCGCCGCCGTCCTGCTCGCCGACGCCGCGCAGCGCGCCGACGTACGCCGCTACCTGCTGCTCTCCGCCATGGGCGTGGAGGGCGAAGCACCCGCCGGCACCGACGACGTGTTCGCCGCCTACCTGCGGGCCAAGAAAGCCGCCGAGGACGACCTCACCGGCCGCGACCTCGACTGGACGATCCTGCGCCCCGGCCGACTCACCGACGACCCACCCACCGGACGGATCACCCTCGACCGGCACACACCCCCGGGCGCCGTCACCCGCACCGACGTCGCCCGGGTCCTGGTCTCCCTGCTCTACGAACCCCGTACCGCCGGCCTGACCCTGGAACTCGTCGGCGGGGAGACCCCCATCGCCGACGCCGTCGGCGCCGCCGTGGCCCGCTGACGCCGACAAGCCCCGACCGTCACGCCCGGCACCCGCCAGCGGCACCACACCGACCCGGCCGACCCACGCACACGACCGGACCCGCCCCCGGGCGGCTGACGGCCGGCAACGCCCCCGCCAGCGGGGGGCGAACCAGGGGCGCAGACCCGCCGGGCCGCACACCCCGCCTCAGCGCTGCTGGTGCCGGGGCAACGCGCCCGGCCCGCCGCCCACCCCGACCGGCGGCGTCGCGTCGTCACCACCCCACCGCGCCATCGTCCGCGCCAACTGCTCCCCACCCTCGTCGAGCTGCCGGGCCGCCGCCCGCATCTGCGAGATCATCATCTCCCCGTAGATCCGCAGCGCCTCCCGCGCCGCCACCCCGCCGTCGAAGTCCGACCCGGACGCCTCCCGGTAGCCCCGCACCGACCGCTCAGCCTCCCGCCGGGCCTCCTGCGCCGCCGCCCGCAGATAACTCTCGTACTGCGTACGGGCGTACTCGGCGACCCGCCGCGCATAGTCGTGCGCCTGCGCGATGATCTGCTCCGCCTCCCGCTGCGCCGCCGACAACAGGTTCACCTCCTTCGCCGCCGGCACCGCCGGGGCACTCGGGACCACCCCGTGCCGATGCAGCTCCACGTGGTCCTTGAGCCGCTCGTTCTCCGCCCGCAGCTCCGCCAGCTGCGCCGCGAGCAGATCCAACTCGTCGGCCACCTGCACCCGGAACCGGTCCACCTCGGCGTCGTCAAAGCCGCGTCGCGTGAACGAGGCCACCCCGAACTCCCACCGACGCACCCGGTCGGCGGTCATCCGCACCCGCGCACCCCCGGCCTCCCGCACTCCGTCATACCCGCCGACCGGGGTCGCGCTCACCGGCACCCGCCCTCCGTCGCTCGCAGGATCGCTGCTCGCCCCCACGGGACCGGTCCCACTCACCGGGCATCTCCGTCGGTGTCCGCCGCGGACGCCCGCGCCACCGCCGTGCGCCACGTGGGGCCGTACCAGTGCCGCCCGGAACCCTCGTGGTGCAGCTGACCGGCGTGCAACCCCACCCGCTCCAACGCCCGCACCGAATGCGACACCATCTCGTCCGCGCCACACACGTACACGTGCCGCGAACGCCAGTCACCATCGACCAACGCCCGGTCCACCGGGTGCGTGAACTCCCCCGGCCGATGCAGGTCCGCACCCACCACACACGTCACGTCCAACCACGCAAACGACGACGCCAGCTTCTCGACCGCCTCGCTGTCGTAGAACTCCCCGCGCGTGCGGGCACCCACGTACAGGGCCACCCGACGCCGCGAACCCTCCGCGGCGACCTGCTCCACCAGCGCCTTCAACGGCGCCCAACCCGTCCCAGAGGCCAGCAGCAGCAGATCCGCCGACCCCGCCGAACCCAACGTGAGCCGGTCACCCACGGGCGTCGCCAGATGGATCTCGTCACCCACCGCGCACCCGTACACCAACCGCGACGACACCGCCCCACCCGGCGCCGCCCGCACGTGCAGCTCCACCGTCCCGTCGGCACGCGGCGCGTTCGCCGGCGAGTAGTACCGCCACGACCGCACCGTCGGATGGGACACCCCGATCGACTGCCCCGGCGTGAACGGCAACAGATACCGCGGCCGCAACGTCAGCACCGCCACGTCGAACGTGCGCCGCTCGTGACTGACGATCTCGGCCACCCACCACGGCGGGTTCACCGCCTGCGCCGCCTGCGCCGCCCGCACCATCACCCGCGACACCAGCCCGTACGCGGCCGCCCAGTCCCCCGCCAACTCCTCGCTCCACCGCTCGCCGAGGAAGTGCCGCAACGTCACCAGCAACGCCTCGCCCACCGCCGGATAGTGCTCGGCGCGCACCGCGTACTTACGGTGGTCGGCACCCAGCTCACCGAGGAAACCGGCCAGACGATCCACCTGGTCCACGTGCGACACGATGTGCCCCAGCGCCGCCACCAGCCGATCCCGCTGCCCCGCCATGTTCGTCGGGAACATCTGCCGGGTCTCGGGATGCGTCAGGAACAGCGTCGAATAGAAGAAGAGCGGCACCTGGTCGCCGTGCGCGCAGACCAGCGACCAGCTCTGCTTGAGCCGGGCGGCATCCACGCTCAGGCGCCCGCCCCGCCGTCGGCCACCACCTGGTCGCGCACCTGCGCGAGGACCGCCCGCACGTGCGTCAGGACATCGGCCGGCACCCCCAGCGCGGTCAGCGTCGCGACCAGGTGCCCACCCACCATCGCGTAGTGCTCCACCGGGATACGCAACGGCTGGTGCGCCTCCGCCAGGCTACGACCGGTGTACTCGTTCGGACCCCCGAGCACCACCGTCAACATCAACGCCAGGTGCCGACGCTGACCCGCCATGTCCACCGCGGCGAAGTAGCCGGCCAGCTCCGCGTCGCCCAGCACCCGCTCGTAGAACACCTCGACGGCGGCCCGCACCGCACTCGCGCCACCGATGCGCTCGTAGTGCGAAGTGCGGGCGGCCTCATCCGTAACCGACATGGTCGTTCCCTCCGGGAGGCGCGCGGGCTCGACGCGCGCAGGGCGGGCGGCCCGCACCCGGCAGGCGACAAACATCGACCGGCTACGCGGAACCGCGTATGGGACCATAGCGCTTCGTGGCGCCACGGTCACTGCCCCCGGCCACGCCCACGAAAAACCGCCCACGCCCTCCGCACCAACCGGACGGCCGGCCCGGCGGCACCTCAGTTGTACGGTGTGCGCCATGCACACCGCAGACCTCGCAGCCAGGGGGCGGGCAATTCTCGACGACAACCACTTCATGACGCTCAGCACCGCGAACACACACGGCGAGCCCTGGGCGTCGCCGGTCTTCTACGTGCCCGACGGATACTCGACGTTCTACTGGATCTCCTCACCCGAGGCGACGCAGGCCCGCAACATCGCGGTGCGACCCCGCGTCGGCATCGTGGTGTTCAACTCGCAGCAGGAGCCGGGCTCCGACGAGGCGGTGTACATGGCCGCCACAGCGTGCGAGCTGACCGGCGCCGAACTCGACCGGGGCCTGGAGATCTACCTGCGCGCGGCACCGTTCAGCAAGGGACCGCAGGCCTTCCGGCCCCCCGGCCCGTACCGCGCGTACCGGGCCACGGTGACCGAACACTTCATGCTCTGTCCACACGCGTCCAGCGAACCCTGCCCAGAGCACGCCCGCACATCCGACCACCGCGTGGCGGTAACCCTCTAGTCGCAGCCGTGCGGACCAGCGGGCGCAACACCACCCGCCTCCGGCCCGCGTCCACCACCCGACACCAACGGCGGGCGCCCCCGCCGCCGCTCAGCCGGCCCGGCGCCGCGCCCGGCGAGCCGCCAACTCGTCCCCCACCGGCTCCGCCGCCGGCACCACCGGCGCCTCCACCGACGTCGCCGGCTCCGACGGCAGGTGCGACAGCGAACCCTGGATCTCCTTGAACGCCCCACCGATCGCGATACCGAACACGCCCTGGCCGCCCTGCAACAGGTCGACCACCTCCTCCGGCGACCGGCACTCATACACGGTCGTGCCGTCGGAGATCAGCGTGATGCCCGCCAGATCAGCCACCCCACGCGAACGCAGCGCCTCGATCGCCTTACGGATGTTCTGCAACGACACCCCGGCGTCCAGCAGCCGCTTCACCACCTTCAGGACCACCAGGTCCCGAAACGAATACAGCCGCTGCGTCCCCGAACCCGAAGCATCCCGCACACCCGGCACCACCAGACCGGTACGCGCCCAGTAATCCAACTGCCGATAGCTGATCCCCGCCGCGTGACAAGCCGTCACACCCCGGTACCCCACGGCACCGTCACCCTCGGTCGCCCAACCCGGCGGCGCCACACCCGGCTCGTCCAGCTCCGTACCAGGATCGGGATCTCGTGGCTCGTGCATCCGGACAACCTCCCCGCCAGTGCGGTGACACGTCGCTTCCGGGACGTGCACCCCTCGACAACGGCAACCCTATAGCCGCCTTCAGGAATTGCCCCGCAGAAACCGTCGCGACACGCCGCGACACGACAACGAAGATCACCCACAGCACCGAAGCGTCACCGAGAGTGACAACCCCGCGAAAGGCCACGATCAGCCGGCGAAATCCTCCGGACGCACCTGGTCCAGGAACTCGCGGAACTTCTCGACCTCGTCCTCCTGCTCGTCCGGGATCACGATCCCCGCCTCGCTGAGGACCTCCTCGGCACAACGAATCGGCGCACCGACCCGCAACGCCAAAGCGATCGAATCACTCGGCCGGGCCGACACCCGCACCCCGTCCCCCAGCAACAGATCCGCGTAGAAGACGTTCTCCTTCAACTCGGTGATCTCCACCGCCCGCAACGGCGCCTTCAACGCCGCCAACACGTCCCGCAGAAGATCATGGGTCAGCGGCCGGGCCGGCTTGACCCCCTGCTGCTCGTAGGCGATCGCCGTCGCCTCCACCGCACCGATCCAGATCGGCAGGTAACGGTCCCCCTCGACCTCCCTGAGCAGGACGATCGGCTGGTTGCTGGGCAGCTCCACCCGAACTCCGACCACGCTCAGCTCGCGCACCGCCGCCTCCGTGTCGTTGTCACCTACGCCGCACCGCGCCCTTCCCTGCACGGTACACGGACCGCGACACGGTCGTCCCATGCGCTACCCGCACCACGCCCGCGCCAGAAAGGGGTTACCCCGGCAAGCCTACGACACGCTTCCCGGGGCAGATCTTCACCCACGACCCCGCCGGATCACCGACCCAACGTCGACCGCAGACCCACCCGCACCAACGCCGCGTGCAGCTGCTGCGACAGCGCCACCAACTCCCGCGCCGTCTCCGCGGCCCGCGCCCGCGCCGCCGGATCACTCTGCCGCGCCAACGGCGCCACCAACTGCGCGAACAGGCCCACCTCCCGGTCCGCCGCCGTCCGGTAACCCCGCAGGTGCCGCGGCTCCAGGCCGTACGCAGCCAGACCCGCCACCGCCCGCGCGATGATCAACGCGTCGTCGTCGTACCAACCCGGCGGATCCGACACCACCACACCGAGCCGCTCCAACTCGCCCAGCGTCGACTCGTCGATCCCGCTGTGCGCCACCAGATCCGCCCGGCCGAGCCGCACCCGCGGCGACCCGGCCGGCTCCTCCGGCACCCGCCCCGGCACCTCGCCGTCCGGACCAACCGCCACCAACGTCGGCCGCTGCCGACCCGGCGACTCCCCGGACGCGTCCCACTGCGCCAACTGATCACGGATGACCCGCAGAGGCAGATACTGGTCGCGCTGCGCGGTCAACACGAACCGCAACCGCGCCACGTCGTCCCAGCTGTACTTCCGGTAACCCGCCGCCGTCCGCTGCGGCTCCACCAGACCCTCGGCCTCGAGAAACCGCAACTTCGAAATCGTCACGTCCGGAAAATCAACCCGAAGCTGACCCAACACCTCGCCGATGCTCATCAGCGGGCGGGCACGGGCCCCCTCGGGCGGCGTGGAGGCCGCAGGCTCGTTCACACCCGGCCGGCCCCCTCCTCCGGGCGCGGACCGGCGATGAACACCACCCGGAACTTACCGATCTGCACCTCGTCACCATTGCTCAACGTGGCCGCCTCGACCCGCTCCCGATTCACGTACGTGCCGTTCAGGCTCCCCACGTCCCGCACCGTGAACGTCCCACCGTCACGGTGGAACTCCGCGTGCCGCCGCGACACCGTCACATCATCGAGAAAGATGTCACTGTCCGGGTGACGGCCACTGGTCGTCACGTCGTGATCCAACAGGAACCGGGCACCCGCATTCGGGCCCCGGCGAACCACCAGCAGCGCCATTCCCGGCGGCAAGGAACCGGACATCCGGCTCGGCACCACATCGGTGTCCGGCCCTTCCAGCACTTCCTCGAGCGAACCGAGATTGAGCGTCGAAGTGACGTCGAGCGGGGGGAACTCGTCGTCTGGGCGCGTCATGGGACCACCTCACGGATCTGTTCGGTCGGCGTCGGGTAATGGCGGGTCTGGCCGCCGGGCACTCCAACACCCGGCGGCTGGCTCCCCGTGCCCGGGAAGGCAATTCCGCAACGCTCAACTATTGGGTTCTCGGTCGACTGGGCGAGCCTAGCCAGCGCCGAAATGCAGGGCAACCGGACGCGCGGACACACCAACGCGCCCGAAGGGGACGCACTCAGCTCTCGGTGAGCTCACGATACGCGTCCGCGGACAGCAGCCCGTCGACCGCCGCCGGATCGTCCGGAGTGATCTCCACCAACCAACCCGCACCGTACGGATCAGTATTGATCACCTCAGGGGTGTCGCCGAGGGCCTCGTTGCGCGCCGTCACCGTGCCGCCCAACGGGGCGTAGAGCTCCGACACGCTCTTCGTCGACTCGATCTCACCCAACGACTCGCCGGCAGCCACCACCGCACCCTCGTCAGGCAGCTGGACATACACGATGTCACCCAGGGCGTCCTGCGCGAAGTGCGTGATGCCGACCCGGACAGTGCCGCCGCCGTCACCCGCCACCCACTCGTGCTCGGCGGTATACCGCAGATCCTCAGGAATCACCAGACGCGTCCTTCATCCATCGGCGCACCGGAAGCACCCGGTGCGGGCCGCGCCGGTCAGGAGACCGGACGGGCGTGTTCCAGCTTGATCGGCGCGTGCAGCGCCGAAACCTCGGCAACCTCACGATCCTCAACGATCAACTTACCGCCGTCACCCGTCACCGACGCCACCACCCCGCCGGGAATGTTCAAAGCCGTACGCATCGTCGCCGGATCACCGATCACCGTGATCGTGAACGGACCCGTCAACCGACGCCCGTCCACCACCAACGACCCGTTCTCCCCGTCCAGGAAGTACGTCGACGCGATGATCCGCACCGACGCCCGGTCACCACCGGAGATCTGCATCGCCTCCGCGCCCGCACCCCGCAACTCCTGCACCGCGTCCAGCACCCGCGACGCCGAGATCGGCTTCTCCCCCGCCTCGAACCGCACCGACAGCCCCGGCCCCCGCGCCGGCAACGTCCCCGCCAGGATGCCCAACTCGTCGGCCCGCCGCGTCGCCTCCTCCAACGCCGCCTGCCGCCCCAACTGCCCCGAACGCAACTGCCGCTGACTCTCCTCCAACGTCGCGATGTCCTGCCGCAGCCGAACCTCCCGCGAGTTCAGGTCGTACAGGATCCGGACCAGGTCCTCCTGCCGCGTCGCCGCCACCGTCGGATCCGTCGACGTCGACTTGAACTGCACCACCAGGGTGAAACCCAACAACGCCAACAGCACCGCGATCATCACCCCGGCCGAACTCACCCGCCGCCGCGACACCCCGGCCACCGCCGGCCCGCCCGCGCCCTCACCCGCGGCACGGCTCAGATCCACCGTCGCGCCGTCGTCCGGCTCCGCCACCGGCTCCTCCGCCGGCGGCGCGGAACGCTCCGGCGCCAACGGACTCAACTCGTCCGGATCCGGCGCGTCCGGCCGCGGATCAGGCTCCCCCGCCGGCCCCGCCGGGCGACCCGGACCCGCCGGCTGGGGCCAACCCGTGCCCGTCTCGGTGTGCTCGTCGCCACTCATCGCCACCAACCTACGCCCGGAACAGGTGCCGACGGATCGCCGCCACGTTCCCGAAGATCCGCACCCCGAGCACCACCACCACACCGGTGGAGAGCTGCCCGCCCACCCCCAACTGGTCACCCAGATACACGATCAGACCCGCCACCAGCACGTTCGAGATGAACGACACCACGAACTGCTTGTCATCGAAGATCCGGTCGAGCTTCGCCCGCACCCCACCGAACACCGCGTCCAACGCGGCCACCACCGCGATCGGCAGGTACGGCTGCAAGGCCGCCGGAACCGTGGGATCGAGCCACACCCCGAGGACCACACCGGCGAGCAGAGCCAGCACCGCGATCATCGGCCACCTCCGGAGGGGCTGGGGGACGTCCTCGAACCGGACGGCCCGGAACGCTCGGCCCCCGACGGCGACGCGGTCGGACTCACCGAGGGCTCCGCGTAGCGTAGCCGCGGCTCCGCTGCGGCCGGCAGGGTGATCTCCTCCGCCTCCCGCACCCCGAACGACAACCCCGTGTCCTCAGCCACCTTCCGCATCGTCAACGCGCTGCGACTCCCCTCGTACCGCTCCCGCATCGACCCCGGACCGATCGCCGACACCTCGTACGGCCCCGTCACCGGACGGAAGTCGACCAGGATCGCCTGACCCGCCGAACGGATCGTCGACGTCGCCGTCAACCGCTGCCCGTTGACCGCGATCGCCTCCGCCCCCGCCGCCCACAGGTCGTTGGCCACCCCCTGAAGATCGCTGTAGATGACCCGGGACGGACCCACGTCCGTCCCGGTCACCGCATCCGCCTTCTGCGGCGCGTCCGCCAGCCGCACCACCACGCCGTCACCACGTACCCGCCCCAGGCCCGTCCCCGCCTCCAGTGCGCGCAACCGCGCGGCCTCCGAGCCGCCCAGCGCCGCCTCCCGCTGCCGCGCCACCTCCGCGCGCAACTCGTCCGCCCGCACCGACAGCCGGTCGGTGTCGCTCTCCCGCTGCTTGATCTGCTCGACCAGACCCGACCGGGCCTGGCTGCGGCCCGGCTCCGCCTCCAGCGTCTCCCGATACGCCACCGCGAAGAGAAAACCCAACGCCACCGCCACGAGCAGGGCCACCGACCGCGCCGACCAGTGCCGCCACCCCGACGGCGGATCCCGCCGCTCGCGACGCCGGGCCGCCGCGTCGGCGTACCCCGGATCCAACGGGTTGCGGAACAACTCGGTGAGGAAGTCGGGCGCGTACACCCGGTCGCCGCGCCCCCGGCCGTCGCCCGGCGTGCCCGTCATGCCGACGCTCCCGGGGCCCGCACCGCCCGGACCAGCCGGCCCGCCTGCACGACGTAGAGCGCGCCGGCCACCCAGTAGAGCACCAGCCCCCACCAGGCCAGGCCCCACCCGACCGGCCCGGCCACCGCCGCCGCCCCCGGCACCGCCGCGGCGAGCAGCAGGACCGGGAAGGCGGCCAGCAACAGGAAGGTCGCGGTCTTGCCGACGTAGTGCACCGGCGGCGGGCCGTACCCGTAGC
The DNA here is from genome assembly GCF_036906775.1 of Micromonospora sp. CPCC 205561. NCBI lineage: Bacteria > Bacillati > Actinomycetota > Actinomycetes > Micromonosporales > Micromonosporaceae > Micromonospora > Micromonospora sp. CPCC 205561. The sequence goes on along the minus strand of NZ_JBAKHV010000017.1, from coordinate 13,008 downwards.
GGCGCAGCACGCCCAGCGAACCGAGCAGGAGCACTTCCCGGGCCAGCAGCGCCGCGGTGAACTGCCAGGGCACCACGTCCCGGGCGGTGAAGCCGAGCAGGGTGGCGAGGATGTACAGCCGGTCGGCGAGCGGATCGAGCAGCTCCCCCAGCCGGCTCACCTGGCGCAGGCGGCGCGCGATCCAGCCGTCGACCCAGTCGGTGGTGCCGCCGATGGCCAGCACCACGACCGCGGCGACGTCGGCACGCTCGACGAGCAGGAGATACAGGAAGAGCGGCACGCCGAGCAGCCGGACGAAGCTGATGAGGTTCGGCAGCGTCAGGACGCGATCGCCCGAGGCCGATCCGCCCCTGCCGGCGGTGGCCTCCGGATGCTCCTGCCCAGCCGGCGGACGCGACACCGAACCTCCTCCGCGACACGCTCCGCCGCCCGGCCCAGGACGGACGCCGCGGAGAACGTGGGCGCTGTCGGGCCGGCTGACGCCGGCGCCCCCTGAGGTCCCCGGACGGGACCATCGCCTGCCCCGGCCCGCGATGATCACGGGCCGGCCGATTGCGCTGCCACTATATCGGGCCTCTGCCCGCCCTCCTCGGGCTCAGGCGGGTGCCGCCGCAGTTGGCCTCCGTCCTCTGTGACGGTGGTCATCATCCGTAAAGCGTCCTAGGATACTAGTGGGCGGGCGCCGGCGGGCCGAGCGTGGGCGTGCCGGGTCAGGCCGTGCGCACCGAGGAGTCGTTCGTCGCCTCGGTGGTGGCCGCCGTGGCGGCCCGCTCGAAGGCCAGCAGCGCCAGCAGCAGCTCGTGCTGCGCCCGACCGGGCATTCGGTCCAGCACCGCCTGCACCGCCCGGTGCCGACGCTCCTGCAACTCGCGCAGCAAGGCCTCGGCGTCCGCCGTCGGCACCAGCCGCACCTCCCGCCGGTCGCGCGGGTCGGGCACCCGGCGCAGCAGGCCGATGGCCTCCAACCGGTCGCACAGCCGGCTCGCCGAGGAGGGCACCACGTCCAGCAGCTCCGCCAGGCCGTTGACGTTGGTCTCCGGCCGGCCGCTGAGCAACGCCAGCACACGCAACTGGGTCGGCGAGACGGCCATCTGGTGCCGGGACACCGCCGAGTCGAGCACACCGACGAGCGCCTGCGCGGCGGCGTCGATCGCCGCGGCGAGATTCGGAGGTCGCTCCACCCGGTGTCTCCTGCGATCGTCCCGCTCGTGCTCTGCCACCCCGGCGACGGCTCTCATCCGACGCGCCCGCTGACGGAACCGCGCCAGTCCAGGCAGACGACGACCGCGTCGTCGCGCAGGTCGGCATCGGCGTGCCAGGCGTGCAGTTCGCGCATCACCGTACCAACCGCCTCCGCCGGCGGTTGCAGCCGCGTGGAGCGCATCGCGCGGGCCATCGCCCGTTCCCCGTACGCGCCCCGGTCACCGGGGTCGGCGGCCCACACTCCGTCGCTGACCACGAAGAGCCGGTCCCCCGGCTCCAGGTCGAACTCCTGCACGTCGTAGCGGGCCTCGGCGAACATGCCCAGCGGCAGCTGCTGCTCCAGCCGGATCGGGGTGACCGTGCCGCCGCGCAGCCGCAGCAGGTGCGGGGACCCGGCGTCTACCGCCCGCACCCGGCCGGCCACGGTGTCGACCTCCAGCAGCAGCGTGGCCACGTACCGGCGGCCCCGGTGCTGGTAGAAGAGCGTGTCGGAGGCGAGTTCCGCCTGTTCGACCAGGCCGCCCCCGGAGCGCCGGGCGTTGCGCAGCGCGTTCACCGTGACGGCGGTGAGCAGCGCCGCCGGCAGCCCGATGCCGGCACCGTTGAGCACCGTCGCGGTGAGCCGGTCACCGTCCACGGACCAGTCGAAGTGGTCCCCGCCGACCGTGTACGCCGGTTCCAGCTGCCCGGCCAGCTCGAAGGCGGCGTGGCTGACCCCGCGCCCCGGCAGCAGCTCCCACTGCATCTCGGCGGCCATGCTGAGCCGTTCCCGCCGGCGCACCCGGCGGTAGCGGTCGGTCTCCCGGTCCGCCGCGCGCAGCACGACGGCCAGCTCACCGGCGATGTCCGCCGCCCGGTCGACGAGCTGCGGGCCGGCCGGGCCGGGCAGCTCGACGAGGAGCACGCCCAGCCGCTCCCCCCACACCGACAACGGCAGGTATAGCCGGCAGCCGCCCTCGTTGTCGGCGTCGGTCGTCGGCTGCTGGCTGCTGAAGCAGCGGTGCGCCATGCTGTGCTCGGCGAGCGGGCCACCGTCGGCGCGCTCCGCGTCCAGCACCGGCCAGAGCCCGCTGATCCGGTAGTCGGCGATGAACACGTCCGTCCGCGAGGCGCCGAGCATGGAGCGGATGACCCCGTCCGCCGCCTCCACCACCCGGTCGGGTGGGGCAGAACGAAGCGCACGCGAGACCTGGCCCGCTGCCTCCAACATGACCGCCCTTCGAAAAACTTGCCGTAGGGCAAGCATCATACGGCGGTCCCCTCCCCCGCCCGGCAGCCGGGGACACCGGTCCGAGGCGGCCCGGTCCGGGCACGTGACGCGGGAGGCGACGGCGGGCAGGGACCCGGCGGCGACGCGGCGCCGGCCGGGCGTCAGACCGTCGGGCGGACGGCGAGCGCGCCGTGGAAGGCGTCCGGCACCCGCGCCGGCGGGCCGTCCGGGCGCCACTCGGTGATCGGGACGATGCCGTCGCCGGTGGGTGTCCAGCGACCCAGCAGCGGCGCGAACGCGGTCGGCGGCCGCATCCGGAACGCCGGGCCCATCATCGCGAGGGCCTCCGGGTGGCCGGCGAGTTCCTCGGTGTCGAAGTCGATCGCCAGCAGGCTGCCCGGCGCACACGCCTCGAAGAGTTCGTCGAGGGTGCGGGCCAGCGTCTCGTCGTCCAGGAACGCGGCCAGGCCGAGGAAGACCACCCCGACGGGGCGCCGCCCCCACCCCGGCACGAACCGGTGCAGCTGGGCACGGTCGACCGTGCCGAGGTCGGTGGCGTCGCCGTGGCCGTAGCCGGCCCGGTCGCTGCCGGCGAGCAGGCGCTGCCCGAGGCGGATGGTGACCGGGTCCACGTCGGTGTAGAGCACCGTGGCCTCCGCGGCGACCTCGTGCACGTTGCCCCGGGTGGGCACCCCGGCGCCGAAGACGAGGAAGCTCTCCACCCCCTGCGCGACCATGGCCCGGACCACGCGGCCGAGGAAGGCGCGCAGCTCCCGGAAGACCGGCGCGCACGGCCCGTACGCCTGCTCGAAGGCGCCGGCGGCCGCCACGTCCACCGGGAAGTGGTGCTCGCCGCCGAGCCAGAAGTCGATCATTCGCGCGGTGCTCGGCTGGTCCGGCTCAACCATCGACGACGCTCCCTCCCCGGTGGTCGTGCACAGCGTACCCAGCGCCCCGGCTGTGCGGTATCGGCCCGCCACCGGCGTGCCGGCCGCGATACTGGCCGGGTACCGGCGGGAGGTGGGCGGTGAATTCGGCGAACGGCGCGGCGGTGGTCGTCGGCGTGGACGGCTCGGAGTCGGCGCTGCGCGCCGTGCGCCTCGCCGCCGTCGAGGCGGCCCGCCGCCGACGGCCGCTGCGGATCGTGCACGGCTTCATCTGGCCCCTGCTGCACGTGCCGGTGGACGCGCCCGCCGCCGGGCCCCCCGGCTCCGGCCTGCGGCACCAGGCAGAGCAGCTCGTCGAGGCCGCGAGCGCCGAGGCCGAGGCGACGGCCCCCGGGCTGCGGATCTCCGGCGAGATCATCGATGGGGAGGCCGCCGCGGTGCTGCTCGGCGAGGCGCCCGCCGCCGCGATGATCGTGCTCGGCGACCGGGGGCTCGGCGGATTCTCCGCCCTCGTCGTCGGCTCCGTCGCGGTGCAGGTCGCCGCGTACGCCGACTGTCCGGTGCTGGTCGCGCGCGGCGCCGACCGCACCGACGGGCCGGTGGTGGTCGGGGTCGACGGCTCCGAGACGGCCCGGCTGGCCACTGAGTTCGCCGCCGAGGCGGCGTCGGTGCGTGACGCGCCCCTGGTCGCGCTGCACGCCTACCGGCACCCGGCCTCCACGGGCCCGGGCGACATGCGACCCCTGGTGTACGACGACAGCGAGTTGCGCTCCGAGGAGGAGCGGGTGGTGGCCGAGGCGGTGGCCGGGCTGCCCGAGCGGTGGCCGGACGTGCCGCTGCTCCGGGAGACCACGCGGGGCCGCCCCGCCACCGTGCTCGCCGAGGCGTCGCGGCGGGCGCAGTTGCTGGTGGTCGGCAGGCACGGCCGCGGCGAGCTGGCCGGGCTGCTGCTGGGTTCGGTGAGCCAGTCGCTGCTGCACCACGCCGACTGCCCGGTGGCCGTGGTCCGCGCGCCGCGCTGAACCGTCGGCGGGGTTGGCCGGGGCGCGGACGGGTAGACGACCGCGGTACGCCAACGGTGACGACGACCGGAGGAGGCAGCGATGCCAGGACCACGGCCCGGCAGCAACGCGTACGACAAGCAGCGGGCGCGCATCCGCAACGCGATCGACGATTCGGGACGGCGGGTGCCGGACGGCAAGGCGAACGACGTCGCCAACCGGATCCTGCAGTCCGACCGCGGGCAGCGGGGCGTCGCCCGGGGCGAACGGGTCTACGGGCCCAAGGGCGAGCGCGAGCCGGGCGACCCGAAGTGAGGGCGGCGGCCCTCGCCGACGGGGCGATCGCCGGCGCGGTCGGCAGCGCCGCCCTGAACGTGGTCAGCTACCTGGACATGGTGGTCCGCGCGCGACCGGCGAGCAGCACCCCGGAGGAGAGCGCCCGACGGCTGGCGCAGCTCGCGCACGTGGACCTGGGTCCCGAGGACCGGGCGGCCAACCGCCGCTCGGGCCTCGGGCCCGTGCTCGGGTACGGCATGGGGGTCGCGGCGGGCGTCGGGTACGCGCTGCTGGCCCGCGGTCGCCGGATGCCGCTGGCCCTGGCCACCGGGGTCCTCGGCGGCGTGGTGATGACGATGTCCGACGGGACGACGGCCCTGCTCGGGGTGACCGACCCGCGCACCTGGAGCCGCTCGGACTGGCTGGCCGACCTCGTGCCGCACCTGGCGTACGGCGTGGCGGCCGCAGCCACCTGGAACCGGCTGCGGCCGCCCGTCGTGGGCCGGGGAGGCTAGCCGCCGGGGCTCTCGTCGTCGGCGACCGGCTCCGTGGCCGGGCCGTACGGCGACACCTGCCCCCGGGGTACCGCGCGCCCCTCGTCGCCGTGCGACGAGCCACGGTTGAGCGGGTGCCCAGTGGGCTTCGGTCCCTTGCTGTCCTGGCTGGTGGCGCCCTTGTTGTTGCGGCGGAGCTCCTCCTGCTGCGGATTCACCACGGGTCTCTCCTTTCCGGGTTCGACCGGGTCGCGCGTCGGTTACCCGCCCGGCCCGGCGGCATACCCGACGGCGCGGACGGTCGCAGGGCTAGCCGGGCACGCGGCGGGTACACCCCGACGATGGACGACGACCGGAGGGTGGCGCGGGTCCTGCTGGACCGGCAGGGCCGCACGTACGCCGAGGAGGCGGGCATCCGGCTCGCCGACCGGCCCGCCCCGCTCTACCAGTTGCTGGTCCTCGCCACGCTGCTGAGCACCCGCATCCGCGCCCGGGTGGCCGTGGCCGCCGCCCGGGAACTCTTCGCCGCCGGCTACCGGACCCCGCAGGCGATGGAGACGGCGAGCTGGCAGGATCGGGTCGACGCGCTGGGCCGCGGCCACTACCGCCGCTACGACGAGCGGACCTCGACGATGCTCGGCACCGGCGCCCGGCTCTGCCTGGACCGCTGGCGCGGCGACCTGCGCCGGCTGCGCCGCGACGGCGACGGCGAGCCGGCCGCGCTGCGCCGGCTGCTGACGCAGTTTCCCGGCATCGGCCCCACCGGCGCCGACATCTTCCTGCGCGAGGCGCAGGTGGTCTGGCCGGACCTGCGCCCGTACGCGGACCGCCGCGCCCTGGCCGGCGCGAAGCGCCTCGGGCTGCCCGCCTCGGCGGACCGGCTGGCGGGGCTGGTCGACCCGGCCGACTTCGGGCGGCTCGCCTCGGCGCTGGTCCGGGTGTCCCTCGGCGAGGAGTCCGCCGGCGAGGTCGCCCGCGCCGCCGGGCAGTGAACCCGGCCCACCCGGGCCGTGGCGGCGCGCGGTCTACTTGACCGTCTTGTCGCCCGGCTTCGTCAGGTGCCACACCAGCAGCGCCGCCAGCAGCGCCAGCACGACCAGTCCCCCGCTCACGCCGGGACCGTCCTGCTCGCTGCGGCCCGTGGTGCCGAAGTAGATCACCGCGAGCCCCGCCAGCACGGTGACGAACGTGCGCATCCCTCGGTCCTTCACGTACCGGACGGTACGTCCGGTACGTGCCCTCGGTGGGTCTTCGGCCCGCCGTCACCCGACCGGGTCACCCGCCGGCGGAGAAGCCACGCAGCCGCACCCGGCGGATCGTACGGCCGGAGACCTCCACCACCTCGACGGTCAGCCCCGGCAGGCGGACGATCTCCCCGGGGCCCGCCGGCAGGTGTCCCAGCCGGGCCAGGACCAGCCCGGCCACCGTCGTGTACTCCCGCGACGGCCGGAAGTGCAGGCGTACGCCGACGTCGGCGAGGTCGTGCAGCGGGAAGTCGCCGCGCATCAGCAGCGAACCGTCCGGCTCCCGGGACACCCCGGCCACGTCCTGGTCGGTCTCGTCGTACAGCTCGCCGACGACCTCCGCCAGCAGGTCCTCCATGGTGACCATCCCGTCGACCCCGCCGTGCTCGTCCACGATCAGGGCCAGCTGCTGGTGGCACAGGCGCAGCCGGCGCAGCGCGTCGGACACCGGCAGGGTGCCGGGCAGCAGCAGCGGCGGGTGGGCCCGGTCCCCCACCGTGGCGGAGTCCGCCTCGACGAGGTCGCGGATGTGCACCACCCCGCGCACCTCGTCGAGCCCGCCCGGCCCGACCACCGGCGCGCGGGACCGCCCGGCGGCGGCGAGCCGGCGCAGCCCGTCGGCGGCGGGCAGGGACTCCGGGAGCAGGGTCACGTCCAGCCGCGGCACCAGGATCTCCCGCAGGGTCCGTCCGGCGATGTCGAACGCGCCGGTGAGGATCTCCCGCTGCTGCGCGGAGAGGCCCCGCTGGCTGACCAGCATCTCCCGCAGCTCGTCCTCGGTCATCTCGGTGCGGCTGGCCCGCGGGTCGCCGCCGGCGAGCCGCACCACCACGTCGGTGGTCCGGCTGAGCAGCCACACCGCCGGCCGGGACAGCCGGGCCAGCAGGTCCAGCGGGCCGGCGCTGACCAGCCCCCAACGCTCGGCGCGCTGCATTGCCAGCCGCTTGGGGGCCAACTCGCCGACGACCAGGGTGACGAACGTGAGCAGCACCGTGACCAGGACGATCGCCACGCCCCGCGCGGCCCCGCCGAGGAAACCCAGCGGCCCGACCAGCGGCTCGGCCAGGGACACCGCGGCGGCGGCGGAGGCGAGGAACCCGGCGAGGGTGATGCCGAGCTGGATGGTGGCCAGGTACCGGTTGGGGTCACGCACCAACCGGGCCAGCCGCTCGCCGGAGCGGCTGCGCCGACCCAACTGCCGCACCTGCCCCTCGCGCAGCGTCACCAGCGCCATCTCGCTGCCCGACAGGGCCGCGTTGACGAGCACGAGCACCGCCACCAGCGCGAGCTGACCGGCCAACGCCCCCATGTCAGTCGGCCTCCAGGTCGTCGAGGGAGATCTTGTGCGTCATCAGCCACCGCGCCAGCGCCGACATCCCGAACAGCCACAGCGGCGCGGACTCGGTGGTGCCGTTGGTGGCGAAGATCGCGAAACGCAGGTCCGGCGCCCGGTACGCCTCGATCCGCCACTTGTGCTGGGTGTCCCGCCAGACCGCGCAAGGGTCCATGGCGCCACGCTAGGCGACCGCCGGCCCCGCCGGGGCGGCTTCAGGACCGGGCGGTCACCACGATCCGGGCGTCGTCGGGCAGCCGCCGGGTCACGCCGCGACTGTCCAGCAGCTCCAGCAACGGCACCGCGACCCGGCGGGTGGTGTCCAACGCCCGGCGGGCGGCGCTGAGCGTGAACGGCTGGGGCAGCCCGGCCAGCACCCGCGCGGCGTCGTCGACCGCGCCGGGCAGCAGCACCACGTTCCCGGTGAGCCGCAGCAGGGCACCCGCGCGTACGGCCGCGCCGATCTCCCGGGGTCCGAGCCCCAGCTGGGCGAGGCGCTCGGCCTCGGGGGCCCGGAACGGGTGGTCGGCGTGGTCGGCGCGGATGCGCGCCACGGCACGGGCCACCGGCTCCGGCAGCGCGTCGGCCGCCGACGCGGTGACCCGCCCCGCGTGCAGCCGCAGCGGCGGCCGGACCAGCGCCTCGACCAGCGCCCGGTCGGGCAGGTCGAGGCACTGGCGGAGCAGCTCGACCGGCGCGCCCGGTTCCAGCGGCTGCTCCCGGGCGTGCCGGGCGACCTCCTCGGCCAGCCGGGCGCCCAGGCCCCGCCAGTGCTCCGGGTCGGCCAGCCAGTCGCCGGCCACGGGCGGGCCGGTGACCTCGACGCCCGTACGGGCCAGGTCGGCGGCGCGGGCCAGGCCCCGCCGGCGCAGCTCGCCGGCCAGGTCGGCGCGGCCGTCCACGCCCGTCAGCACCCGCGCGCGGGCCGCCGCCGCGCCCCGGCGGGCCAGCGGCGGCGGCGCCACGTCCAGCACGGTCACCCCGCCGGCGACGTGGTGCCGGCCGGGATCGCGCAGCAGCGCCCGGTCCCCGACCAGCAGCGGCAGCGGCCGGGCGAGCCGGAGCCGGGCGGTGTCCGCACCCAGCGGCCGGACCCGCGCCGGCACCGCCGCCGCGCCGACGTGCAGGGTGAGCGTGGCCGGCAGCTCCGCGGTGGGGTCGCCGGCCAGCCGGACGTCCAGCAGGTCCGTGCGGTGGAACCGGCCCGGGGTGAGCAGCGCGTCGCCGCGCCCGAGGCGGTCGCGGGGCGTGCCGCGCAGGTTCACCGCCACCCGGGCGACCGAGGCGACCTCGGCTCGGGCCGCACCGAGGGAGTGCAGGCCGCGGACCCGCACCGGTTCCCCGCTGCCGCCCAGCTCCAGCGTGTCGCCCACGCGCAGGCGGCCGGCGCCGAGGGTGCCGGTGACCACGGTGCCGGCGCCGCGCACGGTGAACGCGCGGTCCACCCACAGCCGCACCGGGGCGTCGGTGTGCGGGGCGGGCGGCCGGGCGGCGAGCCGGTCCAGCGCCGCCCGCAGCTCGGTCAGGCCGGCGCCGGTCACCGCGCTGACGGCGACCGCGTCGACCGCGCCGAGGGAGGTGGCGGCCAGCTCCGCGCGGGCCCGGGCCGTCGCCGGCCCCGGGTCCGCCAGGTCCGCGCGGGTCACCACCAGCAGGCCGTACGACACGCCGAGCGCGTCCAGCGCCGCCAGGTGCTCCGCCGACTGCGGCATCCAGCCCTCGTCGGCGGCCACGACCACCAGCGCGGCGGGGACGGGGCCGACGCCGGCGAGCATGTTCGGCACGAACCGCTCGTGCCCCGGCACGTCGACGAACGCGACGGTCTCCCCGGACGGGAGCGTGGTCCAGGCGAAGCCGAGGTCGATGGTCATGCCCCGGCGCCGCTCCTCGGCCCACCGGTCGGGTTCCATTCCGGTCAGCGCCCGGACCAGGGTCGACTTGCCGTGGTCGACGTGCCCGGCGGTGGCCACCACGAACATGGCTCAGCCCTGCCCGGACACCCGCAGCACGGCGGCGTGGACCGTCGCGTCGGCGTCGGCGGGTACGCAGCGCAGGTCCAGCAGCAGCCGCCCGCGCACCACCCGGCCCAGCACGGGCGGGTCGCCGACGCGCAGCGGCCGCGCGTACCGCTCGGGCAGGCTGAGCGCCCACGAGGCCAGTTCGACGCCCGGCGCCCCGCCGCCGCCGACGACCGCGCCGGCCGCCACCACCTCCGCCTCGCACCCGTCGGCGGCGAGGGCGTCGCGCAGCCGCTCGGTGCGCGCCCGCAGCGCACCCGGGTCGGCGTGCAGCGCGGCCCTGGTGGGGGTGGCCGGGTCGGCCAGGGTGGCGGCGAGCGCGGCGAGGGTCAGCTTGTCGACCCGCAACGCGCGGGCGAGGGGATGCCGGCGCAGCCGTTCGACCAGTTCGGCGGCGCCGAGCAGCAGCCCGGCCTGCGGGCCGCCGAGCAGCTTGTCGCCGCTGGCGGTGACCAGCGCGGCGCCGGCCCGCAGGGTGGTGGTGGCGTCGGGCTCGGCGGGCAGCAGCGGGTCGGGCGCGAGCAGCCCGGAGCCGATGTCGGCCACCACGGGCACGCCGAGGGTGGCCAGCCGCCGCACGGGCACCGCCGAGGTGAAGCCGGTGACCTGGAAGTTCGACGGGTGCACCTTGAGCACGAAGCCGGTGCGGGGGCCGACCGCGGCGGCGTAGTCGTCGAGCGTGCTGCGGTTGGTGGTGCCGACCTCACGCAGCCGGGCGCCGGTACTCTCCAGCAGGTCGGGCAGGCGGAACCCGTCGCCGATCTCCACCAGCTCGCCCCGGCTCACCACGATCTCGGCGTCGGCGGCCAACGCGGTGGCCGCGAGCACCAGCGCCGCGGCGCCGTTGTTCACCACGTGCACCGCGCCCGCGTCCGGCACCGCCGCCGCGAGGGCGTCGAGGGCGTCGCGCCCGCGCCGGGCCCGCCGCCCGGTGTGCAGGTCCAGCTCGACGTCGGTGTGCCCGGTGGCGGCGGCGACCGCCGCGACGGCGGCGGGCGACAGCGCGGCCCGGCCCAGGTTGGTGTGCAGCACCACCCCGGTGGCGTTGAGCACCGCCCGGGGTCCCGGCGCGGGCAGGGCGGCCAGCGCGGCGTCGCGCACCGCCTCGGGGGCGATCTCGCCCCGGCGGGCGCGCTCCTGGGCGCGGCGCACGGCGGCCTTGACCCGCTCGCGGCCCACGGTGCTCGCCGCCGCGGCCAGCCGGGGGTCGGCGAGCAGCGCGTCGGTGCGCGGCACCCGCCGGCGCGGATCGGCCGCGACGTCCCCCATGGTCCCCTCTTCCGCAGCGTGGCGGAGACGGACGGGAATCGAACCCGCCTGGCCCGGATCCCGGGCCACACCGGTTTTGAAGACCGGGAGGGGCACCAGCCGCCTGAACGCCTCCACGCAGCAGTGAACCACAGGCCCGGCGGGCCGGTGCGGGCAGGCGTCAGCCCTCGGCGGCGCGCCGCCGGGCCAGGCGCTCGCGCTGCGGCACCACCGTGTACTTCGGATCCCGCGCCGAGGCGACCCCGCCGTGGAAGACGCCGAAGCGGGTCGCCACCGAGGCACCCAGCAGGGCCGCGCCGGACAGCGCGGAGAGCCTGCGGCTGCGGCGGCCCAGCAGCGCGCCGGCCACCCCGATGACGGTCAGGGCCCGACCGGCGCGCAGCAGCCGACCGGCGGAGCCGACCCGGTAGGGCTCGCTGAGCAGCCCGAGCCGGGTCTCCACGCGGTGCGAGCCGTACAGCTCCAGGGCGGCGCCGGCCACCGCCATCCGCCGGGCGGGCCCGGCCTGCGCGGCCGGCGCGGCGATCAGGCCGACGCCGGCGCCGCTGGCCAGGGCGCTGCCCGCGAAGATGGTCGGCAGTTCCGGGTACGCCTCGTGCCACGACGGCACCGCCGTGTCGGCCAGCAGCACCCCGGTGTACGTGGCCAGCGCCGGCGCGGTCGCCGCGGCGGCCAGCCCGGCGGCGTGCCCGACCGGCGGCAGCAGACGGCGGGCGAGGCCGGGCAGGCCCCGCTCGGGCAGCCACGCCGCCCCCTCGGCGGCCGCCGCGATCCCGGCGGCCGGGCCGAAGGCGCTCAGGATCCAGGTGCCCACGGACATCGGCGAGGTCGGCTTGGCCACCCGCAGCATGTGGTGGAAGCGGGCGGGCCGTCCCAGGTCCCTGATCAGGAAGACGGTGCTGGCGGTGACCGCCGCCAGCGAGGTGACCCGCCCGGCCCGGCGCAGCGCCGGCCGGCCGGTGAGCTGCCCGCCCGCCGCGAGCAGCGACGAGCCGGCGGCCAGCCCACCGGTGAACAGGTAGGCGGCGATGTCCCACTTCCAGACGGGCGCCTTGAGGATGGGCCGGCCGTAGTAGGAGGTGAACTCCGCCTCCGGCACCCGGAGTTCCTCGCCGCCGCGCCGGCCCCGCCCGCCGCGCCGCCGCCCGCCGGACGCGGGAGCCGGCGCCGGACGCGACGGGTGGCCCGGGAGCGTGTCGCCGCCCGGGGCGCGCGCGGGTGCCCCGCCGCGTGCCGGCGACGTGCCGGTCGCGCCGAGGTCGCCCGGCCCGCCGGGGGCGGCGTCGCCGAGGCGTTCGCGGAAGCGGCGGAACAGGTCGCCGACCGGGCGCTGCGCACTCACGAGGAACCTCCCGCGAAGGCGGCCACGGCCGCCGCCGCCATCGCCAGGGCCGCCAGGCCGGCCCGCTTCCACATCTTCGGCAGGTCCCGGGTGGTGACCACCGGGTCGGGCGGCAGCCCGTACACCTCGGGCTCGTCGAGCAGCAGGAAGAACGCGCCGTCGCCGCCGACCCCGTCGTGCGGGTCGTGCCCGTAGAGCCGCGCCTCGCCCACGCCCCGCTCGTGCAGCGTCGCCACCCGGGCCGCCGCCCGCTCCCGCAGCTCGTCGAGGGGACCGTACTGGATGGACTCGGTGGGGCAGGCCTGCGCGCAGGCGGGGGTCCCGCCGGCGCCGATCCGGTCGTAGCAGAGCGTGCACTTCCACGCCCGGCCGTCGCCCTGGCGCTGGTCGATGACGCCGTAGGGGCAGGCGGAGACGCAGTAGCCGCAGCCGTTGCAGATGTCCTCCTGCACCACCACCGTGCCGAACTCGGTGCGGAACAGCGAGCCGGTCGGGCAGACGTCGAGGCAGGCCGCGTGGGTGCAGTGCTTGCAGACGTCGGACATCATCAGCCAGCGGAAGTCGGTGCGCCCCTGCGCGCCGCCGGCGCGACCCGGTGGCTGCGCTCCCGGCATGCCCAGGAACTCCGGCCCGCCGATGGCCGGGCCGGGGTCCGCCGCGTCGGCGGGACCCGCGCCGGCGCCGCCGCACCCCGGACCGGTGCCGGCGGCCATCCCCGCGGCCGCGCCCGC
>NZ_JBAKHV010000016.1:0-97494 GCF_036906775.1 Micromonospora sp. CPCC 205561 | reverse complement strand
GTCGCGTCGAGCATCGGCCCCAGCTCGCCGGCCCGCCCCGGGTCGGCCCGCCAGCCCCTGGCGGGCGGCGGCAGCGGCGGCGCTCCGGGCGCCTCCACCCCGCCGGGGGCCGTCGCGGCCGGCGCCTGCGCGAGGGACACCCGGGTGCCGTCGATCCGCACCAGCGTCCGGCGCTCCGGCCCGCCGAGGCCGGCGACGGCAAGGTACGCGGTCCGTCCGCTCCAGCTCACCCAGCCGGTCGCGCGCAGCTGCGTGCCGGTGGAGACGGGCGCGGTCAGCGTCACGGCGGCGCCACGGGCGCGCAGGCGGGCGGGCAACCGGTCGAGCCGGGCCCGCTCGGCTGCGGTCAGCGCACGGGGCTGTCCGGGGCGGCCGCCGAGGGCGTCGACGGGGCGCAGCGTGGGCCGGTCGCTCCGGTTCAGCTGCACGGTCACCGGGCCGACGCCGGGCAGCTCGGTCTCCAGCCGGTGCAGCCGGGCGTCGTGGCCCAGCCAGTAGCGCGGCTGCTCGCCCGCGTTCCTGGACGCGGCCGGGGCCGAGGGCGGTGCCGGCGCGCCGGCGGCGGGCGGCGGCACCCGGAGGATGTCGACCGGCACCGCCCCCACCGTGCCGCCGCCCATCCGGCGGGCGGTGTCGGCCGGCGGCTCCGGACGGTCCGTGGCGAGGCCGAAGAGCAGGTCGAGTACGGCGGCCAGCGCGCGCCCGTCGGGCGGGTCGTGCAGCCGCCAGCGGTCGGCCGGCGGTACCAGCGGCGGCGGCGCGGGGGTCGGCACCGCCGTCGGGTCGGGGCGCAGCAGGGCCACCGCCGGGGTGGCCTGGAGCAGTCCGCGCTCGGCACCGGCGCCGGGCCCGCCGACGTCGAGGTAGACGAGCGAGCGCGACCAGTCGACCCAGCCGACCAGGTCGGTACGCGCGCCGCCGGTGCCCGCCGTCACGCGTACCCCGGCCCGCAGGTCGCGGTAGTTGGTGACCCGCATCGCGGCGAGCCGCTCCCGCTCGTCGCCGGTCAGCGCCCGGGGCGGCTCCGGCCCCGGCGAGGTCCAGCTCGGCAGCCCCACCACCAGCGCGACGGCGCTGAGCACGGCCACGGCCGTGAGCGCCAGCAGGAGTTTGCGCCGGCGGCCGGCCGGCGCCGGGACGTCCCCGGTGTGGGCGTCGTCGTGCGGCGGGCGGGTCGGGCCGGGACGCGTGGCCCGGGCGGCGGAGGTCTCCACGGGAGGTTGAACGGGACTCGCCCCCGTGGGGTGACGTGCAGGGGCGCTCGCGGCGGCCGGTCAGCGCGTCTCGCGCGACCACGTCGGGTGCGCACGCCGGGCAACCGGGTGCTGCGACCCCTGTGCCGGGGGCGGGCCGGCCCTGTCGGCCTGGCCACCTGCCCGGTCGGCCGCCGCGAGCGGCCTACACCGAGAGGGTAGTCCGGTGACATCGGCCACACAATGGGATATCGAAGGCGATCGCAGCAGGGGGCGATGTCGCCGCGCGGTGTCGGACCTGCGGCGTACGGTTGGTGTCATGGCGCTCGACATTCCCCGGCTCGACGGTCGCTTCCAGGTCATCAGCGAGTTCCAGCCGGCCGGCGACCAGCCGGCGGCCATCGACGACCTTGAGCGGCGGGTCCGACGCGGCGACCGCAACACCGTGCTGCTCGGCGCGACCGGCACCGGCAAGAGCGCCACCACCGCGTGGCTGGTCGAGCGGTTGCAGCGGCCGACGCTGGTGCTGGCGCCCAACAAGACGCTCTGCGCGCAGCTGGCCAAGGAGTTCAGCGAGCTGCTGCCGCACAACGCGGTCGAATACTTCGTCTCCTACTACGACTACTACCAGCCCGAGGCCTACATCCCGCAGACCGACACCTACATCGAGAAGGACTCCTCGATCAACGAGGAGGTCGAGCGGCTGCGGCACTCGGCGACCATGTCGCTGCTCACCCGCCGCGACGTGGTGGTGGTGGCGACCGTCTCGGCGATCTACGGCCTGGGCACCCCGGAGGAGTACCTCGACCGCGCCGTGCGGGTCGCGGTGGGGCAGGAGCTGGACCGCGACCAGTTGCTGCGCCGGCTGGTCGACATCCAGTACACGCGCAACGACATGGCCTTCAACCGGGGCACGTTCCGGGTCCGCGGTGACACGCTGGAGATCATCCCGGCCTACGAGGAACTGGCCGTCCGGATCGAGCTCTTCGGCGACGAGGTGGAGAAGCTCTACTACCTCAACCCGCTCACCGGCGACGTGGTCCGCGAGGTCGACGGGCTGGTGATCTTCCCGGCCACGCACTACGCCGCCGGCCCGGAGCGGATGGAGCGGGCGATCCGCGACATCGAGACCGAGCTGGCCGAGCGGCTGGCCGAGCTGGAGCGGCAGGGCAAGCTGCTGGAGGCGCAGCGGCTGCGGATGCGCACCACCTACGACATCGAGATGATGCGCCAGGTGGGGTTCTGCTCCGGCATCGAGAACTACTCCATGCACATGGACGGGCGGCTGCCGGGCAGCCCGCCGCACTGCCTGCTCGACTACTTCCCCGACGACTTCCTGACCGTTGTCGACGAGTCACACGTGACCATCCCGCAGATCGGCGGCATGTACGAGGGCGACGCGTCCCGCAAGCGGATGCTGATCGACCACGGCTTCCGGCTGCCCAGCGCCGCCGACAACCGGCCGCTGCGCTTCGACGAGTTCCTGGAGCGGGTCGGCCAGATGGTCTTCCTCTCCGCCACGCCCGGCCCCTGGGAGCTGGAGCAGGCCCAGGGCGAGTTCGTCGAGCAGGTGATCCGCCCCACCGGCCTGATCGACCCGGAGGTCGTCATCAAGCCCACCAAGGGGCAGATCGACGACCTGATGCACGAGATCAAGCTGCGCACCGAGCGCGACGAGCGGGTGCTGGTCACCACGCTGACCAAGAAGATGGCCGAGGACCTCTCCGACTACCTCCTGGAGAACGGCATCCGGGTGCGCTACCTGCACTCGGAGGTCGACACCCTGCGCCGGGTGGAGCTGCTGCGCGAGCTGCGCAAGGGCGACTACGACGTGCTGGTCGGCATCAACCTGCTCCGGGAGGGCCTGGACCTGCCCGAGGTGTCGCTGGTCGCCATCCTCGACGCCGACAAGGAGGGCTTCCTGCGTAGCGGCCGGTCGCTGATCCAGACCATCGGGCGGGCGGCGCGCAACGTTTCCGGCCAGGTGCACATGTACGCCGACAAGATCACCCCGTCGATGGCGGCGGCGATCGAGGAGACCGACCGCCGGCGGGCCAAGCAGATCGCGCACAACGAGGCGCACGGGATCAGCCCCGAGCCGCTGCGCAAGAAGATCCATGACATTCTCGACGACATCTACCGCGAGGCGGAGGACACCGAGAACAGCCGGGTCGGCGGCGCGGTGCGGCAGCTCTCCCGGGGCAAGGCGCCGGTGAAGGAGACCCGCAGCCGCAGCCGCGTCGAGGGTGCCGGGCCCGCGCGGGAGGGGATGGCCCGCGCCGAGCTCGCCCAGCTCATCCAGGAACTCAACGACCAGATGCTGGCCGCGGCCCGGGAGTTGCAGTTCGAGTTGGCCGCCCGGATCCGCGACGAGGTCTCCGTGCTCAAGAAGGAGCTGCGGGGGATGGAGGCCGCGGGCGTGAAGTGATCCGGGGCGTCCCGGCGCCCGCGCGGGGCCGGTCCCGCGCGGCGCGGGCGGGCGGCGACGGATACCGGTGATTGCGGTACGCGAGCACGGTATTGCGCTGGGTGATCGTCCTGCGTACTCTCCCTCCGTGGGGAGGCTGGGATGCCGTTGCCAACGAGTCCGGTCATTCGTCGCGCGCGGCTGGGCGCCGAGCTGCGCCAACTGCGACGGCGGGAGGCGCTGACGCTGGAACAGGTCTGCGACCGGCTGGGTTGGGCCTCCACCTCGAAGCTGTCCCGCATCGAGCTGGGGCAGAGCCGCCCCGACCTGGCCGACGTGCTCGACCTGCTCGACGTCTACGGGGTCCCAGCGGCCCACCGCGACGCGCTCATCGTGATCGCCCGCGACGCCGCCACCAGCCGGGGCTGGTGGAAGGCGCTGGGGGAGATGGGGGAGCGGCAGCGCACCTACGCCGAGCTGGAGGCGGGGGCGGCCAGCATCGTCGACTGGCAACCCGCCGTCGTGCCGGGGCTGCTCCAGACGCCCGCGTACGCGCGGCTGCGGATCGCCGCCGGCCGGCTGCTCGAACCGGCCCTCGACGTGGAGGCCGACGTGCGCGCCCGGGCGCTGCGGCACGAGGTGCTGCGGCGCGACGATCCGCCCCGCTACACGGCGCTGCTCGCCGAGGCGGCCTGCGAGGCCGGCGACACCCCGCCGCAGGTGTGGCGGGAGCAGCTGCGGCACCTGGTCGACCTGGCCGGCCTGCCGCACGTGACGATCCGGTTGCTGCCCCGGGGCGCCGTCCCGAGCGGCGGGGTGCACCCGTTCACGCCCTACTCCTGCTATTCGTTCCCCGATCCGGCCGACCCGCGCACCGTGATGCTGGAGGCGCTCACCACCGACGTGCGCCTGGCGACGGCGATCGACGTCGACCGGTACGAGCGGCTCACCGGCTGGCTGCTGGACGCCGCCCTCGGCCCGGAGGAGACGGTCGCGGCGCTGAGCCGGCTCGCCGCCGACTGAGCCCGGCCCACCGGTGCTGCCGGCGCTCCGGGAGCGGCGGAGCGGACGTCGCCGCGCGGCAACCGGGCCCGGCGCCCCCGAGACCGTCGGGACCGGCGGCCGACGCGTGCACGGCGCACCCTAGGGCAGGGGTACGACAGCTCAGGCCGGCACGTCCACGAAGTGCTCGACAAGCGGCGGGCCGGCGAAGTGCGGGCCGATCAGCGCCCGCCACCGCGCGAAGCGCTCGGTGCCGCGGAAGTTGTCGTTGTGCGCCTCGACGGAGTCCCACTCGACCAGCAGCACGAACCGGCTCGGGGACTCGACGCCCCGGGTCATCCGCACCGACCGGCAGCCGGGCGTCCCGGCGAGCACCGGATGCCCCTCGGCGTACGCGGCGGCGAACTCGTCCTCGTGTCCCGGCAGTACGTCGATGAGCGCGACCTCAAGCACCATCCCGGCAGCCTTTCACGCCGCCGCGCGGGCCGGGCGCCGCGGGGGCCTGTTCCCGCGGGTCGGGCCGATCTAGGGTGGGCGCGCGGAAAGGGGAGAGCCGATGATCGAGTGGCTCACCGGCACGGCGTTCACCGTGGCGGGCACGGGCACCACCTGGGCCGAGCTGCTCGGCTTCGTCACCGGGGTGCTCAACGTGTGGCTCGTCGCCCGGCAGCGGATCGCCAACTGGCCGGTCGGCATCGCCAACGTGCTGCTGCTGATGCTGCTGTTCTGGACGGCCGGCCTCTACGCCGACGCCGGTCTCCAGCTCGTCTACGTCGGCCTGGGCCTGTACGGGTGGTGGGCCTGGCTGTACGGCGGCGAGCGGCGCACCCGGCTCAACGTCGGCCGGACGGGCCGCCGGGAGTGGTGGGCGCTGGCGGCGGCGGGCGTGGTGCTGACCGGCGGGCTCTGGGCGCTGCTGGACGGGGCCACGGACTCCACCGTGCCCCTGCCGGACGCGCTGACGACCGCGCTGTCGCTGCTGGCCACGTACGGGCAGACCCGCAAGCGGGTGGAGAGCTGGTGGCTGTGGATCGCCGTCGACCTGATCTACATTCCGCTCTACGCCTACAAGGGTCTGTACCTCACCGCGGCCCTCTACGTGATCTTCCTCGGGCTCTGCGTGCTCGGGCTGCGCGAGTGGCGGGCGGACCTGCGGCGCGGCGGCGCCCCGACCCCGGTGCCGCCCGGCCCGGCCCCGGCGGCGCTGTGAGCGCCGGTCGGGCGCCGGCCGGCGGGTGCCCGGCGTCGGGTGCCGAGGCCGGGCCGTCCCGGTCGGCGCCGGAGTTCCGGCACGGCATGGTGGTGGGCAAGTTCTATCCGCCGCACGCGGGGCACCACGCGCTGGTCCGGGCCGCCGCGGCACGCTGCGCGGCGGTCACCGTGGTGGTGGCGCCGTCGCGCCGGGAGTCGATCCCCCTCGCGCTACGGCTGGAGTGGCTGCGCGAGGCGCACACGGACACCCCGTGGGTGCGCTTCGTCGGCCGCCACGACGACCATCCGGTGGACTACGCCGACCCGGCGGTCTGGGATCTGCACTGCGCGGTGTTCCGCGAGGCGTTGGGCGGGGCGCCGGTGGACGCCGTCTTCTCCTCGGAGCCGTACGGCGAGGAGCTGGCCCGGCGCTTCGGGGCGGTGTCGGTCTGCGTGGACCCGGGGCGGCGCGGCGTCCCGGTGTCGGGTACGGCGGTGCGCGCGGACCCGGCGGGGCACTGGGACCTGCTCAGCCCGCCGGTGCGGGCCTGGTTCGTCCGGCGGGTGGTGGTAGTGGGCGCGGAGTCGACCGGCACCACCACGATGGCCGCCGCCCTCGCCGCGCACTACGGCACCCGCTGGGTCCCCGAGTACGGCCGGGAGCTGACCGCGCGGAAGCTGGCCCGGCTGCGCGAGCGGGACGCCGCGGCCACCGTCTCCGACGTGGCCTGGGACCGCGACGACTTCGCCGAGGTGGTCCGGGAGCAGCAGGCGGCGGAGGACGCCGCGGCGAGGTCCTCCGGCCCGCTGCTCTTCTGCGACACGGACGCGCGGGCCACCGCCGTCTGGGAGGAGCGGTACCTGGGGTCGACGTCGGCGCGGGTCCGTGCGGCGGCCCGGCGGCCCGCGCTGTACCTGCTGACCGACCACGTCGGGGTGCCCTTCGACGACGACGGGCTGCGCGACGGGGAGCACCTGCGGGCGTGGATGACCGGGCGGTTCCGGGCGGAGCTGGCCGGCTGCGGGGTGCCGGTGGTGGAGCTCGCCGGCCCGCACCGGCGCCGGCTCGCCCGGGCGGTGGCCGCCTGCGACGCGCTGCTCGCGGCCGGCTGGCCGCTGGCCGCGCCGCTGGTCCCCGTCGTCCAGGAGCACCTAGCCTCCTAGGATGCCGTACGGGCGGTGCGCCCGGCCACGGACGGTGCCGCCCACTGCGGCCCCACCGGGCGCGCCGACACCGGCAGACGCGCCCGCCGTGCCGGCGGCGGAGACCGAGGAACGCCGATGCGACGGGTGGGAAAGGACACTCACGACCCGGGGTGCGGGCGGTGGCGGCGGTGGGCGAGAATGGCGGACGAGGAGGGGAGTATTCCCCCGCGACGGAGTCGTCAGCACGGTCGAGCGCAGATCCTGGGCGCGCGACCCGGCCCCGTGGGTCGCCGCCCCTTCGGGGTCGGCGACGGAAGAGACCTCCGTCAGTCACCAGAGTCAGTTGTCATCGGCACACCGCGTCCACCGAGGGCGTACGGTGTGCCGGTCGTTGCGTGTCTGCCGGAGGAATGAACCTTGGACGTGTCCGGACTGGTCTGGGCGGGGACGCTCGTCGCCCTCACCGGGATCCTGCTCGTGGATCTGCTGATCGTCGGTCGGCGGCCGCACGAGCCCAGTGTGCGTGAGTCGAGCCTCTGGGTCGGGTTCTACGTCGCCCTGGCCCTGATCTTCGGTGCCGGCCTCTGGCTGGCCTCCGGCGCCAGCGCGGCCGGGCAGTTCTACACCGGCTGGCTCACCGAGTACAGCCTCTCGGTCGACAACCTCTTCGTCTTCGTGATCATCATGGCCCGGTTCGGGGTGCCCCGGCAGTACCAGCAGAAGGTGCTGCTGGTCGGCATCGTGCTTGCGCTGGTCATGCGGGGCGGTTTCATCGCGGCCGGCGCGGCGTTGATCTCGCAGTTCTCCTTCGTCTTCTACATCTTCGGCGCGTTCCTGATCTACACCGCGATCAACCTGGCCCGCCAGGGCGAGCCGGACGCGGACGACTTCTCCGAGAACGCGCTGATCCGGTGGAGCCGAAAGGCGCTGCCGATCTCCCGGGAGTACGACGGCGCCCGGCTGACGACCCACACCGTCAAGGGCAAGCGGATGTTCACGCCGATGCTGATCGTGATGATCGCCATCGGCACCACCGACCTGATCTTCGCGCTCGACTCGATCCCGGCGATCTTCGGCATCACGCAGGAGCCGTACCTGGTCTTCACCGCCAACGTCTTCGCGCTGATGGGGCTGCGGCAGCTCTACTTCCTGCTCGGCGGCCTGCTGAACCGCCTGATCTACCTCAGCTACGGCCTGGCCGTGGTGCTCGGCTTCATCGGCGTCAAGCTCGTGCTGGAGGCCCTGGCCGACAACAACCTGCCGTTCATCAACGGCGGCGAGCACGTCTCCTGGGCCCCGCACATCCCGATCTGGCTCTCGCTGACCGTCATCCTCGGCACCCTGGCCGTGGCCACCGCGGCCAGCCTGATCAAGTCCTCCCGGGACCGGCGCCGGGTGCTGACCGACGTCGGTCACTGAGGCGTACGCGACACGACGAGAGAGGGCGCTCCCGACCGGGAGCGCCCTCTCTCGTCGTGGGTGGGTCAGACCCGGTGCGCGCCGACCAGGGTGGCGGTGCGCTCGTCGGGCAGTCGCTCCTCCAGCACCCGGCGCCGCACGTAGCAGGCGTGCAGCATCCGACGGTCGTCGCCGGGGCGCGGGTCGGCGGTGACGATGCCGATGTGGTGGATCCGGCGCCCGGGCCGGGCGAAGAAGTAGAGGTCGCCGGGGCGCTCCGCGCCCAGTGGCACGGGCGTCGTCGCCGTCGCCTGGTCGCTGGCGTCACGCGGCAGCAGCACGCCGAGCCGACGCCAGGCCAGGTGGACCAGGCCGGAGCAGTCGATGCCGTACGCCGACACCCCGCCCCAGATGTAGACGACGTCGAGCAGCCGCTGGGCGACGGCCAGCACCTCGCCGGCCGACGGGGGCGTCTCCGGCACCGGCACCGCGTCGCGGCCGGGCAGCCAGAGCGGGTCGGCGTGGCCGGGCGCGTGGACCGGCTGCCAGCCGTCGGTGGCCGGGCCGGCCGGGGTCAGCCGGGTGCCGAGGACGACGCCGGGGAGCACCTCGGCGCCGCCCGGCGCGTCGCGCAGCGCGGTGACGGTGGCGTCCACCACCAGCGGGGCGGCGGTGGTCTCGGTGGTGTCGGCGGCCGGCACGAGCTGCTCGGCGGGGAGCCAGCCGGGGTAGCCGCGCGGGTGCAGCAGGGGGGCGCGCTGTTCGAGTGCCACCACGTGCGCCCAGCCGTCCGGTCGCAGCTCGGTGACGAGCACCCGCTCACCGAGCAGCAGCTGACTCAGCACGCAGTCGCCGACCTGCTGGTCGGTGTCCATCCCCGAGATCCAGGCGGCGATGTCGGTACGCCCGGCGAGGGCGGGACGGTCGACGGGCCGTACGGCCTCGGGTGAGGTCCAGAGGGTCGCGACGGCGACCCGGACCACGGCCTCCTGGCCCGGTTGCAGCTCCACGCCCACCTCCCAGTTCACGCCGTCCGTCCCGGCACCCTATGAAAGTTTTCGTCAACCATCAACCACGCGCCTGCATCTTTGCTTCAGTCACGGAGGTCACGCCGAGTCCCGGCGCGTCGGGCAGCACGACGCTCGCCCCGTCGTAGCGCAGGCCGCCGCGCACCGGCGACCAGGCCAGCCACCAGGCGGCGTCCAGGTCGGCGACGGCGGTGGTGCCGTGGGCGGCGGCCAGGCTGGCGGCGGCGCCGATGCCGACCTGGCTCTCCATCATCGACCCGACGACGGTGCCCAGGCCGTGCGCGGCGGCCAGGTCGAGCAGGGTGCGGGCGGGGTACAGGCCGCCGCACTTGGCGAGCTTGACGTTGACCATGTCGGCGGCCCGGCGGCGGATCACCTCGACCAGGTCGCGCGCGCCGAAGACCGACTCGTCGGCGAGGATCGGCACGTCGACCCGGTCGCTGACCCAGGCCAGCCCGTCCAGGTCCCAGCGGGCGACGGGCTGCTCCACCAGCTCCACGTCCAGCCCGGCGTCCTCGACGCCGCGGATGACGCGGACGGCCTCGCGGGGAGTCCACCCCTGGTTGGCGTCGAGCCGGATGCGCACCCCGTCGCCGACGGCGGAGCGCACGGCCCGGACCCGGGCCAGGTCGCCGGCGGCGTCGGTGCCCACCTTCAGCTTGAGCACGCCGAAGCCCTCCGCCTGCCGCTGCCGGGCCGCCGCCGCCAGGTCCACCGCGTCGCCCGCCGCGAGCGTGACGTCCGTGGCCACGCGCAGGGCGGTGCCCCCGAGCAGCCGCACCAGCGGTACGCCGAGCCGCCGCGCCGCCAGGTCGTGCAGCGCGACGTCGACGGCTGCCTTGGCCGCCTCGTTGCCGACCACGACCCGCTGCACCTGGTTGCAGCGTGCCACCAGGTCGTCGGCGTCGCGGCCCACGACGGCCGGGCCGATCAGTTCGCGTACGCACGCCTCGGAGCCGGCGACGGAGGCCCCCGTCACCTGCCACACCTGCGGCGCCTCGCCGTAGCCGGACCGGCCGTCGGCGTCCACCAGCTCCACCACCAGGGTCTCCACGGTGGTGGTGCGGCGTAGCGCCGTGACGAACGGGGTGTGTAAGGGGGCGGAGAGCCGGTGGGTGCGTACCGCGGCGATCGTCATGTGCGGCACCCTATACGGACAGCGGCGAGTGCAGGGGAGGCCGGCAATGAGGCGGCGGAGCGACCGGATCATCGGGTGCCGGGCGGTGCGGCGCGCCGGCACGGAGCGCAGTGGAGTGTGGGCATGAGCGAGCGGGACTGGGAACTGGTGGGCGCGCCCAACGCGCGGGAGCTCGGCGGCCTGGTCGGCCTCGACGGCCGGCGGGTGCGCCCGGGGGTGCTGATCCGCACCCCGGCGCTGGGCCGGCTGACCGACGAGGACCTGCCGGTGCTGGCCAAGCTGGGTCCGGCCTGTGTGGTCGACCTGCGGGACCGGTCGGAGATGACGCTCGGCCCGCCGGACCGGCTGCCCCCGGGGACGCGGGTGGTGCACCTGCCGGTGCACGACGCCGAGCACCCGGTGTTCACGTACGTCTCGGCGGTGCTGCTGGGGCACGACCCGGGGGTGTACGCGGCCCTGGCGGAGCAGGGCACGCCGGCGGCGATGGCAGCGATCTACCGGTGGTTCGTCACGGGGGAGTCGGCGCGGGCGAGCTTCAGCGCGGCCGTACGGCTGGCGGCCGAGGCGGAGAACCTGCCGTTGGTCTACCACTGCACGGCGGGGAAGGACCGCACCGGTTGGTTGACGGTGTTGCTGCTCAGCGCGCTCGGCGTGGACGAGGCCGCGATCCGGGAGGACTACCTGGCGAACAACCGGCTCTCCGAGAGCCTGCGGGAGGTGCTGCTGGAGGCGATGCGGCGCCGGCAGCCGGCGTTGGACGTGGCGGCGGTGCGCCCGGTGCTGGAGGTGCGCGAGGAGTACCTGGACGCGGCGTACGCGGAGGTGCGCCGGGTGCACGGGTCGTTCGGGGCGTACCTGCGCGACGGGCTCGGCGTGACCGACGAGGTGCTGGCGGCGCTGCGGACCAACCTGCTGGAGTGACGGGCCGGGCACCGGCGCGTGCCGGGCGGCGCCGGCGGGTTCACAGGTCCCGCCGGGCCGCCCAGGCAGCGGCGGAGACCCGCGCGATCAACCGGCAGGCGTCGTCCTCCTCCTCGCCCGTGGGGCCGCCGTCGGCGAGGTCGGTGGTGGTGCAGACGACGATCGAGTACGGCGGCGCGTCGTCGGGGAAGACCACCCCGGCGCCGTGCCGTACGCCCCGCACCCAGCCGTTCTTGTGCGCGATGCGGGTGCCCTCGGGCAGCCCGGCGGCGAGGTCCTCGCGGTGCTCCTGGGCGCACAGCACGTCCAGCATGGCGGCGCAGCCGGCCGGCGAGGCGAGCGGGCCGGGGGTGCCCGCGCCGTGGGCCAGGGCACCGAGCAGGGCGGCCAGGTCGGCGGCGGTGACGAGGTTGGTGACGCCCGCCTCGCGGGCGGCGAAGTCCTCGATGCCCCGGCCGGTGACGCTGTGCCGGGCGCCGGCGAGGTCCCACACCCGCGCCACCGCCGGCAGCCCGACGTGGCCCATGACGAGGTTGGTGGCGAGGTTGCTGGAGCGGACGATCATCCGGTGGGCGAGCCAGCGAAGCGGCGCGTCGCCGCCGACGCGTTCCCAGACCGCCTCGTCGTTGTCGTAGTGCCGGGCGCAGGAGAACCGGGGGGCGCCGGGCAGCGCCGAGTCGAACTCGTTGCCCACCGGCACCGGGGCGTCGAGGTCGAGGGTGCCGGCCTCGGCGGCGCGGTGCAGCGCGACGAGCACCGCGGCCTTCATGGTGCTGGCCGCGTAGTGGGTCGCGTCGGCGTGCCGGGTCCAGGTGGGGGCCGCGCCGACCCGCCCCACGTACGCCGACACGGTGCCGGGCACCCCGTCCAGATGGGCGTCGAGCTCGTCCCAGGTCATGCGGCTGACCGTAGCGGATCGTCGACGGGGCGGCGGGCCGGGGCGATCGGTCGTACCGTGCGGGGATGACGGTTGCCGCCTACGACGCGCACGCCGACTGGTACGAGGCGTTCGCCACCGACACGTCCAGCGACTACATGACGCGGGTCCGCGCTCGGCTTGGCGACCTGCTCGGGCCGGGCCCCGGCCGCTGCCTCGACCTGTGCTGCGGCACCGGGCTCCAGGCGGCGGAGCTGCGCCGGCTGGGCTGGGACCCGGTCGGGGTCGACCTGTCCGCCGGGCAGCTGCGGCACGCCCGCCCGCGCCTGCCGGCGGCCCGTGCCGACGCGGTGGCGCTGCCGGTGGCCGACGCCTCGGTGCCGGCGGTGGCGTGCGTGCTGGCGCACACCGACGTGCCCGACTACGCGGCGGTGATCGCCGAGGCCGCGCGAGTGCTCGCGCCGGGCGGGCGGTTCGTCCACGTCGGAGTGCACCCGTGCTTCACCGGGGCGTTCGCCGACCGCTCCGACCCGCGGCGGATCGTGATCGACGGCGGCTACGCCGAGCGGGAGCGCAGCTTCCGGGCCTGGACGCCGCACGGGGTGCGGGTGCGCGTCGGCGCCTGGCACGTGCCGCTGGCCGACCTGCTCAACGCGGTCACCGACGCCGGCCTGACCCTGGTCCGCACGGCCGAGGCCGGCTCCGGCCCGGTGCCCGACCTGTTCGCCTTCCTCGCCGTCCGCCCCGCCTGACCGCTGTCGCGGGGCCGGAACAGGCGGAGCCCGGACCGTGCGGTGCGGTCCGGGCTCCGGGGGCGGCTGCGGTCGTACGTCAGCCGGCGTGCTTGCGGCGGGCGGCGGCCCGGCCACGGATGGTCTGGTCGAGCACCACCTTGCGGATCCGGATCGCGGCCGGGGTGACCTCGACGCACTCGTCCTCGCGGCAGAACTCGAGGGCCTGCTCCAGCGACAGCTTGCGCGGCGGGATCAGCTTCTCGGTCTCGTCGGAGGTCGACGCGCGCATGTTGGTGAGCTTCTTCTCCTTGGTGATGTTGACGTCCATGTCGTCGGAGCGGGAGTTCTCCCCGACGATCATGCCCTCGTACACCTCGGTGGTCGGCTCGACGAAGAGCTGGCCGCGCTCCTGAAGGTTGATCATCGCGAACGACGTGACCGCGCCGGCCCGGTCCGCGACGAGGGAACCGTTGTTGCGGGTGCGCAGCTCGCCGAACCACGGCTCGTACGACTCGAAGACGTGGTGCAGGATGCCGGTGCCCCGGGTGTCGGTGAGGAACTCGGTACGGAAGCCGATCAGGCCCCGGGCCGGGACCAGCCACTCCATCCGGATCCAGCCGGTGCCGTGGTTGACCAGCTGCTCCATCCGGCCCTTGCGGGTCGCCAGTAGCTGGGTGATCGCGCCGAGGTACTCCTCCGGGGCGTCGATGGTGAGCCGCTCGACCGGCTCGCAGGTCTTGCCGTCGATCTCCTTGGTGACGACCTGCGGCTTGCCGACGGTCAGCTCGAAGGACTCGCGGCGCATCTGCTCGACGAGGATGGCCAGCGCCAGCTCGCCACGGCCCTGCACCTCCCACGCGTCGGGGCGCTCGGTGGGCAGCACCCGCAACGACACGTTGCCCACCAGCTCCTTGTCGAGCCGGTCCTTGACCATCCGGGCGGTGACCTTGGCGCCCTTGACCCGGCCGACCAGCGGCGAGGTGTTGGTGCCGATGGTCATCGAGATGGCCGGCTCGTCGACGGTGATCAGCGGCAGGGGGCGCGGGTCCTCCGCGTCGGCCAGGGTCTCACCGATCATGATCTCGGGGATGCCGGCGACGGCGATGATGTCGCCCGGCCCGGCCGAGTCGGCCGGCTTGCGCTCCAGGCCCTCGGTCATCAGCAGCTCGGAGATGCGTACCCGCTGGGTGTTGCCGTCGGTGCGGCACCAGGCCACGGTCTGGCCCTTGCTGATGGTGCCCTGCCGGACCCGGCACAGCGCCAGCCGGCCGAGGAACGGGGAGGCGTCGAGGTTGGTGACGTGCGCCTGAAGGGGCGCGCCCTCCTCGTACGCGGGCGGCGGGATGGTGTCGAGCAGGGTCCGGAACAGCGGTTCGAGGCTGTTGCTGTCGTCGGGGACCGCGCCGTCGGCGGGCTGGGTCAGCGAGGCGATGCCGTCGCGGGCGCAGGCGTAGACGATCGGGAAGTCGATCTGTTCCTCGTCGGCGTCCAGGTCGAGGAAGAGCTCGTAGGTGTCGTCCACGACCTCCTTGATCCGGGCGTCGGGGCGGTCCACCTTGTTGATCACCAGGATGATCGGCATCCGCGCCTTGAGCGCCTTGCGGAGCACGAACCGGGTCTGCGGCAGCGGGCCCTCGCTGGCGTCGACCAGCAGCACCACGCCGTCGACCATGGTCAGGCCGCGCTCCACCTCGCCACCGAAGTCGGCGTGGCCGGGGGTGTCGATGATGTTGATGGTCACCGGGTCGGAGCCGTCGGCCGGCAGGTACCGCACGCCGGTGTTCTTGGCCAGGATGGTGATGCCCTTTTCCCGTTCGAGGTCCATCGAGTCCATGACCCGTTCGGTTACCTCGCCGCGGGCGCCGTAGGCGCCGGCCTGCCGCAACATGGCGTCGACCAGGGTCGTCTTGCCGTGGTCGACGTGGGCGATGATGGCGACGTTGCGGAGGTCGGTGCGAAGCTGCATACCCTCCATACTCCTGTCTGCGGTTGCCGGGGCACGCGTCGGGGTCTCCCCGCGAATGACCCGGATCTCTGCCGAAACTGATGTTCCGACCGTTTCAGCGCCTGGCATGCTGACCCCCGTGGGAATGGGGGCCCGATGCACGACCTGCTGACCTCGCTGCAGGGTCTGCCGCCCCTGCTGATCTATGTGATCGCCGCGATGATCGTCGCGGGGGAGACCGCTGTGATCTTCGGTCTGCTGGTGCCGGGCGAGGCGACCCTGTTGCTGGTCGGCTTCCTAGCGTACGCGGGGACGCTGCGGCTCGTGCCGGCGCTGCTGGTGATGATCCTTGCAGCAGTGATCGGCGACACACTGGCGTACCGGGCGGGCCGGCGGTACGGGCCGCGGCTGCGCGCCGGTCGGCTGGGCACCCGGGTGGGGCACGCGCGGTGGAGCAGGGCCGACGCGATGCTCGGCCGGCTGGGCGGGCGCGGGGTGTTCACCGCCCGCTGGGTGGCCTTCGCCCGCACCCTGGTGCCCCGGCTGGCCGGGGCGGGCGGGATGCCGTACCGGCGGTTCGCGCCGTGGAACCTGGCCGGGGTGGTGAGCTGGGTGGGTGGCTCGGTGCTCGTCGGCTACCTCGCCGGCGAGTCGTACCGGACGGTCTCCCGGCTCCTCGGGCGGGCCACCGGGGCGGTGCTGGTGCTGGTGGCGGCGCTGGTCGCGGTGGTGCTGGCGGGGCGCTGGCTGGGCCGCAACCCCGATCCGGTGCGCGCGCTGGCGTCGCGGGCCGCCGGGCTGCCGCCGGTGCGCTGGCTCACCGGCCGGTACGGGGTGCTGTTCTTCCTGCTCACCATGCACGTCGGGCCGGCGTGGACGCTGCTGATCAACCTGGTCGCCGGCCTGCTGCTGCTCTTCGCGGCCGGCTTCGCCATCGCCTGGGTGCTCGCCGCGGTGGTCCGGCACAGCGGGCTGGCGGTGCTCGACGGCGCGATCGCCGACTGGTTCGCCGACCGGCGTACGCCCGGGGCGGTCGAGGTCACGCTCGCGGTGGTCTCGGCGCTGCGCGGGTCGGCGCTGATCGTGCTGGTGGCCGTCGTGGCCGCGGTGCTCGCCTGGCGCAACCGGCCCTGGCGGGCGGACCTGCTCAGCGTGGTCGGCACGGTCGGGGCGTTCCTGCCGCTGGTGGTGCTCGCCGTCGTGGTCGACCTGGCCGGGCCGACGGCGGGCGGCCGGCACGCCGCGCTCTTCCCGACGCAGAACGCCGTGGTGGCGGCCAGCCTCTGCACGCTGGCCTGGCTCTCGTCGCGGGGGACGCGCTGGCCGGTGGCGGTGGCCGCGTGGACCACGGCGGCGGCCGGGGTGGTCGGCATCGTCGGCGCCCGGCTCTACCTGGGGCTGAGCACCGCCAGCGGCAGCGCCACGGCGGTGCTGCTCGGGGTCGCCTGGACGGTGCTGTTCGTGGTCGCCTGGGCCACCCGCGACAAGGCATCGGGCAAGGGGGCCGCCGCCGACGGGCCGGTGGCGGCCGCCGCCGACGGGAACGGGGCCGCGAGCACACCGGCACGGCCCCGTTCCCGCGGACCGGTCAGTCCCGGCTGACCACCGGTTCGCGTCCCGCCGCGTCGTCGCCCCCGCCGGCGGCGGGCTCCCGCGCGATCCGGCCCGGCCACCAGAACCGGTCGCCGAGGGTGAACGCGAGCGCCGGCACCAGCACCGTCCGGACGAGCAGGGTGTCCAGCAGCACACCGATGCAGACGATGATCCCGATCTGGGTGAGCAGGATCAGCGGCAGCACGCCGAGGACGGCGAAGACCGCGGCGAGCAGGATGCCGGCGCTGGTGATGACGCCGCCGGTGACCCGCAGGGCGGAGAGCATCCCGTCCCGCGTGCCGGCGCGGCGCGCGTCCTCGCGGGCCCGGGTCACGAGGAAGATGTTGTAGTCCACGCCGAGCGCCACCAGGAACACGAAGGCGAGCAGCAGCACGCCGCTGTCGAGCGCCGGCATGTCGAGCACGTGGTCGAAGAGCAGCCACGACGCGCCGATGCTGGCGAAGAACGACGCGATCACGGTGAGCACCAGCAGCACCGGGGCCACCAGGCCGCGCAGCAGCAGCACCAGGACGGCGGCGACGAGCAGCAGGATGATCGGCAGGATCAGCCGCAGGTCCCTGCCGTTGGCCTCGTTCTCGTCGTAGGTGGCCGCGACCTCGCCGCCCACCACCGCGCCGTCGAAGGCGGGGGCACCCTGCACCGCCGGTGGGGCGGAGCCGGGAACCGTCACGACCGCGTCCCGCAGGGCCTCGACGGCCCGGTTCGCCGCGGTGGTGCCCGGCTCCGCCTCCAGTACGACGTCGACCTGGGCGACCCGCTCGCCCGCCTCGCCCGGCCGCGCGGACGCGACGCCCGGCACGGCCGCGGCGGCCTCGGTGACGGCCCGCACCGCCGAGGGCGTGGTCAGCACGGCGACCGGCTGGGTGGTGCCGGCGGGGAAGGACCGCGCGAGGGTCTCCGCGCCGGCGACCGCCTCCGGCTTGACCCGGAACTGCTCGGTCTCCGACAGGCCCGTGCGGATGCCGAGGCCGCCGAGCGCGAGCCCGGCGAGCAGCAGCGTCGCGAGCAGCGCGACCGGCACGGGACGACGCTCGACGGCGGCGCCCAGGCGGCCCCAGAGCCGGCCCTCGCGGACCGCCCCGCCGACCCGGGGCACGAACGGCCAGAACAGGCCGCGACCGAGGATCACCAGCGCCGCCGGGAGGACGAACAGCGCCGACAACATGGCGAGGACGACGCCCGTCGCGCAGGCGACCGCGAGGGCGCGGTTGAGTTCCTGCTCGGACAGCAGCAGGGTCAGCACGCCGAGGACGACGGTGCCGCCGCTGGCGAGGATCGGCTCGGCGGTGCGGCGCAGCGCGGCGCGCATCGCCACGAACCGGTCCTCCTCGCGGCGCAGCTCCTCGCGGTAGCGGGCGATGAGCAGCAGCGCGTAGTCGGTGGCGGCGCCGAAGACGAGGACGCTGGCGATGCCGGTGACGGCGCCGCCGGGCAGGTTGATGCCGAACGCGGGGACGACCGTGTCGAGGGCACGCAGCGTGAGCTGCTCCGTCGCGGCGACCACGACGAGCGGCACGATCCACAGGAACGGGCTGCGGTAGGTGACGAGCAGCAGCAGCGCCACGACGGCGGCGGTGACCGCGAGCAGCGTGGTGTCGGCGCCGTCGAAGACCTTGGTCAGGTCGGTGGCGAAGGCGGCCCCGCCGGTCACCTCCGCGGAGAGCGCGGCCGGCACGTCGTCCAGGGAGGCGCGCAGCTCGTCGACGCGGCCCGCCACCTCGTCCTGGCCGCCGGCGGTGGAGAGGGGCACGGCGACGAGCGCGACGGTGCCGTCGGGGGAGACCTGCGGCGGGCTGACCCGGCCGCCGACGGCGAACCGGCCCAGCTCGCCGGCGCGGCCGGTGAGCTCCGCGCGGTCGGCCTCGGTGAGCGGGCCGCCGTCGTCGCGGCTCACCACGATGATGGCGGGCTGGACGTCGCGGGAGGGCAGCTGGTCCTGGAGGCGCTCGACCTGGGTCGACTGCCACTCCGCGGAGAGGCCCGTCGACGACACCGGTGCCGGGTTGTCGGGCTTGGGCAGGCCGAAGACGGCCGCGCCGAAGACGATCGCGGCGACCACGGTGAGCCACGCGGCGAGCCGCCCGCCCGCCACACGGGTGAACACTGACATTCGGTTGCCCTCACGGTCTCTCGGCGGTTCCAACTGGGCGTGCGAGAGAACCTCGACCGATGAATTTGCCGGAGGCCGAGTATCTCGATAAACGAGATTATCGACTGCTGAGCTATGCTGCAACCGGAACGGACGACGGGAGACGCGACCCACGTGACAGGCCACGGCATGTACCGACCGCGCGACACGCACCGCCAGCGGCTGGTCGCCGAGATCTCGGCCGAGCTGCGGCGCTACTCGGTCGACGCCCAGCACATCGGGCACGCCTTCGCCGGCCTGCACGGGCTCAACGCCACCGACCTGCAGGCGTTGATCGCGGTGATGGACGCCGAGCTGTTCGGCCAGCCGATCACCCCCGGGCGCCTCGGCGAGCAGCTCAACCTCTCCTCCGGCTCGGTCACCGCCCTCGTCGACCGGCTGGAGCGCGGCGGACACATCCGCCGCGACCGCGACACCGCCGACCGGCGCAAGGTCTTCCTGCGCTACGCCGAGCGGGGCGCCGCCCTGGCCAAGGACTTCTTCCAGCCCCTGGGCCGACGCACCGACCAGGTCATGTCGGGCTTCACCGACGAGGAACTGGAGGTGGTGCACCGCTTCATGGCCGCGATGACCACCTCGATGGGGGAGCACCGGGACGCGGTGCGCGCCGCCCGCGACGACCCGGCCCGGCGGGCGAGCGGCTGACGTCGTGCTGGACCGGCTGGCCACCCGCCTCGCCACCGCCGTGCTGCGGTTGCCGCCGCCGCGCACCCGCCGGGTCACCCTCACCCGGGGCGTCCCGGTGCGGGTCCGCGACGGCGTGTCCCTGCGTACCGACCACTACGCGCCGGACCTGCCCGGGGCGCCCACCGTGCTGATCCGCACCCCGTACGGGCGGGGCGGACCGATGCGGCTGCTCGGCCTGCTCGCCGCCGGACGCGGCTTCCACGTGGTGATCCAGTCCTGCCGCGGCACGTTCGGCTCGGGCGGCACGTTCGACCCGCTGGCGCACGAGCGCGAGGACGGCCTGGACACCCTCGACTGGCTGCGCCGCCAGCCCTGGTGGTCCGGCCGGTTCGGCATGTTCGGCGCCAGCTACCAGGGCTTCGTGCAGTGGGCCGTCGCCTCCGACGCGGGGCAGGAGCTGCGGGCGATGGTCGCGGTGGCGACCGCCTCGGGCACCCGCGACTCGACGTACGCGGGGGAGTCGTTCGCCCTGGACACCGTGCTGACCTGGGCCGAGCTGCTCCAGGCGCAGACCGTGCCCTGGCTGGCCCGGCAGTGGGAGCTCAAGCGGGGCCAACCCCGGCTGCTGGCGGCGCTGGCCCACCTGCCGCTGGCCGAGGCGGACCGGGTGGCCACCGGCGTCACGGTCCCGTTCTTCCAGGAGTGGCTGCGCCACCACACCCCCGACGCCGACTACTGGCGCACCCGGGTCTTCGGTGACCGGATCGCCGAGGTGCGTGCGCCGGTGGTGATGGTGAGCGGCTGGTACGACATCTTCCTCCCGGCCCAGCTGCGAGACTTCGCGGCGCTGCGCGCGGCCGGCGCCCACCCCCGGCTGATCATCGGCCCCTGGACCCACGGCAGCCCGGGGCTCCTCGTCGCCGCCCTGCGCGACGGGCTGGACCATCTCGCCGAGCACCTCGCCGGCGACCCGCCCCAGCCACACCGGCGGGGGCGGGGGCCGGCCCCGGCCGGTGCCCGCTCCGGGTCGCCGGTACGGGTGCACGTCGGCGGCGCCGGCGGCGGCTGGCGGGACCTGCCGGACTGGCCGCCCCCGTCGGCGCCGACGCCCTGGCACCTGCACCCCGCCGGCGGCCTGGGCACCGACCCGCCGGTCCCGTCGGCGCCGGACCGGTGCCACTACGACCCGGCCGATCCGACGCCCTCGCTCGGCGGCCCCCTGCTCGTCGCCCAGCGGGCCGGGCCGGTCGACAACCGTCCGGTCGAGGCCCGGCCCGACGTGCTCACCTTCACCAGCTCCCCGCTCGACGCGCCCGTCGAGGTGGTCGGCCCGGTACGCGCCGAGATCCACCTGCGCAGCGAACTGCCCCACCTGGACGTCTTCGTGCGACTGTGCGACGTGGACCCGCGCGGGCGGTCCTGGAACGTCTGCGACGGGCTGGTCCGGGTCACGCCCGAACGGTTTCCCGCCGACGCGGCGGGCGTGGTGCGGGTGCCCGTGGAGCTCTGGCCCACCGCGCACCGGTTCGCGCCGGGGCGCCGGCTGCGGGTACAGCTCTCCGGTGGCGCGCACCCGCGCTACGCGCGCAACCCCGGCACCGGAGAGCCGCTCGGCACCGCGATCACGCTCCGTGCGGGGTGGCGGGAGATCCTGCACGAACCGCGGTATCCGTCCGCAGTGCTGCTGCCGATCATGTCGCATGTGGCGCAGCTTCCGTCAGACCAAAAATAACCGCGCTGAGCTGGCCATTCATGTTTTTGCATGGTTATGGTTGGGTCAATGCCCGACGTTGTGCACCACTCGGTCGGGCCCGCGCGTAAACCCGTACGCCGCCTACGCGGTGTCACTGCTGTGCCCGGCCCCCTGACCATCCACAAAGGGGAGCCCCATGACGAGGGCACCGGAAAACCTGCTGACCGTCCGCCGTCTGCTACTCGATCACCTGAACGTCGACCCCCACACCTCCCGCGGCCAGGACCTCGAACCCGCGGAGGTCGGCATCGTGGGTGACCCCGCCCACCGGGGCGGCTACCACTGCGGCTCGGACCGCGTGGTGACCCGGGACTACTCGGTCGTCGAGTCGCCCCGGGACACCGCCGGCCTCACCCTCGACGCGGCCGCGCTCGACGTCGGCCTCTTCGAGGTCAGCGCCGGCGGTCGTACGCACAACCTGCACAGCTTCTCCACCTGGTGCGTGGCGCAGTGCGTCGCCGGCACCTCGGACAGCCGCGACATCCGGGAGATCATCTACTCCCCGGACGGCAGGGTCGTCCGGCGGTGGGACCGCCTGAACAAGCGGACCAGTGGGGACAACTCCCACCTGTGGCACACCCACTTCAGCTTCTTCCGCGACTCGACCAAGGCGAACCGGGACCAGACCCCCCTGTTCCGCCGCTACCTGACCACCATCGGACTCCTGGAGGACGACATGAGCGCCGAAGCAGAGAGCAAGATCAACAGCATGTACACCGGCATGTTCTTCGGCGGGTCGAGCATGGGACGCAGCGTCGACCCGGACGCCGGCGGCCCCGCCCCGGCCAGCAACAGCCTGGTGGCGAAGCTGGACTATGCGATGCAGCGCCTGGACGTGCTGACCGCCCAGCTCAGAATCCTGTCCGTCAAGGAACCCGCCGACGAGCAGGCGATCGTGACGGGGGTCCTCGCCTCGCTCACCCCCGAGAAGATCGCCGCGGCGATCCCGACCACCATGGCCCGGCAGGTCGCCGACGAACTCGGTCGGCGCCTGGCGGCCTGACCCCGACCAGGTCGACAACGATGATTGTGCAATAACCGTTGCGCAATCATCGTTGTCGGCGTCATCCTGGGCGGCATGACGAACCCCGACGTGCGCCAGGTGACCGACTCCCGGGTGCTCGCCGCGCTGTCCCATCCACTGCGCCGCCGGTTGATGGACGTGCTCAAGGTGTACGGACCGTCGACCGTCGGCCTGCTCGCCGAGCGGACCGGCCAGGCGCCGGCCAACGTCAGCCACCACGTCAAGGTGCTGGCCGGCGCCGAACTGGTCGAGCAGGCGCCCGAGCTGGCCCGGGACCGGCGGGAGCGGTGGTGGCGCCTGGTCAGTCGCGGCGTGCGCTGGTCCCAGTCGGACTTCGACGACGACCCCGCCGCCCGCGCCGTCGCCGACGCCGCCACCTCGCTCAACCTCGACCGGCACGTCGCCCTCGCCCGGGCCTGGCACGCCACCGACGAGGCCAGCCAGGCGGCCTGGCCGCGGGGCCCCTTCTCCACCGACCGCTGGCTGCACCTGACCGACGCCGAACTCGCCCAGCTGGCCGGCGAGTTGCACGAGCTGCTCGCCCGGTGGGGCGACCGGGACGTGCCCGACGACGGGCGGAAACGCGAGCCGGTCTTCCTGTTCGCCTACGGGATCCCGGCCGCGCCGTGACGCCGCCCGCCCGCGCCACACCACCGACCCGTAGCGCCGACCCCACGGCGCCCGCACCGGCCGCCGCGCGCGGCCCGGCCGTCGACCCCGGGTCACCCTCCTGCGGTCGGCCCACGGCGACGCCCCGGGGCGGGCTGCTGCGGCACCGGGACTTCCGACTGCTCTGGGCCGCCCAGACCTCCAGCGCCGTCGGCAGCAACGTCACCGCCGTGGCGCTGCCCCTGGTCGCGGTGACCGTGCTCGACGCCAGCACCTTCGGCGTCGCCGTGCTCACCGCCGCCGCCTGGCTGCCGTGGCTGCTCGTCGGCCTGCCCGCCGGCGCCTGGGTGGACCGGCTGCCGCGCCGACCCCTGATGATCGCCTGCGACGTGGCCTGCGCGCTGCTGTTCCTCAGCGTCCCCGCCGCCGCCGCGTTCGGCGTGCTGACCGTGACCCAGCTGCTGGTGGTGGCGTTCGGCGCCGGCCTGGCCCGGGTCTTCTTCGAGACCGCCGACCAGGTCTACCTGCCCGTGCTGCTGCGCCCGGAGCAGGTGCCGGAGGGCAACGCCAAGCTCCAGGCCACCCAGACCGCGAGCTACGTGCTCGGCCCCGGAGTGGCGGGCGTGGTCGCCCAGGCCGCCGGCGCCGTCACCGCGCTGCTGCTCGACGCGCTGAGCTTCCTGTTCTCCGCCGCGTGCCTGCTGCGCATCCGCACCGTCGAGCGACGGCCCGGGCGCGCCGGGCGCTCCCGATCGCTGCGGCGGGAGATGGCGGAGGGAATCCGGTTCGTGGCCCGCGACCCGTACCTGCGGGTGCTCACCGCCTTCGGGGCGGCCAGCAACGTCGGGCTGATCGGATACCAGGCCGTCCTGGTGGTCTTCCTCGTCCGGGAGGCGCGACTCGCGCCGGCCCCGGTGGGCGCGTTGGTCGCCGCGATGAGTCTCGGCGGCATCGTCGGCGCGCTGCTGGCCACCACGCTCGGCCGTCGCCTCGGCACCGCACGGGCCATGCTCCTGGCGGCGGCCCTCACCGGACCGCCGGCGCTGCTGATCCCGCTCGCCGGGCCCGGTGGCCGACTCGCCCTGCCCGCGATCGGCGGGATGCTGGTCAGTCTCGGGGTGGCCGTCGGGAACGTGCTCAAGGGCAGCTTCCGGCAGACCTACACTCCGCACCACCTGCTGGGCCGGGTCACGGTGAGCATGCAGATGCTCAACTACGGGACGATCCCGCTGGCGGCGGTGCTGGCCGGGGCCGTCGGTGCGGCCCACGGGGCCGGCACGGCGACAGCGGTGATGACGGGCTGGTTGGCCCTCACCCCGGCGATTCTGCTGATCGGGCCGCTACGGCGACGACGGGACATGCCCGTCGCGCCGAAGCTGCCGTGAGCGCGCTGCGGCGGCGGCCGGTCACCGGCCGCCGCCACCGGCACGGATCTACAGCGGGCGGACGTTGTCCGCCTGCGGACCCTTCTGACCCTGGGTCACCTCGAACTCGACCTTCTGGCCCTCGTTCAGCTCCCGGTAACCGCTCGACGCGATGGCCGAGTAGTGGACGAACACGTCCGGCCCTCCGCCATCCTGCTCGATGAAGCCGAAGCCCTTTTCCGAGTTGAACCACTTAACCGTGCCGGTTGCCATGCATCTCTCCCTGTTCCAAAGCGGGTGACCCGCGGTCTTCGACCGATGATCGCCCGGTGCTACCCCGAGAGTAACTGGCCGAACCCGGATTCGCTGGCCGAAGTGCCGCAGGGGGCGAGTTGAACTCTCGGCTCCGGTGTGCGAAAGCGGCGCGCGGTTCCGTTCCCTGGGGCATGCTTGCGCCGGTGAGAGGTGCCACAGCCGACGCGCTGACCGAACTGGAGCGGGAGATCGACGCTCCGGGCGGCGGGCTGGACCGGCTCCGGCTGGTGGCGATCCCGTTCGTCCCCGAGGTCCGGCTGCACCTGGCCGAGGACGCCATCGTCTGGTGGGCCCGGATGGAGGCGTACGCCGGGCACGCCCTGCCCCCGCCGTACTGGGCCTCGGTCTGGGCCGGCGGCCAGGCCCTCGCCCGGCACCTGCTGGACCACCCCGAACTCGTGGCCGGCCGCCGGGTGCTCGACCTCGCCGCCGGGTCCGGCCTGGTGGCGATCGCCGCGGCACTCGCGGGGGCCGAGCGGGTGGTCGCCAACGACATCGACCCGTACGCGGTCGCCGCGGCCACCGTCAACGCCCGGGCCAACGGGGTGACGATCGCCTCCACCGGCGGCGACCTGCTGGACTCCGACCTCGACGGGGTGGACCTGCTGGTGGCCGGGGACGTCCTCTACGACCCGGCGATGGCGGCACGGGTGCTGCCCTTCCTGCGACGCGCCGCCGCGGCGGGTGCCGACGTGCTGGTCGGCGACCCGGGGCGGGGACACCTGCCGCCGGACGTGCTGGCGGCTGTGGCGAGCTATCCCGTGCCGACCACGGAGCCCTCCGTCGACTCGTCGGTGCGCCGGGTGCAGGTGCTGCGCCCCCGGTGAGCAGGGCTCTCAGGGTCGACCCCGAGCCGGATACCAGGGGGTGGTGGGGGAACTGACCCGATGCCCCGGGTGGCCGCGCGGCCATAGCGTACGGGGCATGGCGGATTGGCTGGTCCAGGTCGGAGAACTCCCCACCTCCCTGCTCATGGGGGTGCTCGGGGTGGTGATGCTCTTCGACGCCGTACCGCTGCTCGGGGTCTTCGTCCCCGGCGACGTGGCGATCCTGGCCGCCACGGGGGCCGGCGGCCCGACGAGCGGAGCCGCCACCTTCGCCGCCGTGGTGGCCGGCTGCCTCGCCGGCTGGTCGCTGAGCTTCCTCGCCGGCCGCCGGTACGGCGACCGGCTGCGACGCAGCCGCTTCGGCGACTGGGTCGGCGAGGCGCGCTGGGCGGCGGCGGAGGGCATCCTGCGGCGCGGGGGCGGCCGGATGGTGCTGGTGGCGCCGTTCCTGCCGGTGTTCAACGCGCTGCTGCCGCTGGCGGCGGGCGGGCTGCGGATGTCGTACCCGCGTTTCCTCGGCTGCGCGACGGCCGGCGCGGCGGCCTGGGCCGGTCTCTACCTGGCGCTGGGCGCGGCCTCGCGGTCGCTGGCCGGGCTGCTGCCGGGGGAGTCCAGCCCGATGCTGGTCACCATGGGGGTGGGCCTGGTGCTGGCGGGCGCGGTGGCGATGGGCACGCGGCGCCGCCTGCGCGCGGTCACGGGGGCCTGACCGGCATCGGAGCGGGGGGACGGGGCCCGGGGGGGAGTCGACGGGGGAGCGGGGCCGGGCGCGGATCGCGCCCGGCCCCGCTGACGTTCGCCGGCCGCAGTCGCGCCACTGGCGCAGCGCGGGCGAAGATCTTGTGCGGCGCGATCCGGCGTGCCCGACCACATCGTCGGGAGCGCCCTGCGACACCTGGTTCCTGCGCACCCGGACAGAAACGCGGCGGCCCGGGGCCAGCGAGCCCCGGGCCGCGTCGGGACGGCGGTCGACTACCAGCCGCGCGCCCGCCACTGAGGCAGCGACGGCCGCTCCGCGCCGAGCGTCGAGTCCTTGCCGTGCCCGGGGTAGAACCAGGTCTCGTCGGGCAGCCGCTCGAAGAGCTGCCGCTCAACGTCGTCGATGAGTACGGCGAACCGCTCCGGGTCCTTGTCGGTGTTGCCGACCCCGCCCGGGAAGAGGCTGTCGCCGGTGAAGAGGTGCGGCGTGCCGGCCGGGTCCCGGTAGAGCAGGGCGATCGAGCCGGGGGTGTGCCCCCTGACGTGGATGACCTCCAGCGCGCACTCGCCGACCGGCACGGTGTCCCCGTCGGCTACCGTCTCGGCCTCGATCGGCAGCCCGGCCGCGTCGTCGGCGTGCACCAGCGGGCGGGCACCGGTCTTGGCGACCACCTCCTCCAGCGCCACCCAGTGGTCCATGTGCTGGTGGGTGGTGACCACGGTGGCCAGTCCCGCGTCGCCGACCAGTTCGAGCAGCCGGGGGGCCTCGTTGGCGGCGTCGATCAGCACCTGCTCGCCGGTGGCGGCGCAGCGCAGCAGGTAGGCGTTGTTGTCCATGGGGCCGACCGAGATCTTCGTGATGGTGAGCCGGTCGAGCTCGCGTACGGCCGGCGCACCGCCGGGCGTGACGTCTCCGCGGTAGGTCATGACGTTGTCTATATCCATTCCGGTGGTTGCGGCAGGGGACCGTCGGGGGTGACGGTCAGCACGGCGCCGGGTTCGCGGCCGATCAGCCAGGCGGCGAGTTCGGGGGCGGCGCCGGCGATCGTGGGCGCGGCGGTCGGGTCGCCGAGGACGAGTTCGTGCCGGCTGCCGTCGAAGCGCAGCACCATCGGCGGCACGTCGGCGCGATGGGCGAGGCCGTCGACCACCTCGTGCAGCAGCCGGTGGCCGAACGCCTCGGACCAGTCGGAGGGCCGGTAGCCGGCGTCGAGGTCCACGTGGTGCACCTCGATCTCGCGCAGCCGGCCCCAGACCAGCATGGCCGCCGGCCAGGGGCCGCGCCGGGTCTGAACCGTGGCCGCCCACGCCTGGACCGGCATCGCCGCGACCGCCTCGGTGAACCGGTCGGCGCAGCGGCGCAGGTCGTCCAGCTGGGCGGCGGGCGGACGGGCGGCGCCGGCCTCGATGTCGGCGTCGCGGGCCGCGGCGGAGGCGTACATCGGGATCGGCTCGCCGGTGCGGGCCGCGGTGAGCAGGTTGACGAGACCGTCGGCGTTGCGGGCCAGGTGGGTCAGGACGTGCCCCCGGGTCCAGCCCGGCAGCAGCGACGCGGCGGCGAGGCCCGCGCCGTCGAAGGTGGCCGCGGTGCGCAGCAGGCGGTCGGTGGCCGCTTCCACCTCGCCCGTCAGCAGGAGCGGGTCCATGGTCACCCACCGACCCTATCCGCCGGGCGACCCCGCGTCGCCGGGGAAATCGCTTTCGGCGCGTTGCGGCGCGTCCTACCGTCGGCGTGGAACGCGGCACCGGACGGCAGGGGAGGTGGTGACCATGCCGGTAGCAGCACGCGTGCGTCAACCGCTCCGACACCGATGAGGATGCCATGACCATCGATCTGACCGCCCTCGGCTGGGACGCCGACCGGGCGGCGCACGTACCCCGACGCGACGGCCGCCGCCCGGGCCGGGTGGCCCGGGTGGACCGCGGCGTCTGCACCGTGCTCTGCGCGGACGGCCCGGTCCGCGCCACCCTGGGCGGGGCGGTCCTGGCCGCCGCCGCTCGCGACCTGACCCGGCTGCCCTGCGTGGGCGACTGGGTGCTGCTGGGCACCTGGCCCGACCGCAACGTCACCGTGGAGGCGGTGCTGCCGCGCCGCACGGCCCTCGTCCGGCGGACCGCCGGCAAGGACGCCAGCGGCCAGGTGCTGGCCGCCAACCTCGACGCCGCCGCCGTGGTGGAGCCGGTCCACCCCGAGCCGGACGTGGGCCGCATCGAACGGCTGCTCTCCCTGGCGCACGAGTCCGGCGCCCGGCCGCTGGTCGTGCTCACCAAGGCCGATCTGGCGGCCGACCCCGAGGCCGTCGCGCGCCAGCTCGCCGGCGTCGCCCCCGGGGTGCCGGTGCTGGCGGTCAGCGCCGAGCGCGGCACGGGGCTCGCCCCGCTGCGCGCGGAGGTGACCCCCGGGCGCACGCTCGGCCTGCTCGGGCCCTCCGGCGCCGGCAAGTCGAGCCTGGTCAACGCGCTGGCCGGGGCGACGGTGATGCCCACCCAGGCGATCCGCCGCGTCGACGGCAAGGGCCGGCACACCACCACCTGGCGGGCGTTGCTGCCGGTGCCCGGCGGCGGCGCCGTGCTGGACACCCCCGGGGTACGGGCGGTGGGCCTGCTGGACGGCTCGGTGGGGCTGGACCGGGCGTTCGCCGACATCGCCGAGCTGGCCGGCGGCTGCCGGTACGCCGACTGCGGGCACGACGGGGAGCCCGCCTGCGCGGTGCGGGAGGCGCTGGAGACCGGCGAACTGCCGGCGCGGCGCTGGGAGAGCTGGCGCCGGTTGCAGCGCGAGGTGGCGTACGAGAGTCGGCGGCGGGAGACGCGGCTGGCCGCGGAGCGGCGCGGCGGCTGGCGCTCCGGCCGGCGGCGGGCCGCCCGCCCCTGACGGCGGGCGCGTGCGGGCGGGACCGGCCACCACCGGTCCCGCCCGCACGTCGTCGGTCCGCCCGCACCGCCTCGTCGCCCCCTCGCGCGCACCCGGCCGGGTGTCCGTGGGCGGATGCGCGGGCGGCGGCGGACCGGCTGAGCTGGGGGAACGTGCCGGCGAGGGAAAGTGTCGTACCTCGGGGCTAGAGTTGCCGAGGCGCCTTTGTGTGCGCCCACAACCACTCAGGCAATCGCTCAGACCAGCCTCAGAGCGGACAATTCCTCTTCATCTTCTTCACCCGGGAGTACACGGACAGTGGCCGACCGACTGATCATCCGTGGCGCGCGCGAGCACAATCTGCGTGACGTCAGTCTCGACCTGCCTCGGGACGCCCTGATCGTGTTCACGGGCCTCTCCGGGTCGGGCAAGTCGAGCCTGGCCTTCGACACGATCTTCGCCGAGGGGCAGCGCCGGTACGTCGAGTCGCTCTCGTCGTACGCGCGGCAGTTCCTCGGCCAGATGGACAAGCCGGACGTCGACTTCATCGAGGGCCTGAGCCCGGCGGTCTCCATCGACCAGAAGTCCACCTCGCGCAACCCGCGCTCGACGGTGGGCACGATCACCGAGGTCTACGACTACCTCCGGCTGCTCTTCGCCCGCATCGGTGAGCCGCACTGCCCCGTCTGCGGCGAGCGGATCTCCCGGCAGACCCCGCAGCAGATCGTCGACCGGGTCCTGGCGATGGCCGAGGGCACCAAGTTCATGGTGCTCGCGCCGGTGGTGCGCGGCCGCAAGGGCGAGTACGTCGACCTCTTCGCCGAGCTCCAGGCCAAGGGCTACGCCCGGGCCCGGGTCGACGGCGTGGTGCACCCGCTGACCGAGCCGCCGAAGCTCAAGAAGCAGGAGAAGCACACCATCGAGGTGGTGATCGACCGGCTCACGGTCAAGCCGAGCGCCAAGCAGCGGCTGACCGACTCCGTCGAGGCCGCCCTGGGGCTCTCCAACGGCCTGGTCCTGCTCGACTTCGTCGACCTGCCCGAGGGCGATCCGGAGCGCGAGCGGCGCTACTCCGAGCACCTGGCCTGCCCCAACGACCACCCGCTCGCCATCGAGGACCTGGAGCCCCGGGTCTTCTCGTTCAACGCGCCGTACGGGGCGTGCCCCGAGTGCACCGGCCTGGGCACCAAGAAGGAGGTCGACCCCGAGCTGGTCGTCCCCGACCCGGAGCGCAGCCTGCGCGAGGGCGCCATCCAGCCCTGGTCGACGGGGCACAACCTGGAATACTTCCTGCGCCTGCTGGAGGCGCTCGGCGAGGCGCAGCACTTCGACGTCGACACCCCCTGGCGGGCCCTGCCGTCGCGGGCGCAGAAAACGATCCTGCACGGCTCCGACGACCAGGTGCACGTGCGCTACCGCAACAAGTTCGGCCGCGAGCGTTCCTACTACACCGGCTTCGAGGGCGTGGTGCAGTGGATCGAGCGCCGGCACACCGACA
Source organism: Micromonospora sp. CPCC 205561 (assembly GCF_036906775.1). Taxonomy (NCBI): domain Bacteria; kingdom Bacillati; phylum Actinomycetota; class Actinomycetes; order Micromonosporales; family Micromonosporaceae; genus Micromonospora; species Micromonospora sp. CPCC 205561. The sequence continues at coordinate 67,181 of NZ_JBAKHV010000016.1, read as the reverse complement.
CCGAGTCGGAGTGGTCGCGGGAGAAGTACGAGGGCTACATGCGCGACGTGCCCTGCGCGGCCTGCGGCGGAGCCCGGCTCAAGCCCGAGGTGCTCGCGGTCACCCTGGCCGGCAGGAGCATCGCCGAGGTCTGCAACCTCTCCGTCGGCGAGGCCGCCGAGCTGCTCGCCGGCATCGAGCTGACCGACCGGCAGAAGATGATCGCCGAGCGGGTGCTGAAGGAGATCAACGCCCGGCTGAGGTTCCTGCTGGACGTCGGCCTGGACTACCTCTCCCTGGACCGCCCGGCCGGCACCCTCTCCGGCGGCGAGGCACAGCGCATCCGGCTGGCCACCCAGATCGGCTCCGGCCTGGTCGGCGTGCTCTACGTGCTCGACGAGCCGTCGATCGGCCTGCACCAGCGCGACAACCACCGGCTGATCGAGACCCTGGTCCGGTTGCGTGGCCTGGGCAACACGCTGATCGTGGTCGAGCACGACGAGGACACCATCCGCACCGCCGACTGGATCGTCGACATCGGTCCGGGCGCGGGCGAGCACGGCGGCGAGATCGTGCACAGCGGCTCCGTGCCGGCGTTGCTGGAGAACCCGGAGTCGGTCACCGGGGCCTACCTGTCGGGCCGCCGGTCGATCCCCACCCCGCAGGGGCGCCGCCCGCAGACCCCGGGCCGGGAACTGGTGGTGCACGGCGCCCGCGAGCACAACCTGCGCAACCTCACCGTCTCGTTCCCGCTCGGCCAGCTCATCGCCGTGACCGGGGTCAGCGGCTCCGGCAAGTCCACGCTCGTCAACGACATCCTCTACGCGGTGCTCGCCAACCAGATCAACGGCGCCCGGCTGGTTCCCGGCCGGCACACCCGGGTCTCCGGTCTGGAGAACGTCGACAAGGTGGTCGGCGTGGACCAGTCGCCGATCGGCCGCACGCCGCGGTCCAACCCGGCCACCTACACCGGGGTCTGGGACCACGTCCGCAAGCTCTTCGCCGAGACCACCGAGGCCAAGGTCCGGGGGTACGGCCCCGGCCGGTTCTCCTTCAACGTCAAGGGCGGTCGCTGCGAGGCGTGCTCCGGCGACGGCACGATCAAGATCGAGATGAACTTCCTGCCGGACGTCTACGTCCCGTGCGAGGTCTGCAAGGGCGCCCGCTACAACCGGGAGACCCTCGAGGTGCACTACAAGGGCAGGACCGTCTCGGACGTGCTGGAGATGCCGATCGAGGAGGCGGCCGAGTTCTTCTCGGCCATCCCGGCCATCCACCGCCACCTCAAGACGCTCGTCGACGTCGGCCTCGGCTACGTCCGCCTCGGCCAGCCCGCGCCGACCCTCTCCGGCGGCGAGGCCCAGCGGGTCAAGCTCGCCTCGGAGCTGCAGAAGCGCTCCACCGGCCGCACGGTCTACGTCCTCGACGAGCCGACCACGGGTCTGCACTTCGAGGACATCCGCAAGCTGCTGATGGTGCTGGAGGGGCTCGTCGACAAGGGCAACACGGTGATCACGATCGAGCACAACCTCGACGTGATCAAATCGGCGGACTGGCTGATCGACATGGGTCCCGAGGGCGGTCACCGGGGCGGCACGGTGCTCGCCACCGGCACCCCGGAGGAGGTCGCGGAGGTTGCCGAGAGCCACACCGGGCAGTTCCTGCGGCAGGTGCTCAAGCTCGGCGGCGAGGCCAAGGGCGCGGTGGCGGCCACCACCCGGGCGGCCAAGGCCAACGGCGCGAAGCCCCGCGCCCGCAAGGTCCCGGCCGGGGCCCGCTGACACACGGCGGATCTTCGGGGCGGGCCGCGCGGCCCGCCCCGGCGACCCGCGGTCGCCGGTCGGGTGAACCGTCGGGCACAGTGTTCCGTGTATCCGGGTACGGCCGCGGATCAGGACCGGGCGGCGGCAGCCGAGAGAGAGGCGAGGCATGAGTGACGATCAGGAGCTGACCGGACCGGTGGCGCGAACGCGACGCGCGCTCCTCACGGGCGCGGGAGCGGTCGGCGCGGCGGTGGTCCTGGCCGCCTGCGGCAGCGACGACTCCGGCGACGGCGCGGCCCCGACCAGCGGCGGCCCGGCGGTGCCCAGCACCGGCGACGCGGGCGGCGGCGACCGCGAGGGCGCCCAGTCGCTGGCCCGGACCGCCGACATCCCGGTCGGCGGAGGGGCCGTCTTCGCCGCGCAGGGCGTGGTGATCACCCAGCCCACCGCCGGCGAGTTCAAGGCGTTCGACCCGATCTGCACCCATCAGGGCTGCCCCGTGTCGAACGTCGACGGCGGCACCATCAACTGCACCTGCCACTTCAGCAAGTTCTCCATCGAGGACGGCTCCGTGAAGGGCGGTCCGGCCAAGAAGCCGCTCGCCCCCAAGAACATCAAGGTCACCGGGGACCGGATCTCACTGGCCTGACCCCGTCGGCCGGCGGGCCCGCCCGGGCCGCCGGCCGTGGTCACCCCGTCGGGGCGGGCACGTCGGGCGCGGACCGTGGACGCGTCGGCGCCGCCTGCCGCAGGGCGGCCGGCGGCAGCGCCCGCTCCAGCAGCAGGACACCGACGCCGCCGACGGCGTTGAGCAGCGCCAGGACCAGCCAGGGCGCGGCGGTGTCGACCTCGTACAGGGTGCCGAAGAAGGCCGGCGCGACCATCGAGGCGAGGGCGAAGGAGTACTGGAAGGCCGCCAGGTAGCGGCCCCGGGTCGCGTCCGGCGCGACGGCCGCCGCCAGCGCGGCGGACGCCGGCGCGTGCACCAGCTCCGCGACGGTGAACAGCAGCGTGGTCGCCGTCAGCAGCGCCACCACCACGCCGATGCTCCCCGGGCCGACGGTGGCCATGGCGAGCCCCCAGGCCGTCCAGAGCAGCGCCGCCAGCGCGATCACCCGGGTGCGGCGGTGGCGCGGCAGCCGGGTGCCCACGGGCGCGGAGAGCAGGGCGACGAGGAACGCGTTGCCGGCCAGGACGGCGGAGGTCAGCCAGGCCGGGCCCCGCGCGTCCGTGAGCATCACCGTGGGCAGCGCCAGGCCGAGCATCATGCTGGTCAGCGCGAAGACGGTGTTGAGGCCGACGAGGGCGAGGAACGGCCGGTCGCGCAGCAGCGCGCCGTACCCCCCGTGCCCCGGACCGGCCGGGCGTGCGGCGGGCGGCGGGGTCCGCACGCGCGCGGCGATGAGCACCGCGGCGAGGGCGAAGCAGCCCGCCGCCGCGTACGCCACCGCCCGGTAGGTGCCCGCCCGCCCGTCGGCCACCACCACCCCCGTCGCCAGGCCGCCCACCGCCAGCCCGGCCGTACGGGCGCCGTTGCTGATCGCGTACCAGGTGTCCCGGGTCCAGGCGCCGGGGCTGCCGTCCGCGTGGTCGGCGAGGGCCGTGAAGACGGTGGACCAGAAGAACCGCACGCCGACGGCGACCAGCGCCGCCGCGGCGAAGACGCCGACCGGCCCCCGCACCCAGGCGTACGCCAGGTAGCCGGCCGCCTGGAGCACCTGGGAGGCGACGACCACCGGCAGGGCGCCCACCCGGTCCGCCAGCGCCCCCGCCCAGAGCGGCACCGGGAGGGTCAGCACGGTCGCGGCGCTGAGCAGCACCCCGAGCAGCGCCAGCGGCACGTCGGTCAGCCGCAGGAAGTAGACCAGCGACAGGGGCAGGAACAGCCCGTTGCCGACCGAGTCCACGGTGAGCGCCGCCACGAGGACGGCGCCCCCTCGGCTGTGCTCCGCGCGCTCCGCGCCCATGTCCCCGTGCCCCTCGCCTCGGTCCGCCAGGGGCGGATGCTAGCCGGGAGCCCTCCCGGCGGCACCGGAATAACACCGGCGGGGTCCGCGTGCGGGCGGGGCGGCGGCCGCGGCGTGCCGGGGCTGTCGGAGGCGCGGACTAGGCTTGCTGCCGTGGCTGACCCCTCGACCTACCGCCCCGCACCCGGCACCATCCCGGAGGCACCGGGGGTCTACCGCTTCCGCGACGGCACCGGCCGGGTGATCTACGTCGGCAAGGCGAAGAACCTGCGCAGCCGGCTCAACTCCTACTTCGCCGACCTGTGGGGCCTGCACCAGCGCACCCAGCAGATGGTCACCACCGCCGAGTCGGTGGACTGGGTCACGGTCGGCACCGAGGTCGAGGCGCTCCAGCTCGAATATACCTGGATCAAGCAGTACGACCCGCGCTTCAACGTCCGCTACCGCGACGACAAGTCCTACCCCTACCTCGCCGTCACCCTCGACGAGGAGTTCCCCCGGCTGCAGGTGATGCGGGGCGCCAAGCGCAAGGGCGTGCGCTACTTCGGTCCCTACTCGCACGCCTGGGCGATCCGCGAGACGCTCGACCTGCTGCTGCGGGTCTTCCCGGCGCGCACCTGCTCGGCCGGGGTGTTCAAGCGGGCCGGCCAGGTCGGGCGCCCCTGCCTGCTGGGCTACATCGGCAAGTGCTCGGCCCCCTGCGTCGGCAGCGTCACCGCCGAGGGGCACCGGGAGATCGTCGACGGCTTCTGCGAGTTCATGGCCGGCCGCACGGACTCCATGGTCCGCAGGCTCGAACGGGAGATGACCGAGGCCAGCGAGCAGTTGGAGTTCGAGCGGGCGGCCCGGCTGCGCGACGACGTGGCCGCGCTGCGCCGGGCGATGGAGAAGCAGACCGTCGTGCTCGGCGACGGCACCGACGCCGACGTGGTCGCGTTCGCCGACGATCCGCTCGAAGCGGCCGTGCAGGTCTTCCACGTCCGCGACGGGCGGGTGCGCGGTCAGCGCGGCTGGGTGGTGGAGAAGACCGAGGAGCTGAGCACCGGCGACCTGGTGCACCACTTCTGCACCCAGGTCTACGGCGGCGAGCAGGGCGAGGCCGACGTGCCCCGCGAGCTGCTCGTGCCGGCGCTGCCCGCCGACGCCGACGCGCTGGCCGACTGGCTCAGCAGCCACCGGGGCAGCCGGGTGAGCCTGCGCGTGCCGCAGCGCGGCGACAAGCGGTCCCTGCTGGAGACGGTCGAGCGCAATGCCAAGGACGCCCTCGCCCGGCACCGGCTGCGCCGGGCCGGCGACCTGACCACCCGCGGCAAGGCGCTCGACGAGATCGGGGAGGCGCTCGACATGCGCACCTCGCCGCTGCGCATCGAGTGTTTCGACATCTCCCAGATGCAGGGCACCGACGTGGTCGCCAGCATGGTCGTCTTCGAGGACGGGCTGCCGCGCAAGAGCGAATACCGGCGCTTCATCATCCGTGGCGCCACCGACGACCTCTCCGCGATGTCGGAGGTGCTGCGCCGCCGCTTCGCCCGCTATCTCGACGCCCGCGCCGAGACCGGCGAGGCGGGCGTCGAGCCGGCCGACGACCCGGCCGTCCCGGCCGGAGCGGCCGGCGCCGACGAGCCGGGGATCGGCGCCCTGATCGACCCGACGACCGGGCGGCCGCGCAGGTTCGCGTACCCGCCGCAGCTGGTGGTGGTCGACGGCGGTGCGCCGCAGGTCGCGGCGGCGGCCCAGGCCCTGGCGGAGCTGGGCATCGACGACGTGGCGCTCTGCGGCCTGGCCAAGCGGCTGGAGGAGGTCTGGTTGCCCGACGACGAGTTCCCGGTCATCCTGCCGCGCACCTCGGAGGGGCTCTACCTGCTGCAACGGGTGCGCGACGAGGCGCACCGCTTCGCCATCGCCTTCCACCGGCAGCGGCGCTCCAAGCGGATGACCGAGTCGGCGCTGGACCGGGTGCCCGGCCTGGGCGAGGTGCGGCGCAAGGCGCTGCTGCGGCACTTCGGCTCGCTCAAGCGGCTCTCCGCCGCCACTGTGGAGGAGATCACCGAGGTGCCCGGCGTGGGGCGGCGCACCGCCGAGGCCATCCTGGCCGCGCTCGGCGGCGAGGCGAAGGCCCCGGCGGCGGACTGACCGCGCCACCCCCGGCCCCCGTGCGCCGAGGGCCGGCCGGATGGCTCCGCCGGGCACCCCACCGGCCGCGTGGCTTCGCCGGGCGCCCACCAACCCGGCCGGGTGGCTCCGCCGCCGGCGGTCACTCCGCCAGCACGGCCAGGATCTGCTCGCCGTACTTGGCCAGCTTGTTCTCGCCGACGCCGCCGACCCGGGAGAGTTCGGCCAGCGACGTGGGCGCGTCGGTGGCGATCTGCCGCAGCGTGGCGTCGTGGAAGATCACGTACGCCGGGACGCCCTGCTCCTTCGCGGTCGCGGCCCGCCAGGCGCGCAGCCGTTCGAAGACCCCGGCCGCCGCCGGCGAGAGTTCGGCGACGACGGTGGCCGCCCCGCGTGGCTTGGCCGACCGGGACGAGGCGACCTTCTCCGGCTCACGGCGCATCGTCACCGTGCGGCGGCGGCCCAGCACGTCGGCGCTGGCCTCGGTGAGGGCCAGCGTGCCGTAGTCGCCCTCCACCGCCAGCAGCCCCTCGGCCAGCAGCTGCCGCACCACGCCGCGCCACTCGGCCTCGCGCAGCTCGGTGCCGATGCCGAAGACGGTCAGCGAGTCGTGGCCGTACTGGCTGATCTTGTCGGTGGTGCGGCCGAGCAGGATGTCGACGCAGTGCCCGGCGCCGAAGCGCTGGTTGCGTTCCCGGTCGAGGCGGAAGACCGTGGAGAGCAGCTTCTGCGCCGCGACGGTGCCGTCCCAGGACTCGGGCGGCTCCAGGCAGGTGTCGCAGTTGCCGCAGGCGGCGGTGCCCCGTTCGCCGAAGTATTCGAGCAGCTGACCGCGGCGGCAGCGGACCGTCTCGCAGAGAGCGAGCATCGCGTCGAGGTGGGCGGCGAGGTTGCGCCGGTGGGCGAGGTCCCCGTCGGAGGTCTCGATCATCTTGCGCTGCTGCACCACGTCCTGGAGCCCGTACGCCAGCCAGGCCGTCGACGGCAGCCCGTCGCGCCCGGCGCGGCCGGTCTCCTGGTAGTAGCCCTCGACCGACTTGGGCAGGTCGAGGTGGGCGACGAAGCGGACGTCGGGCTTGTCGATGCCCATGCCGAACGCGATGGTCGCCACCATCACCAGCCCGTCCTCGCGCAGGAACCGCTGTTGGTTGCGCGCCCGGGTGCCCGAGTCGAGGCCGGCGTGGTAGGGCAGCGCGGCGACGCCGTTGGCGGTGAGGAACTCCGCCGTCTTCTCCACCGAGGCGCGCGACAGGCAGTAGACGATGCCGGCGTCGCCGGCGTGCTCGTCGCGCAGCAGGCTCAGCAGCTGCTTGCGGGGCTCGCGCTTGGGCACGATCCGGTACTGGATGTTGGGGCGGTCGAAGCTGGCCACGAAGTGCCGGGCGTCGGTGAGCTTGAGCCGGGTGGCGATCTCGGTGCGGGTCGCGCTGGTCGCGGTGGCGGTGAGCGCGATCCGCGGCACGTCGGGCCAGCGCTCGTGCAGCATCGACAGGGCGAGGTAGTCGGGGCGGAAGTCGTGCCCCCACTGCGACACGCAGTGCGCCTCGTCGATGGCGAACAGGGCGATCCGCCCCCGGTCGAGCAGCTGCTGCACCCCCCGGGTGCCCAGCGCCTCGGGCGCGAGGTAGAGCAGGTCGAGCTCGCCGCCGACGAAGGCCCGCTCCACCGCGCGGCGGGCGTCGAGATCCTGGGTCGAGTTGAGGAAGCCGGCCCGGACACCGACCGCCGTCAGCGCGTCGACCTGGTCCTGCATCAGCGCGATCAGCGGGGAGAGCACCACCGCCACGCCGTCGCGGACCAGCGCCGGGATCTGGTAGCACAGCGACTTGCCGCCACCGGTGGGCATCAGGACCAGCGCGTCGCCGCCGGCCACCACGTGGTCGATCACTTCCTGCTGGAAGCCGCGGAAGGCGTCGTAGCCGAAGACCCGGCGCAGCACCTCCAGGGCGGCGGAGGAGCGCAGGTCGGTGGGGGAAGGCATCCGGGGATTCTACGAGGCAGCGGTGACACGGATTGTCACCCGCGCCGCCCCGTACCCGTCGACGCCGGATGGGCCGGGTGCGGTGTGTCGCGGCGGCGCGGTCCGTGGGCCGGTCCCCGGCGGCGTCGCGCGTCGACCCTCGGCCCGTGGCGGGGGGCGACCAGGACGTCGGCGTACGGGTGGCGGGCGTGCGCCGGCGGCGGGGCCGGGGCCGCGGGACCGGGGCGGTCCGGCCCGGCGGCCCCGGGTCGCTCAGCCGGGCCCGGCGGAGTTCCTCGCCAGTCCGCGCGGCGGGGCCTTCATGCCGACCACGATGTCGACGATCTCGATGTAGCGGGCCTTGCTGCCCATCCGGAAGGCCGTGGCCGCCGCGTTGATCTCCTCCAGGGTGTCCGCCTCGACCATGGTCACCTGGTCGTAGCGGCCGTTGACCCCGGTGCAGACCACGTGGGTGAGCTGCTTGGCGAAGCGCGCCAGGTCGCGGGCGTGCTCGGCGGAGACCTCGTGGATGCCCTCCCGGCCCAGGGCGAAGTACTCCGGGTTGATCTTCATGAACAGGAAGCCGACGTATTTGTTCTTCTCCGCCAGATCGTGCATCGCACCTCCCTGAAACCGGCCGCCACCTGCGGCTACAGCCCGAAGCGTATGGACGGTCACTGATCGTCATCAAGGTGTCGCGCTGTCGGTAGGGCGACTCTCGCGACGTGGCTGCGACCCGTCCCGTCCGAGGGCCGCCGCCGGCCGCGGCGACTCGGCGCGGGACGCACCGGCAACGCGCGGGCGGTGCGGGATAGAGTCGCTGATTGACCACGCGGCCGGGGCTGCCGGCGGCGGCGCGGCTTGGGGGGTAGTGGGTGAGCGAGGCACGTACGGGCGAGGAACGGGGCGCGACGGTGACCGGACAGCCGGCCCCGACGGAGTCCGACACCACCCTCGTGGTGGTCACCGGCCTCTCCGGCGGCGGCCGCAGCACCGTGGCCCGGGCGCTGGAGAACGTCGGCTTCTACGTGGTGGACAACCTGCCCCAGGCGCTGATGCTCGACATGGCCGAGCTGGCGTTCAAGGCGGGTGGCGCCGCCCGGCGCACGGCCATGGTGCTGGACGTCCGGTCGCGGGCGTTCTCCACCGACCTGGCCGGGGCGATCCGGGAGCTGAAGGAGCGCGGCTTCTCGCCCCGGGTGGTCTTCGTCGACGCCGACGACGAGGTGCTCATCCGGCGCTTCGAGAGCGTCCGGCGCTCCCACCCGTTGCAGGGCGACGGGCGCCTCGCCGACGGCATCGCGGTCGAGCGCGGCCTGCTGGAGGAGGCCCGCGACCAGGCCGACGTGATCATCGACACCAGCCACCTGAACGTCAACCAGCTCCGCCGCCGCATCGAGGAGCTCTTCGGCGCCGAGGACGCCCGCCGCCTGCGGGTCACCGTGCTCTCCTTCGGCTTCAAGTACGGCCTGCCGCCGGACGCCGACTTCGTGTTGGACGCCCGGTTCCTGCCCAACCCGTACTGGGTGCCCGAGTTGCGGGAGCACACCGGCCGGGAGGAGGCCGTCAGCTCGTACGTGCTGGGTCAGGAGGGCGCGGACGCCTTCGTCGGGTCGTACGCCGACCTGGTCAACGCCACCACCGTCGGCTTCGAGCGGGAGGGCAAGCGCTACCTGACCGTGGCGGTCGGCTGCACCGGCGGCAAGCACCGCAGCGTGGCGATCGCCGAGGAGCTGGCGGGGCGGCTGCGCCACTCCGGCCTGGCGGCCAACGCGCAGCACCGCGACCTGGGGCGCGAATGACGGCGACGCGGGTGGTCGCCTTCGGCGGTGGGCACGGCCTCTCCGCCTCGCTGCGCGCCCTGCGCCGCTGCGCGCCCGAGCTGGACCTGGACATCACGGCGGTGGTCACCGTCGGCGACGACGGCGGCTCCAGCGGCCGGCTGCGGGCCGAGCGGGGCGGCCTGCCCCCGGGTGACCTGCGGCAGGCGCTGGTCGCGCTGGCCGGCGACCACCCGGCCACCCGGCGCAGCGCGGGGCTCTTCCAGCACCGCTTCGCCGAGGTGCCGGTGCCGCGCGTCGCCGACCCGACTTCGGCCGGAGGCGGCGGGTCGGACGGGCCTCTTCCGCGCGTCTCGGGCAGGGCCGTTCCCGCTCCGGCCGCAGTCGGCGGCGGGCGGCCGGGTGCCGACGGCGACGGGCTGGCCGGGCACGCGGTGGGCAACCTGGTGCTCTGCGGGCTGATGGAGCTGCTCGGGGACCCGGTGGCCGCCCTGGAGCACGCCGGCGCGATGCTCGGCGCGGTGGGCCGGGTGCTGCCGATGTCGTGCGAGCCGGTGGGGATCGAGGCGCGGGTGCGCGGCGTCGACCCGCGCCGCCCGGACGAGGTGCGCACGGTCAGCGGCCAGCACCAGGTCGCCGTGACGACCGGCCGGGTGGAGTCGCTGCGGCTCACCCCGGTCGCGCCGGACGCCTGCCCGCAGGCGGTCGCCGCGATCGGCGCGGCCGACTGGCTGATCTTCGGCCCGGGCAGCTGGTACACCAGCGTGCTGCCCCACCTGCTGGTGCCGCAGCTGGCCGCCGCGATCGTCGCCAGCCCGGCCCGGCGGCTGGTCACCCTGAACCTCGCCGCGGAGAAGGAGACCCTCGGGCTCTCCCTGGCCGACCACCTGGCCGCGCTGCGCTGGTACCTGCCGCAGCTGAAGGTGGACCGGGTGGTCGCCGATTCCAAGGTGGTGGGTGACCCCGAACCGGTCGCCCGTGCGGCAGAATCGCTGGGTGCCCGCCTGGTCCTCGCTCCCGTCGCGGTCACCGACGGCACTCCCCGTCATGATCCGGCCGCCCTGGGCGCCGCACTGGTGCCTGTCCTGGGCGCCGATCGTTAGACACGTACGTAATCTCCGGCGACACGCCGGAACAGGTCCGTGAGGGGACGCACAATGGCGATGACGGCTGCGGTCAAGGACGAGCTGAGTCGGGTCGACGTGCCCAAGCCCTGCTGCCGGCGGGCGGAGATGGCCGCGCTGCTGCGCTTCGCCGGCGGGCTGCACATCGTCTCCGGCCGGGTCGTGGTGGAGGCCGAACTCGACACCGGGGCGGTGGCCCGGCGGCTGCGGCGGGAGGTCGCCGAGGTCTACGGCTATCCCAGCGAGATCCACGTGCTCGCCTCCGGTGGCCTGCGCAAGGGCAGCCACTTCATCGTCCGGGTGGTCAAGGACGGTGAGGCCCTGGCGCGGCAGACCGGGCTGCTCGACGTCCGGGGCCGCCCGGTGCGGGGGCTGCCGCCGCACGTCGTCGCCGCGAACGTCTGCTGCGCGGTCTCGGCCTGGCGGGGCGCGTTCATGGCGCACGGCTCACTGACCGAGCCCGGTCGCTCCAGCGCGCTGGAGATCACCTGCCCGGGGCCCGAGTCGGCGCTGGCCCTGGTGGGCGCGGCCCGCCGCATCGGCATCACCGCGAAGAACCGCGAGGTGCGGGGCGTGGACCGGGTGGTGGTCAAGGACGGCGACGCGATCGCCGCGCTGCTCACCCGCATCGGCGCGCACTCCAGCGTGCTGGCCTGGGAGGAGCGCCGGGTACGCCGCGAGGTGCGGGCCACGGCCAACCGGCTGGCCAACTTCGACGACGCCAACCTGCGCCGCTCCGCGCGGGCCGCGGTCGCCGCCGCCGCCCGGGTCACCCGGGCGCTGGAGATCCTCGCCGAGGACGCGCCGAACCACCTGACCTCGGCCGGCCGGCTGCGCCTGGAGCACCGGCAGGCCTCGCTGGAGGAACTGGGCGCGCTGGCCGACCCGCCCCTGACCAAGGACGCGATCGCCGGCCGGATCCGCAGGCTGCTGGCGCTGGCCGACAAGCGGGCGCGCGACCTGGGCATCCCGGATACGGAAGCGGCCGTCACGCCCGACATGCTCGTGGTCTGATGGGACGGTGAGGCGTCGCGCCGTGGCCGGGATCTCCACCCGCCGCAGCGTGGCGGCGCACGCTCGGATAGGGTCGCTGCGTACGGCAAGGGGGCCGGCACAGGCACTCCTCGTCGTGCCCACCGCCTCCGGCGGTCAGGTCGTTCGGGACCGCGGCGGGGTGGCCGAGATGTAACGTCAACGGCCGGCTCCACGGTCGGCGCACACACCTCCGCCGGCCCGGGTCTTACGCCGGCGGACCAGAACGCGAGGAGATGGGACCTGTGACCATCCGGGTTGGCATCAACGGCTTCGGCCGGATCGGACGCAACTTCTTCCGGGCAGTGCTGGCGTCCGGCGCTGACATCGAGGTCGTGGCGGTCAACGACCTGACCGACAACGCGACGCTCGCCCACCTGCTCAAGTACGACAGCATCCTGGGCCGCCTCCCGCACGAGGTGAAGGCCACCGCGGACGAGATCACCGTCGGTGGCAGGACCATCAAGGCGTACGCCGAGAGGGACCCGGCGAAGCTGCCGTGGGGCGACGCCGGCGTGGACGTGGTCATCGAGTCCACCGGCTTCTTCACCGACGCCACCAAGGCGAAGGCGCACGTCGACGGCGGGGCCAAGAAGGTCATCATCTCCGCCCCGGCGAAGAACGAGGACGTCACGGTCGTCATGGGCGTCAACCACGACCAGTACGACCCGGCCAAGCACACCATCATCTCGAACGCGTCCTGCACCACCAACTGCCTCGCCCCGATGGCGAAGGTCCTGCACGACACGTTCGGCATCCAGCACGGTCTGATGACGACGATCCACGCGTACACCCAGGACCAGAACCTCCAGGACGCGCCGCACTCCGACCTGCGTCGGGCCCGCGCCGCCGCGCTGAACATCGTGCCGACCTCGACCGGCGCGGCGAAGGCGATCGGCCTGGTGCTGCCGGAGCTGAAGGGCAAGCTGGACGGCTACGCCCTGCGGGTGCCGATCCCGACCGGCTCGGCCACCGACCTGACCGTCAACGTCGACCGGGAGACCACGGTGGACGAGGTCAACGCCGCGCTGAAGGCCGCCGCCGAGGGCCCGCTCAAGGGCATCCTGGTCTACAACGAGGACCCGATCGTCTCCTCGGACATCGTCACCGACCCGGCGTCGTGCATCTTCGACGCGCCGCTGACCAAGGTCGTCGGCAACCAGGTCAAGGTCGTCGGCTGGTACGACAACGAGTGGGGCTACTCGAACCGCCTCGTCGACCTGGTCAAGCTGGTCGGTAAGTCCCTGTGAGTGCGAGGAGTGAGCTCGCGAGCCCCGCGGTCACGAACGGAGGGCTGGCCTAAGTGAGCATCCGTACCCTCGACGACCTGCTCGCCGAGGGGGTGTCGGGTCGGCGTGTGCTGGTGCGCGCCGACCTGAACGTCCCGCTCGACAAGCAGACCGGGGACATCACCGACGACGGCCGGATCCGCGCCGTCCTGCCGACGCTCGGCGCGCTGGTCGAGGCCGGCGCCAAGGTGGTCGTCTGCTCGCACCTGGGTCGCCCGAAGGGCGCCCCGGACCCGCAGTTCAGCCTGCGTCCGGTCGCCGGTCGCCTCGGCGAGCTGCTCGGCGCGCCGGTGCGCTTCGCCACCGACACCGTCGGCGAGTCCGCCCGCTCCACCGTCGACGCGCTCGCCGGCGGCGAGGTCGCGCTGCTGGAGAACCTGCGCTTCAACAAGGGCGAGACCAGCAAGGACGACACCGAGCGGGGCGCCTTCGCCGACCAGCTCGCCGCGTTCGGCGACGCGTACGTCGACGACGCGTTCGGCGCGGTGCACCGCAAGCACGCCAGCGTCCACGACGTGCCGGCCCGGCTGCCGCACGTCGCGGGCCGGCTGGTGCTGCGCGAGGTGGAGGTCCTGTCCCGGCTGACCGGCGAGCCGGAGCGCCCGTACGTCGTGGTGCTCGGCGGCTCGAAGGTCTCCGACAAGCTGGCGGTGATCGAGGCGCTGCTGCCGTCGGTCGACCGGCTGCTCATCGGCGGCGGGATGTGCTTCACCTTCCTCAAGGCGCAGGGCCACGAGGTGGGCTCCTCGCTGCTGGAGGAGGAGATGGTCGAGACCTGCCGCAACCTGCTGGAGCGCTCCGAGGGCAAGATCATGCTCCCGGTCGACGTGGTGGCCGCCGACGCGTTCGCCCCGGACGCCGCGCACGACACCGTGCCGGCCGACGGCATCCCCAGCAAGCGGGTCGGGCTCGACATCGGGCCGGAGACGGTCGCCGGGTTCGCCGCCGCGCTCAAGGGCGCGCGGACGATCTTCTGGAACGGCCCGATGGGCGTGTTCGAGATGGCGGCGTTCGCCCACGGCACCCGCGGGATCGCCGAGACGATCGCCAGGTCCGACGCGTTCACCGTGGTCGGCGGCGGTGACTCGGCCGCCGCCGTGCGGGCGCTAGGGCTGGACGAGTCGTCCTTCGGGCACATCTCCACCGGCGGTGGCGCATCCCTCGAATATCTGGAGGGCAAGACCCTCCCCGGCATCGCGGCCCTGGAGAACTGATGGCGAGCGCCACCCGCCGGCCCCTGATGGCCGGCAACTGGAAGATGAACCTCAACCACCTCGAGGCCAACCTGCTGGTGCAGAAGCTGGCGGCCAGCCTCACCGAGAAGCAGCTCACCGACGTCGAGACGGTGGTCCTGCCGCCGTTCACCGACCTGCGTACGGTGCAGACCGCGGTCGACGGCGACAAGCTGCGCATCGGCTACGGCGGGCAGGACCTCTCGCCGCACGCGTCGGGCGCCTACACCGGGGACATCTCCGGGCCGATGCTGGCGAAGCTCGGCTGCACCTACGTGGTGATCGGGCACTCGGAGCGGCGGGCCTACCACCACGAGGACGACTCGGTCGTCAACGCCAAGGTGCAGGCGGCGCTGACCCACGGGCTCACCCCGATCCTCTGCGTGGGCGAGGGGCTCGACGTGCGGGACAAGGGCACCCACGTGGCGCACTGCAGCGACCAGCTCGACGGCGCCCTGAAGGGGCTGACCGCCGAGCAGGTGGCGAAGGTCGTGGTGGCGTACGAGCCGGTCTGGGCGATCGGCACGGGCAAGACGGCCACCCCGGAGGACGCCCAGGAGGTCTGCGCAGCGGTCCGTCAGCGCCTGGCCGAGTCCTTCGGCCAGGAGACCGCCGAGCAGGTCCGGGTCCTCTACGGCGGGTCGGTCAAGTCCTCGAACGTCGCGGCGATCATGGCTCAGCCGGACGTGGACGGGGCGCTGGTGGGCGGCGCGAGCCTGGACGCCGAGGAGTTCGCGAAGATCTGCCGGTTCCCGGAGCACATCACCCGCTGATCGCTCGCTATCCTTGACTCCGCCCGTCCGTCGGTCGGTGCCACCGTGCCCGATCTGCCCGGGCGAGGATCGTAACGAGAGGACTGACCCCAGCCATGCCGATCTGGTTCGCATACACGTTGATCGTGTTGCTGGTCATCACGAGCATTCTGCTGACCATGCTGATCCTGCTGCACCGCGGCAAGGGCGGCGGGTTGTCGAGCATGTTCGGCGGTGGCGTCAGCTCCAGCCTCGCCGGTTCCTCGGTGGCGGAGAAGAACCTCGACCGCTACACCGTCCTGGTGGGCATCGTCTGGTTCGCCTGCATCGTCGGGCTCGGGCTCTGGCTCCGCCTCCAGATGGCCAGCGGCACGGTCTGAGCGCCGTCGAGTCGTACAATCTGCGCGCGGCCCGTCACCGACGGGCCGCGCGCAGTCCGTTTCACCCGCTGCACCGCGTCGCCCGCCGCCCTCTCCGCGGCGGTATCCCCTCCGACGACAGGAGCAAGCAGCCGTGCCGAGTGGCAACGTCATCCGGGGCACCCGTGTCGGCTCCACGCCCGACCGCCACGCCGAGCGCTACCAGCCGGCCCCGTGCCGGACGGTCGCCTACTGGTGCCGCAACGACCACCACACCGAGATCAGGATCGCCGCCGACGTCGAGGCGCCGGAGCTGTGGGACTGCCCGCGCTGCGGCCTGCCGGCCGGGCAGGACGCGCAGAACCCGCCGGGCCGCGCCCGCCCCGAGCCGTACAAGACCCACCTGGCGTACGTGAAGGAACGCCGTACCGCCGAGGAGGGAGCGGCCATCCTGGCCGAGGCCCTCGCCAACCTGCGTCGCCGTCGGGGCCGTCCCACCACCTAGCCGGCCCACGACGGGCACGCGAGGGCCCCCCGCCGGCGGCAGAGGGCCCTCGCAACACACCTCAGCGCAGGCTGCGCGACCGGGCCGGCACGTCGACGGCCGCGGCCCGGTCCAGCAGCCAGAGGGTCCGGCCGGTGCCCCGCGCGCCCGCCGCCGGCAGCTGCACCGGACCGGCCCCGGCCAGCGCCATGCCGACCGCACCTGCCTTGTCCGCCCCGCTGGCCACCAGCCAGACCTCCTCGGCCGTGTTGATGGCCGGGAGGGTCAGGGTGGTGCGCACCGGCGGCGGCTTCGGGCTGCCCCGCACCGCGCTCACCGGCCGGCTGTCGTGGTGCACCGGGTGCTCGGGGAAGACCGAGGCGACGTGCCCGTCCTCGCCGACGCCCAGCATCAGCACGTCGAAGTGGGGGAGCGCGGCGTGCCCCGGGCGCGCCGCGCGGGCCAGTTCCTCGGCGTACCGGGCCGCCGCCTCCTCCGGGTCGGGCCCGGCCGGGCCGTCGGAGGCCGGCATCGGGTGGACCCGGGCCGGGTCCACCGGCACCGCGTCCAGCAGCGCCGCGCGGGCCTGGGTCTCGTTGCGCTCCGGGTCGCCGGCCGGCAGGAAGCGCTCGTCGCCCCACCACACGTCCACCCGGGACCAGTCCACCGCGTCCCGGGCGGGCAGCGCGGCCACCGCCCGGTACACCGCCGCGGCGATCCGCCCCCCGGTCAGCACCACCGACGCCTGGCCCCGTTCGGCCTGCGCGTCGAGCAGCTTGACCACCAGCCGGGCGGCCACCGCCTGGGCCAGCAGGTCGGCGTCGGCGTGGACGGCGACACTCGCCTCACTCATCTTGTGCCTTCATCTCTCCGGCCGCCCGCGCGGCCGGTGTTCCGTCGTGCGCCCGGATCGGGGCGCTCAGTGCTCGGCGCTCGTTCCGGCGTGCGCGGCGACCCCCGCCTCGGCCCGCTGGGCGGTGGCCGGGTCCTTCCAGACGTGCACCCGCTGGACCGGGCGCTGGTCCAGGCCGGTGATCCCGGCCGCGGTGCCCAGCGCCTCCGCGTACACCTGGTCGGCGTCGAGCCGACGCAGCTCCTCGGCCAGTTCGTCGCCGAGCGGCCGCCGGACGAGCGGCAACTGCCGATCCTCCTGGCCGGTACGCCGGAACGTCGCCACGCTGTCGTCCCGGGTCAGCGTGAGCGCGTCGCCGTTGGCGCAGCGCAGCTGCACCTGCCGCATCCGTGGGGACTCGTCGCTGTGCTCCTCGGCCGGCTCGATGCCGAGCCGCGCGGCCAGCCAGCCCCGCATCAGCGCGGCCGTCGGATCGCTGGGCGGGGCCACCACGGTCGCCTCGGTCACCTCTGCCTGGGTGGTGTCGAACGCCCCGGCGACCAGGGTGCGCCACGGGGTGATCCGGGTCCAGGCGAGGTCGGTGTCGCCGGGCGCGTAGTCCCGGGCCCGCTGGCGCAGCGCCTCGATGGGGTCGGGGGCCTGCGCGGAGTCGGTGATCCGCCGGTCGGCCACCACCCCGAGGAAGTCCGTGGCGATCTCGACCGGCGGCTCGCCGTGCCACCACGTCACCACCGGCACGTCGGGCACCAGCAGCGGCATCACCACCGACTCGGCGTGCAGGGCCAGCCGCCCGTACATCCGGGTGACCACCGCCTCGCACGGGCCGAGCCGGCCGCCGACGACGATCTCCGCGTCCAGCCGGTTGCGCTCGCGCTCGACGTCGGAGCGGACCACCACCACCAGCCGGCAGGGGTGCGCGGCGGCAGCTATCGTCGCCGCCGCCTCCGCCTCGCGGACCCGCTTCTCGTCCACCACCACGATCAGGGTGAGCGCCATGCCGCTGGCCACCCCGCCGGCGCTGCGCCGCTCGGCGGCCAGCGCCTTGACCACCTCGTTGCCGGTGGTGTCCCACAGGCCGATCAATGGAGCCTCCTGGTTTGCTCGCTGCGGCTGCTCACGGCACCTGCGTTCGTTCGCGACTGCGGGGCTCGCAGAACCGGCTCACTCCTCGCGCTCACGCCCGCCGCCAGGCCCGGCCCTCGCGGGCCAGCATCTCGTCGGCGGCCCGGGGACCCCACTCGCCGGCCCGGTACGGCTCCGGCCGGGCACCCGCCCACGCGTGCTCCAGCGGGTCCACCACCTGCCAGCTCTGCTCGACCTCGGCGGCGTCCGGGAAGAGGGTGCGGTCGCCGATCAGCACGTCCAGCACGAGCCGCTCGTACGCCTCGGGGCTGGACTCGGTGAACGCCTCGCCGTACTGGAAGTCCATCGCGATGTCGCGGACCTCCATCGTGGTGCCGGGCACCTTGGAGCCGAACTTCAGCACCACGCCCTCGTCCGGCTGCACCCGGATCACGAGCTGGTTGTTGCCCAGCGACTCCATGTCGGCCTCGTTGAACGGCAGGTGCGGTGCCTTCTTGAACATGATGGCGACCTCGGTGACCCGGCGCGGCAGCCGCTTGCCGGCCCGGATGTAGAACGGCACCTCCGCCCAGCGGCGGTTCTGGATGCCGAGCCGGACCGCCACGTAGGTCTCCGTGGTCGAGTCCTCCGGGACGCCCTCCTCCTCCAGGTAGCCGACGGCACGCTCGCCGCCCACCCAGCCCGGCAGGTACTGGCCGCGTACGGTGCCCTCGGAGACGTCCTTCGGCAGGGTGATCGCGCGGAGCACCTTGAGCTTCTCCGTGCGGATCTCGTCGGCGTCGAAGCTCGTCGGCTCCTCCATCGCCACCAGCGCCAGCAGTTGGAGCAGGTGGTTCTGGAGCACGTCGCGGGCCGCGCCGGCCGAGTCGTAGAAGCCGGCGCGGGTGCCGATCCCGACGTCCTCGGCCATGGTGATCTGCACCGAGTCGACGTACTTGGAGTTCCACAGCGGCTCGAACAGGTTGTTGGCGAACCGCAGGGCGAGGATGTTCTGGACGGTCTCCTTGCCGAGGTAGTGGTCGATGCGGAAGACGTCCTTGCGGGTGAAGACGTCGTCGACCAGGTCGTTCAGCGCCTTCGCCGAGGGCAGGTCGTGCCCGAAGGGCTTCTCCACCACCACCCGGCGCCAGCCACCGGACTTGGCGTTGTCGGCCATCCCGGTGCGGGCCAGCTGCTTGAGGACCACGGGGAACGCCGCCGGGGGGATGGAGAAGTAGAAGGCGGCGTTGCCCGGGATGCCGTGCGTCTGGCGAAGCTCGTCGAGCATCTCGGAGAGGTGGTCGAAGGCGGCGTCGTCGTCGAACGAGCCGCCGACGAACTTGATGTTGCCGGCCAGCCGCGCCCACACCTCCTCCCGCCAGGGGGTGCGGGCGTGCTTCCTGGCGGCCTCGTGGGCCACGGACTCGAAGTCCCCGTCGCCCCAGTCCCGGCGGGCGAAGCCGAGCACGGCGAAGCCCGGGGGCAGCAGCCCCCGGTTCGCCAGGTCGTACACCGCCGGTAGGAGCTTCTTGCGGGCCAGGTCGCCGGTGACGCCGAAGATCACCAGAGCGCAGGGCTCCGGGATCCTCGGCAACCGGCGGTCCTGCGGGTCGCGTAGCGGGTTCACGCCGCCTCCTCGCTCCGCGTCGTCCACGTTCCTCATCGTCACGCCCGCGACGCTCCGGCCGCGTCGAGCAACTGGGCCACGCCCGCCGACCGGTCGGTCAGGTGCAGCCGCACCAGCGGGCGCTCCCGCTCGGCCAGGGCCTGCCGGTCGCCGGCGGCCTGCGCCGCCTGCAACTCCCCGAAGGTGTACGGCCTGCCCGGCACCGGCAGGTCGTCGGCGACCGCCCCGGTGAGCTGGAGGAAGCTGCCGACCTGCGGACCGCCCTTGTGGTACTGGCCGGTGGAGTGCAGGAACCGGGGCCCCCACCCGAAGGTCACCGGCCGCGCGCCGGCGCCGGCCAGCAGCGGCCGCAGCCGGGCCGCGTCGGCGTCGGCGAACCGGTCGAGGTACGCCATCACCGCGACGTAGCCGTCGTCACCCGCCCCCTCGACCAGCCAGCGGAGCACGCCGGCCAGGTCACCGGGGGCACCCTGCGGGGCGTACACCTCGATCGCGCCCTCGGTGAACGACGGCGCCTCCGCCGGCGGGCCCGAGGCGAGGATCCGGTTGGTGTTCTCCTTGGACTCGGTGACGTTGGGCTGGTTGAACGGGTCGATGCCGAGCACGACCCCGGCGATCGCGGTGGCGTACTCCCAGGCCAGGAACTGCGCGCCGAGCGGGCCGTTGACCGCCACGTCGGCGTCGGCCCCGCCGCCGGGAACGGCGCCGGCGGAGAGCGCGCCGCCGTAGGTCACGGTGAGCACGTCGTCGCCGGTGGCGCCCGGGCTGCGCGGGGACTCCACGACGACCGGCAGGATGCCGACGCCGGCCTTGCCGGTGGACTCGGCGATCAGCTGCTCGGCCCAGTCGCCGAGGCCGTCGATGCCGGTGCCGTCGGAGATCAGGGCGATCTTGTCCCGCCCCATGGTGGCCGCCGACCCGAGGGCCGCGCCGAGCGCCAGGCCCGGGTTGTCGCGGTCCCCGCCCAGCGACCGCGCCAGCGCCTCCGCCTCGTCGAGCAGCTCGGCGACCTCGACCCCGGCCAGCGCCGACGGGACCAGCCCGAACGCGGTCAGCGCGGAGTACCGGCCGCCCACGTTCGGGTCGGCGAGCACGGTGAAGGCGCCCATCTCGGCGGCGGTGGCCTCCAGGGGCGAACCCGGGTCGGTGACGACGACGAAGTGCCGACCGGCCTCCGCCTCGGTCATCCCCGCGTCGAGGAAGGCCTGCCAGTAGGCGCGGCGGTGGCTGTCGGTCTCCACCGTCGAGCCCGACTTGCTGGCCACCACGACCACGGTGCGCTCCAGCCGGTCGGCCAGCGCCGCCCGGACCTGTCCCGGGTCGGTGGTGTCGAGCACCGTCAGCTGCTTGCCGAGGGTGCGGGCGATGACCTCGGGGGCGAGCGACGAGCCGCCCATCCCGGCGAGCACCACGTGGTCCAGGTCGGCCAGCTCCGCCTTCAGCTCGGCGAGCTGGGGGAGCAGCTCCCGGCTGCGCAGGTGGGTGTCCACCCAGCCGAGGCGGATCTTCGCCTCGGCCTCGGCGTCCGCGCCCCACAGGGTCGGGTCCTTCGCGGCCAGCTTGCCCGGCACGCCGGCGTTCACCAGCGCGTCCCGGGTCGAGGCGGGGGCCGACCGGTCGACCGCGTCGGCCCCGTGCACGGCGAGCCCGGCGGCCGTCTCGACCGCCCCGGCGAGCAGATCACTCACGCGTTTCCTCCCGCCTGCTGCGCGGCCTGCGCGTTCTCGGTCGCGGCGTCGCCCGGGTGGCCGGCGCCCCGGTCCGCGGCGGACAGCGACTTGCGTACGCCGGCGAGCAGCTCCTGCCAGCTCGCCTCGAACTTCTCCACGCCCTCGCGCTCCAGCGTCTCGATCACGTCGGCCAGGTCGATGCCGACCGACTCCAGGCTCGCGAAGACCTCGCGCGCCTCGTCGTACGAGCCGGTGATGGTGTCACCGCGGGTCTCGCCGTGCTCGGCGTACGCGTGCACGACCGGCTCCGGCATGGTGTTCACGGTGCCGGGGGCGATCAGCTCCTCGACGTAGATGACGTCGCGGTAGTCCGGGTTCTTGGTCGAGGTGGAGGCCCACAGCGGCCGCTGCGGGTGCGCCCCGGCGTCGGCGAGGGCCTGCCACCGGTCGGAGGAGAACACCTTGCCGTAGCGCTCGTACGCCAGCTTGGCGTTGGCGACGGCGGCCTTGCCGCGCAGCGCCTTCGCCTCGTCGGAGCCGATCTTCTCCAGGCGCTTGTCGACCTCGCTGTCGACCCGGGAGATGAAGAACGAGGCGACCGAGCCGATCTTGGACAGGTCGTGCCCGTTCGCCTTCGCCTGCTCCAGCCCGGCCAGGAACGCCTCCATCACCTGGGAGTAGCGGTCCAGTCCGAAGATCAGCGTGACGTTGACGCTGATCCCCTCCGCCAGGGCGGCGGTGATCGCCGGCAGGCCGGCCTCGGTGGCCGGGATCTTGATGTAGAGGTTGGGCCGGTCGACCAGCCACCACAGCGCCTTGGCCTCGGCCACGGTCTTCCCGGTCTCGTGGGCCAGCCGCGGGTCCACCTCGATGGAGACCCGCCCGTCCACCCCGCCGCTGCCCTCGTACGACGGCCGCATCACGTCGCACGCCCACCGCACGTCGTAGGTGGTGAGCATCCGCACGGCCTCCTCGACCTCCACGCCGCGGGCGGCGAGGTCGCGCAGCTGCCAGTCGTACTCGTCGGCGTCGCTCAGCGCCTTGGCGAAGATGGTCGGGTTGGTCGTCACCCCGGCCACGTGCTTCTCCCGGCGGAGCTGGTCCAGTCCGCCGGAGCTCAGCCGTACCCGGGAAAGGTCGTCGAGCCAGACCGCCACGCCTGCGGCGGTGAGTTCACTCAGCCTGTCCGTCATGCCGTCCACGCTCCCCTCAGTTGCCGGTCGTGAAACCGGTGATGTCGCCCAGCCGGGTGAGCGCCGCGTGCGCGGCGGCCACGATCCGGTCGGGGGTGAAGCCGAACTGCTCGAAGAGCACGGAGTGCGGGGCGCTCGCGCCGTAGTGCTCCAGGCTGACGCTCTCGCCGCAGTCGCCGACGATGGCGTGCCAGGACATGGCGATGCCCGCCTCCACGCTCACCCGTGCCTTTACCCCGCGCGGCAGCACCGACTCCCGGTATGCCTCGTCCTGCTCGAAGAACCACTCCTGGCAGGGCATCGAGACGACCCGGGTCGGGGTGCCGTCGGCCTCCAGCCGCTCGCGCGCGGTCAGGCAGAGCTGCACCTCGGAGCCGGTGCCGACGAGGATCACCTGCGGCTTGCCATTGGACGCCTCGGCCAGCACGTAGCCGCCCTTCGCCACGCCCTCGGCGCCGGCCAGGGTGGACCGGTCGAACGTCGGCAGCGCCTGGCGGCTCAGCGCCAGCGCGGTGGGGCGGTCGCTGTGCTCCAGCGCCTGCCGCCAGGCCCAGGCCGTCTCGTTGGCGTCGGCGGGCCGGACGACGTCCAGGCCCGGGATGGCGCGCAGCGCGGTCAGCTGCTCCACCGGCTGGTGCGTCGGGCCGTCCTCGCCGAGGCCGATCGAGTCGTGCGTCCAGACGAAGACCACCGGCAGCTTCATCAGCGCGGCGAGGCGCACCGACGGGCGCATGTAGTCGCTGAACACCAGGAAGGTGCCGCCGTACGGGCGGGTGCCGCCGTGCAGGGCGATGCCGTTGAGGATCGCGCCCATGGCGTGCTCGCGGATGCCGAAGTGCAGCGTGCGGCCGTACTCGTGGCCGGGGAAGTCCTTGGTGGCGTGGACGGCCGGGACGAACGACGGCTCGCCCTTCATGGTGGTGTTGTTGCTCTCCGCCAGGTCGGCGGAGCCGCCCCACAGCTCCGGCAGCACCGGGGCGAGCGCCTCCAGGACCTTTCCGGAGGCGGCCCGGGTGGCGATGCCCTTGGCGTCGGCCGGGAACTCCGGCAGCGCCTCGGTCCAGCCGGCCGGCAGGATCCGCCCGGCCATCCGGTCGTAGAGCGCGCGACGCTCCGGGTCGGCCTTCGCCCAGCCGTCGAACGCCGTCGTCCACTCCTGCTGCGCCCGGGCGCCGCGCTCCATCACCGTGCGGGCGTGGCCGAGCACCTCCTCGTCGACCTCGAAGGTCCGCGCCGGGTCGAAGCCGAGGAGCTGCTTGGTGGCGGCCACCTCGTCGCCGCCCAGCGCCGACCCGTGGATCTTGCCGGTGTTCTTCTTGTTGGGCGCGGGCCAGCCGATGATGGTGCGCAGCGCGATGAAGGAGGGGCGGGCGGTCTCGGCCTTCGCCGCCAGCAGCGCCCGGTGCAGGGCCTCGACGTCCTCGTGGTAGTCGCCCTGGTCGGCGTCGCCGGCGCGCCAGTCGACCGTCTGCACGTGCCAGCCGTACGCCTCGTAGCGGGCCGCGACGTCCTCGCTCTTGGCGATGCGGGTGTCGTCCTCGATGGAGATCTCGTTGTCGTCGTAGATCACCGTGAGGTTGCCCAGCTGCTGGTGCCCGGCGAGGGCGCTGGCCTCGTGGCTGATGCCCTCCTCGATGTCGCCGTCGGAGACGATGCACCAGATGTCGTGGTCGAAGACCGACCGGCCCGGCTCGGCCTCCGGGTCGAACAGGCCGCGCTCGCGGCGGGCGGCCATCGCCATGCCGACCGCGTTGCCCAGGCCCTGCCCGAGCGGGCCGGTGGTGGTCTCGACGCCGGGGGTGTGCCCGTGCTCGGGGTGCCCCGGGGTCAGCGAGCCCCACTGCCGCAGCGACTTCAGGTCCTCCAGTGCCAGCGGGTAGCCGGAGAGGAAGAGCTGGATGTAGAGGGTGAGGCTGGAGTGGCCCGCCGAGAGCACGAAGCGGTCCCGGCCCGGCCAGTTCGGGTCGGCCGGGTTGTGCCGCATCACCCGGTTGAAGAGCAGGTAGGCGGCGGGCGCGAGGCTCATCGCGGTGCCCGGGTGGCCGTTGCCGGATTTCTCCACGGCGTCCATGGCCAGCACGCGGACGGTGTCGACGGCCCGGCGGTCGAGGTCGGACCAGTTGAGTGCGGGGTGCTCGGGTCGGTTGGCAGCCACGATGGTTGTGCTCCTCGGCAGATGGGCGGAACCCTCAACGATGACCCTATCGAGCGGTCCTAAACGTCCGCCCGGGGATCTCCGCATGCTGGTCCGTGCGTGTTCGGGCGGGTCGCGGGTTCGTCCCGCGATGTGACCGCCCGCACCGTGGTCGGGTCGCCCGGGCAGCCAAAACGACGACGCGTAGTGTGTGGGGCGGTGTGTGGACCGTTGCGGACCCGACCGACCCGATCTCCCCCTCGCCGACGCCGGAAGGTGGCAATCCGTGAGCATGATCACCGAGCGCCCCGTCAGCAACTCCGCCGGCCAACCGCCGGTGCGGACCGCGGCGGAGGCGACGACGGTGGCTCGCCGGGACGTCCGCGCGGTGGTCGCGGCGTACGTGGCGCTGACCAAGCCGCGGATCGTGGAGCTGCTCCTCGTCACCACCGTGCCGGCGATGATGCTCGCGGACGGCGGCATGCCGTCGCTCTGGCTGGTGGCGGTCGTGCTGGTGGGCGGCTCGCTCGCCGCCGGCGCGGCCAGCGTCATCAACTGCTACATCGACCGGGACATCGACCAGCTGATGCGGCGCACCAAGCGCCGCCCGCTGCCCGCGCACACGGTCTCCCCGCGCAGCGCCCTCGTCTTCGGGCTGGTGCTGGCGGCGGTGTCGGTGGTGCTGATGGCGGCGTTCACCAACCTGCTGGCCGCCGGCCTCACGCTCGCCGCGATCGTCTACTACGACGTCGTCTACACCCTGTGGCTCAAGCGGACCACGACGGCGAACACGTTCTGGGGTGGGGCCTGCGGGGCGGCGCCGGTACTGATCGGCTGGGCGGCCGTCACCGGCACCCTGGCACCGGCCGCGTGGGCGCTGTTCGCGGTGGTCTTCTTCTGGCAGATGCCGCACTTCTACCCACTGGCGATGAAGTACAAGGACGACTACGCCCGGGCCGGCATCCCGATGCTGCCGGTGGTGGCCTCCGCCCGCCGGGTGAACGCCGAGATCATCGTCTTCGCCTGGCTGACGGTGGCGTCCTCGCTGGCCGTGTGGCCGCTGGGGATGAGCCTGGTATACGCGGTGCCCGCGGTGGCGGTCGGCGCCATCTTCCTGCTGGAGGCGCACCGGCTCGCCCGGCGGGTCGCCCGGGGGCAGGCCGTCAAGCCGATGCGGCTGTTCCACTGGTCGACGACCTACCTGACCATCCTCTTCGCCGCCGTCGCGCTCGACGCGCTGGTCTGAGCGCGCTGACCGGCCCGGGCGCGCCCCCGGCCGGGCTCCCGGCGGCCGGAAGCGGTGCCGGCAAATCATCATCATGTATGGCTTGTCCTGGTTTCTTGTCACATTCCGTAGGCGTCGGATGGGCCCCGGAACCGCGCGGGATGGCCCGAACCGAGCCCTTGGGGGCGGTAACTTGCCCGACTATGTCCGTACAAACCCGGACGTATAGCTCTCGTTGAGTCTTAAACCTGCGGGTAATTGGCATCACAAAAGGTTCATGGTTCTCGCCCGCCCAGGTGCAAATCTGCTTACGCTTCGCGTCATGGCAGATGGTTCCGATACGACGATGACGGCCGAGCAGACCGCCGAGGCCCCTCACGGCCTGGTGGCCGGCATCAGGTCGTTCGCCGCCGGTCACGGCGGGGCGAAGGCGGTCATCGAGTACGTCGGCAAGCGTGGCGCGCGCATCGTTCTCGTGGGCGAGGACGGGGTCTGGGGCGACCAGTTCGCCGACGACACCGTCGTGGCGCGGCAGGCCTGTGCGGAGGCGGGAGTCACCGTCGAGAACGCCTGGGAGCGTGAACTGATGGACCAGATGCGTCCGAGCAACGACCTGTGGCGGTCGATGGCTCGGCGCACCATGGCCCGTTGAACATAAGTTGACCGACCACCACCAGCCGACCCGGGGGAAACCCCGGGTCGCTCTCGTCACCTGTGCCTGGCTGCCCGACCTCGATCCCGACGACCGCCTGGTGCTCGCCCCGCTGGCGCGCCGCGGCGTGACCGCCGAGGCGGTGGGCTGGGCCGACCCGACCGCCGACTGGTCGGCGTACGACCTGGTGGTGCTGCGCTCGCCGTGGGACTACGCGCTGCGCCACGACGAGTTCGTCGCCTGGGCCTCGACCGTGCCCGCCCTGGCCAACCCGGCCGACGTGGTGCGCTGGAACACCGACAAGCGCTACCTGGGCGAGCTGTCGCGCGCCGGGGTGCCCACCGTGCCGACCGACTGGGTCGCGCCGGGGCAGAGCTGGCGCCGGCCCGCCGAGCGCGGCGAGTACGTCATCAAGCCGGCCGTCAGCGCGGGCAGCCAGGACACCGGCCGCTACGACCTCGCCGACCCGGAGCACCGGGAACTCGCCGCGGCACACGTACGGCGGCTGTCGGACGCGGGACGGCTGACCATGGTGCAGCCGTACCTCGACGCGATCGACACGGCCGGCGAGACGGCGCTGCTGTTCCTGGCCGGTCCGCAGGGCCCGACGTTCAGCCACGCCATCCGCAAGAGCCCCATGCTGACGGGCCCGGACCTCGGCGTCGAGGGGCTCTTCCGGCCCGAGGAGGTCGCCGCCCGCACCGCCACGCCCGAGCAGCTGGAGGTGGCGCGACGGGCCCTCGCGGCGGTGCCGGGCGGGCCGGGCCGGCTGCTCTACGCCCGGGTGGACCTGGTCCCGGGCCCGGACGGCGCGCCGGTCCTGGTGGAGCTGGAGCTGACCGAGCCGTCGCTGTTCCTCGGGTACGCCGACGGCGCCGCCGACCGCCTGGCCGACGCGATCGCGAGCCGCCTGGGCCACGCCGTCGCCTGAGCGGCCCCGGCGCCGCCGGCGTCAGGCGGCGACCGGTACGCCCCGGTCGGCGGCGGCCGGGGCCGGGGTGGCGCCGACCGGGCGGCGCTCGCGCGTCGACCACTGCACCGAGAGCGTGGCCAGCAGCACCAGGCAGGAACCCAGCATGTGCGCGCCCACCAGCAGCGCCGGCAGGTCGGTGAAGTACTGCACGAAGCCGATGACGCCCTGGCCCAGTTCCACGGCTACCAGCACAACCGCGGCCCGCGCGGCCTTCCGGGCGCCGACCGCGCGGAAGGCGAAGACGAGCGCCACGGAGAGGCCCACCAGCAGGAAGACGGCGTCGGCGTGCACCTGGGAGATCGTCTCAGGGTCGAGCCCGTTGCGGGCCGCGCCCTGGTCGCCGGCGTGCGGACCGCTGCCGGTCACCCACGTGCCGATCACCAGCACGGCGGCGCTGACCGCGGTGGTGAGCGCGGCCAGGCTCCGCAGCGGGGCCGGCACGACGGGCACCGCCGGGCCGTCCGGGTCGCCGATCCGCCGCCACAGCGCGTACGCGGCGGCGATCACCAGCATCGAGGCGAGGAAGTGCAGGCCGACCACCCACGGGTTGAGGTTGGTCAGCACGGTGATGCCGCCGACGACCGCCTGGGCCGGGATGCCGAGGAGCACGGCGACCGCGAGCGGGACCAGCTCCCGGCGCCGGGGACGGTGCAGCAGCACGGCCACCAGGACCGCCAGCGCGATGACGCCGACCGCGAAGGTGAGCAGCCGGTTGCCGAACTCGATCATCCCGTGCACGCCCATCTCCGAGGTCGTGACGTACGACTCGTCGGTGCACCGGGGCCAGGTGGGGCAGCCGAGACCGGACGCGGTGAGCCGGACGGCCCCGCCGGTGACGACGATGCCGACGTTCGCGATGATCGAGGCGAGCGCGAGACGGCGCAGCAGGGCGGTGGTGACCGGGAACCGGACGGATCGCTTCACGGCGCAAATCCTACGCACCGTAGTGGAGCGCGATCGGGTGACTCCGGCCGTGCGGTGGTTCGGATCACCGGGACCCGGTTTGCGGGCCCCGGACGAATTACGTAACGTTGGTGTTGTGAAAAACGCGGCGGCGCTCTCCGAGCAGCGGCCGGCGACCGCTCCGGCCGCCGGTCGGTCCGCGTCCGCCGCGGATCTCTCCACCCGTGACCGGGTCACCAGGCTGCTGCTGGAGCGGGGCGCGACCACCGCCGCGCAGCTCGGCTCGGCGCTCGGGCTCAGCCCCGCCGCGATCCGCCGGCACCTCGACGCGATGCTCGCCGACGGCGACGTGGTCGCCCGCGACCAGGCCGTCCGCGGCCACCGCGGCCGGGGCCGGCCGGCGCGGGTGTTCGTGCTGACCGACGCGGCCCGGGGCCGCTGCGGCACCCACCACTACGACAACATGGCCACCGCCGCGCTGCGCTGGATCGCCAGCAACGGCGGTTCGCAGGCGGTCGAGGCGTTCGCCGCCGACCAGGTCGCCGCCCTGGAGACCCGCTGCCGGGCCGCCATGGAGGACGCCGGCGACGAGCCGCTCGCGCGGGCCGAGGCGCTCGCCGGCGCGCTGACCGCCGAGGGCTACGCTGCGAACGCGTCCACGATCGCCTCCGGCGGCCAGCTATGCCAGCACCACTGCCCGGTGGCGCACGTGGCCGCCGAGTTTCCCCAGCTGTGCGAGGCCGAGACCGCGGTGATCTCCCGCCTGGTCGGCACCCACGTGCAGCGCCTGGCCACCATCGCGCACGGCGACGGGGTGTGCACCACGCACATCCCGACCCAGCCGGGGCGTGCCCAGTCCGCGAAGACCGTCACCACTGTGAGGACAGATAGATGACCGAGCAGATCGTCCAGCCCCTGACCCAGGAAGAGCAGCTCGCCGCCCTGGGTCGCTACGAGTACGGCTGGGCCGACCCGGACGCCGCCGGGGCGGTCGCCCAGCGTGGCCTCAGCGAGGCGGTGGTGCGGGACATCTCGGCCAAGAAGAGCGAGCCGGCCTGGATGCTCGACCTGCGGCTGAAGGGCCTGCGGCTGTTCGGCCGCAAGCCGATGCCGGCCTGGGGTGCCGACCTCACCGGGATCGACTTCGACAACATCAAGTACTTCGTCCGGTCCACCGAGAAGCAGGCCACCAGCTGGGAGGACCTGCCCGAGGACATCAAGAACACCTACGACCGGCTGGGCATCCCCGAGGCGGAGAAGCAGCGGCTGGTCGCCGGCGTCGCGGCGCAGTACGAGTCCGAGGTCGTCTACCACAAGATCCGTGAGGACCTCGAGGAGCAGGGCGTCGTCTTCCTCGACACCGACACCGCGCTGCGCGAGCACGAGGACGTCTTCAAGGAGTACTTCGGCACGGTGATCCCGGTCGGCGACAACAAGTTCGCCGCGCTGAACACCTCCGTCTGGTCCGGCGGCTCGTTCATCTACGTGCCCAAGGGCGTGCACGTGGAGATCCCGCTGCAGGCGTACTTCCGGATCAACACCGAGAACATGGGCCAGTTCGAGCGGACTCTGATCATCGTCGACGAGGGTGCGTACGTGCACTACGTCGAGGGCTGCACCGCGCCGCTCTACTCCTCCGACTCGCTGCACAGCGCGGTCGTGGAGATCATCGTCAAGAAGAACGCCCGGTGCCGCTACACGACCATCCAGAACTGGTCGAACAACGTCTACAACCTGGTCACCAAGCGCGCCGTCTGCCACGAGGGCGCGACCATGGAGTGGGTCGACGGCAACATCGGCTCCAAGGTGACCATGAAGTACCCGGCGGTCTACATGACCGGCGAGCACGCCAAGGGCGAGGTGCTCTCGGTGGCCATGGCCGGCGAGGGGCAGCACCAGGACGCGGGCGCCAAGATGGTGCACGCCGCGCCGCACACCAGCAGCACCATCATCTCCAAGTCGATCGCCCGGGGCGGCGGCCGCACGTCCTACCGCGGCCTGGTCCAGGTACTGGAGGGTTCGCACAGCAGCCGGAGCACGGTCAAGTGCGACGCCCTGCTGGTCGACACCATCTCCCGCTCGGACACCTACCCGTACGTCGACATCCGCGAGGACGACGTGTCGATGGGACACGAGGCGACCGTCTCCAAGATCAGCGACGACCAGCTCTTCTACCTGATGAGCCGGGGCCTGAGCGAGGACGAGGCGATGGCGATGATCGTGCGTGGCTTCATCGAGCCGATCGCCAAGGAACTCCCGATGGAGTACGCCCTGGAGCTCAACCGGCTCATCGAGCTCCAGATGGAGGGCGCGGTCGGCTGACCCCGCCCGGCCCCCGCGCGGCGCCGCGTCGAGGCCAGCCCGACCGACCCTCCGACCAACCGCAGAACAGACCAAGGAAGAGATGACTACCCAGGCTTCCGCGCCGCCCAGCACCAAGTCGCAGGCGCTCCGCTCGTACGACGTCGCCGACTTCCCGGCCCTGACGGGCCTGGAGGAGGAGTGGCGTTTCACCCCGCTCAAGCGGCTGCGCGGGCTGGTCGGGGGCGACGGCTCCGGGTCGCGGCCCCGCGCCGGCGGCGCCGAGCTGGCGTCGTCGGGGGCGCAGGCCGCCACCGGCACGGTCCGCCACGAGTACGGCGACCTGCCCGAGGGCGTCACCGTCGAGCGGATCGCCTCCGACGACCCGCGGGTGGGTAGCGTGCTCACGCCGGTCGACCGGGTCAGCGCGCTGGCGTACGGCGGGGCCGGGCAGGCGCTGCTGGTGCGGGTGGACTCCTCGGCGGTGGTCGCGGCGCCGGTGAGCCTGCGGGTGGTCGGCGACAGCGCCGAGGGCGTGGCCTTCGGGCACACCTTCATCGAGGTGGAGCGGTTCGCCGAGGTGACCGTGGTGCTGGAGCACGTCGGCTCGGCCACGCTGGCCGACAACGTCGAGGTGTCGGTGGCCGACGGGGCGAAGCTGACCCTGGTCACCGTCGCCGACTGGGCTGACGACGCCGTGCAGGCCCAGCACCTGAAGGTCCGGTTGGGGCGCGACGCCAAGGTGGTGCACGTCCAGGTCTCCCTCGGTGGCGACCTGGTCCGGCAGTCCACCTCGGTGGAGTACACGGAGCGCGGCGGCGAGGCCGAGCTGTACGGCCTCTACTTCGCCGACTCCGGGCAGCACCTGGAGCACCGCCAGCTGGTCGACCACACGGTGCCGGACTGCCGCAGCTACGTCGGCTACCGGGGCGCCCTACAGGGCGAGAGCGCGCGCACCGTCTGGGTGGGCGACGTGCTGATCCGCGCCGAGGCGACCGGCACCGACACGTACGAGATCAACCGGAACCTGCTGCTGACCGACGGCGCGCGGGCGGACTCCGTACCCAACCTGGAGATCGAGACCGGCGAGATCGCCGGCGCCGGCCACGCGAGCGCCACCGGCCGCTTCGACGACGAGCAGCTCTTCTACCTGATGGCCCGGGGCATCCCGGAGTCCGAGGCGCGGCGCCTGGTGGTCCGCGGCTTCTTCGCCGAGCTGATCAACAAGATCCCGGTCGAGGAGCTGCGCGAGCGGCTCGGCGACGCCATCGAGGCCCGGTTGGCGAGCGGGGGGAGCGAGCTCGCGGCCCCCGCGCTCGCGGGCGGAGACCCCACGGCGAGGGCCGGCGCCTGATGATCCGCCTCTGCTCCACCGACGACGTGCCGAAGGGCACCGCGATCAGCGCGGACGTCGACGGCACCCCGATCGCGCTGGTGCACGGTGAGGACGGCGTCTTCTACGCCGCCTACGACGAGTGCTCGCACGCCGCGGTCGCCCTCTCCGAGGGGGAGGTCGACGGCTGCACGCTGGAATGCTGGCTGCACGGATCCCGTTTCGACCTGAGGACCGGCGAGCCCACCGGGCTGCCCGCCACCGAACCCGTTCCCGTCTATCCCGTCGAAGTCCGAGACGGCGACATCTACGTCAGTCTCACGCCGAGCAATGGAGTGACCCGATAATGAGCACCCTGGAGATCCGCGACCTGAAGGTGTCGGTCAAGCTGCCCGAGGGTGAGCTCAAGCCGATCCTGGCCGGTGTCGACCTGACGGTCCGCTCGGGCGAGACCCACGCGATCATGGGCCCGAACGGCTCCGGCAAGTCGACCCTGGCCTACTCGATCGCCGGCCACCCCAAGTACGAGATCACCGGCGGCTCGGTGACCCTCGACGGCGAGGACGTGCTCGCCCTCTCCGTCGACGAGCGCGCCCGCGCCGGCCTCTTCCTGGCCATGCAGTATCCGGTCGAGGTCCCCGGCGTCTCGGTGGCGAACTTCCTGCGTACCGCCAAGACCGCCATCGACGGCCAGGCGCCCAAGCTGCGCACCTGGGGCGGCGAGCTGCGCGGGGCCATGGAGCGCCTCCAGATGGACCCGGCCTTCGCCCAGCGCAACGTCAACGAGGGCTTCTCCGGCGGCGAGAAGAAGCGGCACGAGATCGTGCAGCTGGAGCTGCTCAAGCCGAAGATCGCCATCCTCGACGAGACCGACTCCGGCCTCGACGTCGACGCGCTGCGCGTGGTCAGCGAGGGCGTGAACCGGGTCCGCGACAACGGCGACACCGGAATGCTGCTGATCACCCACTACACCCGGATCCTGCGCTACATCAAGCCGGACTTCGTGCACGTCTTCGTCGCCGGCCGGATCGTCGAGCAGGGCGGCCCGGAGCTGGCCGACAAGCTCGAGGAAGAGGGCTACGAGCGGTACGCCGCCGGGGCCGGCGCGGCACGGGCCTGAATCCCCTCGGAAGAATGGGTGGGCCGGTCGACATGACTTCCATCGCGATCCCGGCGGGGATGCCGCAGTACGACGACGTGCCGCGTTACGACGTGGCGAAGGTGCGCGCCGACTTCCCGATCCTCGACCGGGAGGTCAACGGGCACCGGCTGGTCTACCTCGACAGCGCCAACACCTCGCACAAGCCGCGGCAGGTGCTCGACGTGCTCGGCGAGCACTACGCGATGCACAACGCCAACGTGTCCCGCTCCGTGCACACCCTGGGCACCGAGGCCACCGAGGCGTACGAGGGCGCGCGGGCGAAGATCGCCGCGTTCGTCAACGCCCCGAGCGTGGACGAGGTGGTGTTCACCAAGAACTCCACCGAGGCGATCAACATCGTGGCGTACGCGTTCTCCAACGCCTCGCTGCGGCCCGACGCCGACCCCCGCTTCCGCCTCGGCCCCGGCGACGAGGTGGTGATCTCCGAGATGGAGCACCACTCGAACATCGTCCCGTGGCAGCTGCTCTGCGAGCGCACCGGCGCGACCCTGCGCTGGTTCCCGGTCACCGACCAGGGGCGCCTGGACGAGTCGGGGCTGGAGGACCTGGTCACCGAGCGGACGAAGATCGTCTCGCTGGTGCACATGTCCAACATCCTCGGCACCGTCAACGCCCTGTCCCGGATCACCGCGCGGGTCCGGGAGGTGGGGGCGCTGCTGCTGCTCGACTGCTCCCAGTCGGTGCCGCACATGCCGATGGACGTGGTCGACCACGATGCCGACTTCGTCGTCTTCACCGGCCACAAGATGTGCGGTCCGACGGGCATCGGGGTGCTGTGGGGCCGGTCGGAGCTGCTGGCGGCGATGCCGCCGGTGCTCGGCGGCGGTTCGATGATCGAGACGGTCACCATGGCCCGGTCGACGTTCGCCGCGCCGCCGGCCCGGTTCGAGGCGGGCACCCCGCCGATCGCCGAGGCGGTGGCGCTCGGTGCGGCCGTCGACTACCTCACCGGCATCGGGATGCGGGCCATCCAGTGGCACGAGAAGGAGCTGACGGCGTACGCGCTGGACGCCCTCGCCACGGTCCCCGGCCTGCGGATCTTCGGGCCGAGCGTGCCGGTGGGCCGGGGCGGCACCATCTCGTTCGCCCTCGGCGACATCCACCCGCACGACGTGGGCCAGGTGCTCGACTCGCTCGGCGTGCAGGTACGCGTCGGCCACCACTGCGCCAAGCCGGTCTGCACCCGGTTCGGCGTGCCGGCCATGACGCGCGCCTCGTTCTACCTCTACACCACCACCGAGGAGATCGACTCCCTGGTGGCGGGCCTGGAGCAGGTGCGGAAGGTGTTCGAGTGAGCGGCGACGCAGCAGCCCGCGGATCGACGGGAGTTCAGCCGGATGCAGCTTGAATCTCTTTACCAGGAGATCATCCTGGACCACTACAAGCACCCGCACGGTCGCGGCCTGCGTGACCCGGACGCCACGGGCGCCCGGGTGGCCGAGGCGCACCACGTCAACCCGACCTGCGGTGACGAGGTCACCGTGCGGGTGGCGACCGACGGCGACGTGCTGCACGACGTCTCGTACGACGGCATGGGCTGTTCGATCAGCCAGGCGTCGGCGAGCGTGCTGCACGAGCTGCTGGTGGGCCGGGGCGCGGGCGACGCGTTCCGGGTGCACGAGGCGTTCGTCGAGTTGATGTCCGGCCGTGGCCAGGTCACGCCGGACGAGGACGTGCTCGGTGACGGGGTCGCGTTCGCGGGCGTCGCCCGCTACCCCGCCCGGGTGAAGTGCGCGCTGTTGCCGTGGATGGCGTTCAAGGACGCCGCGGCACGCGCCGGCGTGGGCGCGAGCCCTTCGGAGGTTGAGGCATGAGCAGCGAGGACACCGCCACCGCGGCCACCCCGGCGACCGGGGACGCGGCCGTACCGGCCACGGACGCCGCCGCGACGGCGGCCACGAACGGCGCGACCGCGGGCGTGGACGGCGCGACGGCGGACACCGGGCAGGCGGCGGGCTCCGCGCCGGGCGCCAGGGGGAAGGCGGCCGTCGCCGACGTCGAGGAGGCGATGAAGGACGTCGTCGACCCCGAACTGGGCATCAACGTGGTGGACCTCGGCCTGGTCTACGGCGTGCACGTCGGCGACGACAACGTGGCCACCCTGGACATGACGCTGACCTCGGCGGCCTGCCCGCTGACCGACGTGATCGAGGACCAGGCCCGGCAGGCGCTGACCACCGGCCCGGGCGGCGGCCTGGTCGACGACATCCGGATCAACTGGGTGTGGCTCCCGCCGTGGGGCCCCGACAAGATCACCGACGAGGGACGCGACCAGCTCCGCTCCCTCGGCTTCAACGTCTGACCCGAGCCGTCCCGCCGAGCGCGTCGCCCCCACAGGGGGCGACGCGCTCGCCCGTCCCCGCCCCACGAGATCCTCGCGATCTTGCACTTTGCGCCCGGAGCTATTCGGGAAAGAGTGGGGAAAAGCCGCGCTTCGAAGGGCGGCAAGGGCAAGATCGCGGGGGAGGGGGGGGTGGGGGCGGGGGGGGCGGGGGGGGGGGTGAGGATGGGTGGGTGATCGGGGCGTACCCGCCGAAGACCGTCGCCGCGGCCACCGCCGTGTGGCGACAGTGGGGGGCGTCCGGCCGGGGCCCGATCCGCCACCGGCCGTCGTGACCGGGGCGTTCCTGGCCGGTCTGGTCGCCGGCTACGGCGTCGCCATCCCGGTCGGCGCGATCGCGGTCCTCATCCTCGGGCTCAGCGCCCGCACGTCGTTCCGGGTCGGCGCCGCTGCCGCGCTCGGGGTGGCCACCGCCGACGGGCTCTACGCCGCCGTGGCGGCGCTCGGCGGGGCCGCCGTCGCCGCGCTGATCGCCCCGGTCGCCGGGCCGCTGCGGCTGGCCGCCGCACTGGTGCTGCTCGTCCTCGCCGGCCACGGCGCCTGGCGCGCGCTGCGTCCCCGCGGCGCTACCGGGGCCGCCGGCGTCCGTCGGGGCATGGACACCCCGGTCCGCGCCTTCGCCGGCGTGCTCGCGCTGACCCTGCTGAACCCCGCGACCGTGGTGTACTTCGCCGCGCTGGTGCTGGGCCGCGCGGACCGCGCCGAGCCGGATCCGCTCGCCGCAGGGCTCTTCGTGCTCGGCGCGTTCGTCGCCTCGGCGAGCTGGCAGTTGGTGATCGCGGGCGGCGGGACGCTGGTCGGCCGGGTGCTCACCGGCCCGCGCGGCCGGCTCGTGACCGCACTGCTCTCCAGCACGATCATCGCCGCCCTGGCGGTGGCGATGCTGCTGCCCGACTGGGCCGCCGGCGCCGTCGTGCCGTAGGTTCGGGCCTATGAGCAGCCGACCCGCCGCCGGAGGCGGCCGCTGGGTCGAGGTGGAGCCGGCCCGGGTG
This sequence comes from Micromonospora sp. CPCC 205561, assembly GCF_036906775.1. Lineage (NCBI taxonomy): Bacteria > Bacillati > Actinomycetota > Actinomycetes > Micromonosporales > Micromonosporaceae > Micromonospora > Micromonospora sp. CPCC 205561. The sequence goes on along the minus strand of NZ_JBAKHV010000016.1, from coordinate 30,926 downwards.
GCCCGCTGGGTCGAGGGCTTCGCCGGGCGGCACGGCCCGCCCACCACCACCGGCCAGGCGTACGGGCTGCTGCTCGCCGCCGCCGACGGCGCGACCGCCGAGCTGCACGCCCCACCCGGCGCGCCGGCCGCCCCGGACGTGCCCGGCTTCGTGGCAGCCGCCGCCGCGCCCCGCCGGATCGGCCTGCTGCTCGCCCGCAAGGGCGCGGTGGCGGTCGGTGTGGCGGCGGGGGAGGAACTGGTGGTCTCCAAGGTGGACACCCGCTACGTGCAGGGGCGCACCGCCGCCGGGGGCTGGTCGCAGCAGCGCTTCGCCCGACGGCGCGACAACCAGGCGAAGGCGGCGCTGGGCGACGCCGCCGACCTGGCCGTACGGCTGCTGCTGCCGGAGGCGTCGTCGTTGCGCGCGCTGGTCTGCGGCGGCGACCGGCGGGCGGTGGACACCGTGCTCGCCGACCGGCGGCTGGCCCCGCTGGCGGCGCTGCGCGCCGAGCGGCTGCTGGACGTGCCCGAGCCCCGGCGCGCCGTGCTCGTCGGCGCGATCGCGGCGGCCCGGGCGGTCCGGATCCTGGTCCGCGACCCCGCGCCGTCCTGACCCGGGTGCCGCGGCTGATGCGGGGGTCGCGGCGGCCACGGGCCCGGCCGCTGCGGCAGAGCGGGACGGCCACGGCGGGGCGCGGCCCCGATCGTGCCCCGCCGCCCGGATCACCGGCGTACCAGGCGGGGCGCGACGGTCGGGAGGGGCCAGGATGGCGGAGACGGCGGCGGCCAACGTCGCCGCGGCCGGGGCGTCGGCTCCCGTGACGACGCGGTCGGGGAGAGCCCGGGGCACCGGATCCGGCGGCTGCGCCTGACCCAGCAGCAGGTCGTCGGCTTCCGCTACACCCGCGCCTGCCCGGGTGCCGTCGAGCCGGGTGCCCGGATGCCCAGTCCCGAGGCGCTGGCCCATTTCGCGGGCCGCCTCGGGCTGCCGGTGGACGACCTGCGCCACGGCCGACCGGCGAACGCGGCCGCCGAGCTCGCCGCCGAGCAGGCGGCGGCCCGCCGGGACCTCTCCGCCGGCCGGTTGGACGCCGCCGAGCGGGCGTTGACCGGGATGCGCGCCGGGCGGAGCGCGGTCTGACCGCCGCTCCGCCGATACGCGTACGCGCCACGGGCCCGGTCGCCGACCGGGCCCGTGGCCTGTCCGTCCGGAAGGGGCTCGCCCCGCTCAGAGGCTGCCGCGGAAGGTGTCGCAGGACTTCGGGTCGCCGGTGGTGTAGCCCCGGGTGAACCACTCCTTGCGCTCGGCGGAGGAGCCGTGGGTGAACTCCTCCGGGTTCACCGGCCGGTTGGCCCGCTTCGAGATGGCGTCGTCGCCGATCTTCTCGGCGGCGTCGACGGCCTGCTGGATGTCCTGCTCGCTGATGTTGTTGAAGATCTTCTGGCCGCTCGCGTCGGCGGTGCCGGTGGCGTTCTTGGCCCAGGCGCCGGCGTAGCAGTCGGCCTGGAGCTCCAGCTTCACCGAGAGCGCGTTCGCGTTCTCCGGGTCGCGCTGCTGCTGGCGGCGCATCTGCGCCTCGGTGCCGAGCAGGTCCTGCACGTGGTGGCCGTACTCGTGGGCGAGCACGTACGGCTGGGCGAACTCGCCGGAGGCGCCGAGCTGCTGGGCGAGCACCTGGTAGAACGTCAGGTCGATGTAGACCAGGTCGTCGGCGGGGCAGTAGAACGGGCCGACGCCGGAGTCGGCCTGCCCGCAGGCGGTGTTCACGCCCTGGCTGAAGAACACCGTCCGGGAGGGCCGGTACTGCTCGCCGAACGCCTCGGGCAGCGCCTTCTGCCAGTACGCCTGGATCGAGTTGACGTAGAGGGCGTTGCGGCAGTCGAGCTGCTGGAGGGCGTCCTCGGCCGCGCACTTCTGCTCCAGCGAGGTGTTGTCGCCCTGCGGCTCGTCGCCGCCGTTGGTGGCCGCGTTCAGGCCGAAGCCGCCGCCGACGAGCGCGACGAGCACGGCGATGACGAGGCCGACGATGCCGCCGCGGCCCCCGCCGATCGGGATCGGGATGCCGCCCAGCCCGCCGCCCCCGCCGGATCCTCGCCGGTCGTCCACCTGACTGGTGTCGACCCGGGCGTTCTCGTTCAGCTCCATGTCTACCCCGATCACGTTCTGAGGCGTTTTGGTGGTTGCGGTACCGGACCGATCCGGACGACGTTTCCGGTACCCGATGATCTTGGTCGGTAATCCGGCGGGACGGTCCGGCCGCGCCCGGTACACTTGGCGGGTGCTGCTCTGCGAAGGCTGAACCGCCCCGCGCCGACGGGCCTCGTGCTCGCCGGCGTTTTCGCGTGCCCTGAGTCAGCCCTTCCAGAACCCGAGAGCGAGTCCTCCGACATGATCACTGCCACCGGCCTGGAGTTGCGCGCCGGCGCCCGGATCCTGCTGTCCGACACCACGCTGCGGGTGCAGCCGGGCGACCGGATCGGCCTGGTGGGCCGCAACGGCGCCGGCAAGACCACCACGCTGAAGGTGCTCGCCGGCGAGGGCCAGCCGTACGCCGGGCAGATCGACCGGCGCAGCGCCATCGGCTACCTCCCGCAGGACCCGCGCACCGGCGACCTGGAGGTCACCGGCCGCGACCGGGTGCTCTCCGCCCGGGGCCTGGACGTGCTGATGGCCCAGATGAAGGAGATCGAGAACCGGCTCGCCGACGGCGCCGACGACAAGCTGGTCCGGCGCTACGGCGCGCTGGAGGACCAGTTCGCCTCCCTCGGCGGGTACGCGGCCGAGGCCGAGGCCGCCCGGATCTGCGCCAACCTCGGCCTGCCGGACCGGGCGCTCGCCCAGACCATCGGCACGCTCTCCGGCGGTCAGCGCCGCCGCATCGAGCTGGCCCGGATCCTGTTCCGCGACGCGGGCGAGAACGGCGGCGGCATCCTGCTGCTCGACGAGCCGACCAACCACCTCGACGCCGACTCGATCACCTGGCTGCGCAGCTTCCTCGCCAACCACAAGGGCGGCCTGATCGTGATCTCCCACGACGGCTCGCTGCTGGAGTCGGTCGTCAACAAGGTGTGGTTCCTCGACGCCACCCGTTCGGTGGTCGACGTCTACAACCTCGGCTGGAAGGCGTACCTGGAGGCCCGCGAGACCGACGAACGGCGCCGTCGCCGGGAGCGGGCCAACGCCGAGAAGAAGGCCGGCGCGCTGATGGCGCAGGCCGACAAGATGCGGGCCAAGGCCACCAAGACCGTCGCCGCGCAGAACATGGCCCGGCGGGCCGAGAAGCTGATCTCCGGCCTGGAGGAGGTGCGGGTCGCCGACAAGGTGGCGAAGGTTCGCTTCCCGAACCCCGCGCCGTGCGGCAAGACCCCGTTGACCGCGAGCGGCCTGTCCAAGTCGTACGGCTCGCTGGAGATCTTCACCGACGTCGACGTGGCGGTCGACCGGGGCTCCCGGGTGGCCATCCTCGGGCTCAACGGCGCCGGCAAGACGACCCTGCTGCGGATGCTCGGCGGCCTGCTGGAGCCGGACACCGGCGAGGTGCACGCCGGCCACGGCCTGCGGCTCGGCTACTACGCGCAGGAGCACGAGACGCTCGACGTCGACCGGACGGTGCTGGAGCACATGCGCAGCGCCGCCATCGAGCAGACCGACACCGACCTGCGCAAGATCCTCGGTGCGTTCCTCTTCTCCGGCGAGGACGTGGACAAGCCGGCCGGGGTGCTCTCCGGCGGTGAGAAGACCCGGCTGGCGCTGGCCACCCTGGTCTGCTCCGGGGCGAACGTGCTGCTGCTCGACGAGCCGACGAACAACCTCGACCCGGTCAGCCGGGAGCAGGTGCTGGACGCCATCGCCCGCTACCCGGGCGCGATCGTGCTGGTCACCCACGACCCGGGCGCCGTGATGGCGCTGAAGCCCGACCGCGCCATCCTGCTGCCCGACGGCGACGAGGACGCCTGGAGCGACGACCTGCTCGAACTCGTCGAGCTGGCCTGAGCCGAGCGCGGCGCCGGCGGGTGACGCGGGCCGGCGTGGTCAGCGCGGCGGGCCGAGCAGGCCGAGCAGGTGGGGCAGTACGCCCGAGGTGGCCAGGATGACCACGCCGATGGCGATGAAGATGGCCGGGACGAGACGGCCGCCGACGCGCCCGACCAGCCGGACCACCCTCGGATGGCCGCCCAGCCAGGCCCCCGCGGCGCACCACAGCGCGATGAGCACCACGAAGACCAGCAGGAACACCGCGCTGTCGGCGGGGCCGAGCGCCCGGAACACGGGCACGTAGACGGCGATGTTGTCGGCGCCGTTGGCGATCGTCACCCCGGCCACGCCGAGCGCCGAGCCGACCACCGCCGGGGTGTCGTCGGCGTCGTGGCGCCGCAGCGCGCGGATGCCGAGGGCGATCGGCAGCAGGCCGAGCAGCCCGGTCCACGGCTCGGGCACCACCAACAGCCCGGCCGCGACGACCACGCTGGCGAGGGCGAGGGCGCCGATGCCCAGGTACTGCCCGGCGACGATCTGCCAGGGGCGGGGCCGGCCGGTGGTGCGGGCGGCGACGAAGAGGAGCGTCAGGACGACGATGTCGTCGACGTCGGTGGCGGCGAACACCACGGCCGCGCCGGCGGCGGTGCCCAACAGGTCGATCACGCCAGCAGGGCACGGCGCACGGCCCGCAGCGCCCGCCGCGCAGGGTTGGGCGCGCCTCCCGGACGGGTCGGCAGCATCACTCTATCGGGAACCTGACATCGCATAGCGTGTCGGTTGGCGAAGAGTTGATATCTGGCGCATGATCGTTCGAGGCGGTCTAATAGGTGGGACCGTATCCGAACCGCACAGTCTGGGACGTGAGGACACAGCATGGCAGCCACTGGCACAGCCACCAGCACTGAGAAGGGTCGCCGGATCGTCGGAGCCGAGCGTCAGACGCTCGCCAAGGACCTGGTAAAGCGGTACACCTCGGGTGAGAGCATCCGCGCGCTCGCGGCCTCGACCGGCCGTTCCTACGGCTTCATCCACCGGGTGCTCACCGAGTCCGGGGTCCAGCTGCGGCAGCGTGGCGGCGCCCGACGCCGCAAGAAGGCGTGACCCGCCCACCAGCGTCGTCCATCAGCGCCGCTCCCCGGGCCGCTCGGTGACCGCCGAGGCGACCGGGGTCCGGCTGGAATGCGACGGGCCGGTCGCGACGGTCACGTTGTGCCGGCCCGACGTGCTCAACGCGCAGACCCCGGCGATGTGGCGCGCGATGAGCGAGTTCTCCCGGGATCTGCCCGGCGACGTACGGGTCGTCGTCGTGCGCGGCGAGGGGCGGGCGTTCTCCGCCGGCCTCGACCTGTCGGTGGCCGGTGCCTCCGGCCCCGGTTCGTTCGCCGAGCTGGCCACGCTGCCCGAGCAGGAGTGCGCCGACCGCATCGCGGAGTACCAGGGCGGCTTCACCTGGTTGCACCGCCCCGACGTCATCTCCGTCGCCGCCGTGCAGGGGCACGCGATCGGCGCCGGCCTCCAGCTGGCGCTCGCCTGCGATCTGCGGGTGCTCGCCGAGGACGCGAAGCTCTCCATGGCCGAGGTGACGCTCGGCCTGGTACCGGATCTCGCCGGCACCGGGCGTCTGGTCGACCTGGTCGGCTACGCCCGCGCGCTGGAGATCTGCGCGACCGGGCGCCGGATGGACGCCGCCGAGGCGGACCGGATCGGGCTGGCCACCCTCGTGGTGCCGAACGCCGAGCTGGACGCCGCGGTGCGCGACCTCACCGCCGGGCTGCTGGCCAACGACCGCGACGCGGTGGTGGAGATCAAGGCCCTGCTGACCGGGGCCGCCGGCCGGTCCGCCGCCGACCAGCAGCGGGCCGAGCGGGAGGCGCAGACGCGCCGGCTGCGGGACCTGGCCGGCCGGGGAGAATAGTAAGGACCATTCGGGAAGATCCGGGTTACGGCCGAGGTTGTCAGAGGCGTCGGGAGAATTGACCTGACGGTGCGGTCCGCCCGACGACCCGGAGGTGAGCGTGTCCCACTCGATGTCCGGCGGCGGCATGGCCGGTTGGAGCATGCTCCGGTCGATGCGTAACCGCGACGAGGTCTCCGCCCACCGGCTCCGGCGCGGGGTCGCCGGTCGGATCACGGCCTTCGCCCGACCCTACCGGCGCGACATCGTCGTCTTCCTGGTCACCGTCGTGCTGGCCGCCGTCATCGGGGTCGCCACCCCGGTGCTCGCCGGCGACGTGATCGACACGATCACCCGGGGCGGCAGCGCCGCCGGCAACGCGGTGGTCCGGCTGGCCTTCGTCATCGCCGGGCTCGCGGTGGCCGACGCGCTGCTCTCCCTCGCCCAGCGGTGGTATTCGGCCCGCATCGGCGAGGGCATCATCCTCGACCTGCGCACCCGGGTCTACGACCACGTCCAGCGGATGCCGCTGCAGTTCTTCACCCGCACCCAGACGGGCGCGCTGGTCAGCCGGCTCAACAACGACGTGCTCGGCGCGCAACGGGCGTTCACCTCCACGCTCTCCGGAGTGGTCAGCAACGTCATCCAGCTCGTGCTCACGGCCGCGGTGATGTTCACCCTCTCCTGGCAGATCACCGCGCTGTCGCTGGTGCTGCTGCCGGTCTTCATCCTCCCGGCCCGCCGGGTCGGCAAGCGGCTGGCCGAGATCACCCGGGAGTCCTACAACCTCGACGCCAAGATGAACGCGACGATGACCGAGCGGTTCGGCGTCTCCGGGGCGTTGCTGGTCAAGCTCTTCGGCCGGCCCGAGGTTGAGGCGCGCCGCTTCGCCGGGCGGGCCGAGCGGGTCCGTGACATCGGCATCCAGTCCGCGATGTACTCGCGGACCTTCTTCGTGGCGATGCTGCTGGTCGCCTCGCTGGCGCAGGCGCTCACCTACGGCCTCGGCGGCTGGCTCGCGGTTACCGGCGACGTCAGCGCCGGCACCGTGGTCACCCTCGCCCTGCTGCTCACCCGCCTCTACGGCCCGCTGACCGCGTTGTCCAACGTCCGGGTCGACGTGATGAGCGCGCTGGTCTCCTTCGACCGGGTCTTCGAGGTGCTCGACCTGAAGCCGACGATCGAGGAGCGCCCCGACGCCGTCGCGGTGCCCCGGGGCAGCGGCCGGGTGGAGTTCCGCGACGTGCGGTTCCGCTACCCGAGCGCCGCCGAGATCTCGCTCGCCTCCCTGGAGGAGGTCGCCGCGCTCGACCGTACGGTCAACGAGCCCGTGCTCAAGGGCGTCTCCTTCGCCGTGCAGCCGGGGCAGATGGTGGCCCTGGTGGGCCCCTCCGGCGCCGGCAAGTCGACGCTGTCCATGCTGATCTCCCGGATCTACGACGTCACCGACGGGCAGGTGCTGGTCGGCGGGGTCGACGTCCGCGACGCCACCCTCGACTCGCTGCGCGACGAGATCGGCGTGGTCACCCAGGACTCGCACCTGTTCCACGAGACCATCGCCGAGAACCTGCGCTACGCCAAGCCGGACGCGACCGACGACGAGATCTGGGCGGCCCTGGCCGGGGCGCAGGTCGCCGACCTGGTGCGGTCGTTGCCGGACGGGCTGGACACCACCGTCGGCGAGCGCGGCTACCGCTTCTCCGGCGGCGAGAAGCAACGCATCGCCATCGCCCGGCTGCTGCTCAAGGCCCCGTCGATCGTGATCCTCGACGAGGCGACGGCACACCTGGACTCGGAGAGCGAGGCCGCGGTGCAGCGGGCGCTCTCGGTCGCGCTGACCGGTCGTACCGCGCTGGTGATCGCGCACCGGCTATCGACCGTCCGCGACGCCGACCAGATCCTGGTGCTCGACGACGGGCGGATCGTCGAGCGGGGACGGCACGAGGAACTGGTGGCCGTGGGCGGCCTCTACGCCGAGCTCTACCGCACCCAGTTCGCCGTCGCCGACTCGCCCACCCCGTACGCCGACGCGACCGGGCCGGACCCGGTGGCCGTGCCGCCGTTCCGGCCCTACCTCGCCGACGAGGCCCTGCCGCCCGCCGCGGCCAACTGACCCCGGCACCCCGACGGCCGGCCGGTCGCGCACCCCGCCGGGGCCGCCCGGCCCGGTCACCGCGCGGCGGTCGCCGCCCGCAGCTCGGCGAACGCGGCCCCGAGCGTCTCGGGCGTGAAGTGCGCGTTCAGGCCGCTGGGGTTGGGCAGCACCCAGAGCCGGGCACCGGCCAGCCGCTCCGGCTGCGGCCCGAAGGCGGCCTTGGGCCGGACGAACCCGATCCGGTACGCGGTCACCCCCACCACGGCCACCCAGCGGGGCCGGTGCCGCTCGACCTTGCCGGTGAGGACGGCCGCCCCCTCGACCAGCTCGGCCGGGGTCAGCTCGTCGGCCCGGGCGCTGGCCCGCGCGACCATGTTGGTGATGCCGAGGCCGTGCCCGGGCAGCTCGTCCTGCTCGCTGGGGTGCAGCAACCGGGGCGTGAACCCGCCCCGGTGCAGTGCCGGCCAGAACCGGTTGCCCGGCCGGGCGAAGTGCCACCCGGTCGCGGCCGACCAGAGGCCCGGGTTGATCCCGACGAAGAGCACGTCCAGGCCGGGGGCGACGACGTCGGGGATGGTGCGCTCCGCCGCCGCCGCGAGTTCCGCCCGGGTGGGCCGTGGATACCGTCCGGCCGCCTCCGCCGCCCGCGCCCGCCGCCGGTGCGAGGAGCCGGGGCGCGGCCCGCCGGTGGACGCCGCCATCAGAGGCTCCGCAGCACGCCGCCGTCGACCGGGACGGTGACGCCGGTCAGGTAGCTCGCGGCGGGGGAGAGCACGAACGCGGCCACCCGGCCGAACTCGGCCGGGGCGCCGATCCGGCGCAGCGGAACGGCCGCCTCGGCCTCGGCCCGCGCCCGCTCGGGGTCGCCCGTGGCGGCGAAGAGCTGCACGTTGCGGTCGGTCATGATCCGCCCGGGCAGCAGGCCGACGACCCGCACGCCCCGGGGCCCGTACTCGTCGGCGACGTCCTTGGCCATGCCCACGAGACCGGGCCGCAGGCCGTTGGAGATGCCCAGGCCGGGCACCGGCCCGCGCGCGGAGGTCGACAGGACCAGCCCGACGGCGCCGCCCTCCCCCTGGGCCAGGGCATCCGCGGCGGCCCGGACCATGCGGACGGTGCCGAGGAAGACGGTCTCGAAGGAGTGGCGCCACTGCTCGTCGGTGACCGAGGCGGCGCTGCCCGGCGGCGGCCCGCCGACCGACACCAGCGCGCCGTCCAGCCGGCCGAAGTGCTCGCGGGCCGCGGTCAGGAGGCGCTCCGGTGTCTCCGCGTCGGCCAGGTCGGCGCTCAGCCCGACTGCCCGTTCCGGCCCTCCGAGGCGCGCCGCGGCGGCGGCCACCGCGTCGGCGTCGCGGGCGGAGACCACGACGCGGGCCCCGTCGGCGACGAGACACTCGGCGGTCGCGTAGCCCAGCCCCCGCGAGGCGCCGGTGAGTACGTACACCCGATCGGTCAGTCCGAGATCCATGCCGTCGATCCTGCCCCACCCGGCCGGATCCGCCAGCGGGGCCCTCGGCGCCCGCTGCTCAGCGGCGGGCGGGGCGCAGCAGGCGTACCCGACCGGCGACCTGGACCGCGACGGCCCCGCCGGCGCGCCCCCAGCCCGGCAGCCGGCGCGGGCGGGGCGGCCCGTGCCCGTCGTAGCGGTCGGCAGCCTCCCGCGCGGCCAGCTCCTCCGCGCCCAGCGGCGGCAGCGTGCCCCGCTCGCGCAGCTCCCGGGCCAGGTCCCAGCCGTCGCGCAGGGAGCCGCCGGTCGGCCGACCCGCCGCCCACCCGGCGAAGGTCACCGCCCAGCGCGGGCCGAGCCCGGCGGCGAGCAGCGGCCAGTGCCGGGCCACCTCCCCGGCGCGCTTGCGCAGCAGCGCGGCCCGGGCGACGGCGAGCGCCGCCGGGTCGAAGCCCGGCGGTGGGGGGCCGCCGGCGACCAGCGCCGCCACCAGCGCCGCCTGCCGCTCGGCCAGGTCGCCGCTCACGTCACCGCCGGGAAGCCGGACGCGGCGGCGAGGGCGTCCAGTTCGGCGCGGAGCGTCGGCGCGGGCGGGTAGTGCCCGTCGCGTTCGAGCAGGAGCGCCGGCGGGCGGTGGCGGGCGCACAGCTCGCGCAGCAGATCGAGCACCGCCGGGGGCACCGGATCGGTGTGCGTGTCGTGGTAGTGGCCGCCGTGCTCGGCGCCGCCCGCGACGTGCGCGTAGGCGACCCGCTCCAGCGGCAGCCGGTCGAGCAGCGCGGCCGGGTCGCCACCGGAGTTGCGGGCGTTGGCGTAGACGTTGGCGACGTCCAGCAGCAGGAACGCCCCGGTGCGCTCCAGGATCTCGGTGAGGAAGGCCGCCTCGTCCAGTTCGTCGTCGGGCCAGTCGAACAGGGCCGCGATCGGTTCCAGGGCGATCGGCACCGGCAGCTCGGCCTGCGCGCGGGCGACGTTGGCGCAGACCGCGTCGACGGCCTCCCGGCTGCGCGGCAGCGGCAGGAGGTGGCCGGCCTCCACGCCGCCGGCCCGGACGAAGGCGATGTGTTCGCTGACCAGCGGCGCGCCGACCAGCTCCGCCACCGCGCCCAGGTGGGCGACGCGCGCCGGGTCGACCGGTTCCGCGCCGCCGAGGGAGAGCCGCACGCCGTGCGGTACGACGGTCACGCCGCGTTCGCGCAGCGCGGCGAGGCCCGCGGGCAGCGGCCCGGTCGCGGCGACGCCCTCCGCGATCACCTCCACGAAGCGCAGCCCGGGCAGGTCGGCGACGAAGCCGGCGATCTCGGGCCGCCAGCCGATGCCCACGCCCCACGGACCGGTCATCCGCCGCACCCGCCCCCGCCACCACCGCCGCCGCCGCCGCACGAGCTGCCCCCGCCGCACGAGCTGCCGCCACCACAGCCCGAGGAGCCGCCGGCGCTGCTCGTCGCCTGGCGCCGGATCTCGGCCTCGGCGGCGAATCCGGGGTCCATCGCGTAGAGCGACGCGGTGCCGAACAGCGCGACGCCCATCGCGGCGCCGGCCGGGCCGTAGGTCGCGTAGGCGGGGGCCGAGGCGGGCGCGAGGTAGGTGTGCTGACGCCGCAGGTCGCGCAGGATCCGGGTGGCGGCGCGGGTGCGCCACGGCACCCGGTGCAGGAGGACGGCCACGACGATCAGCGGGACCTGGCTCAGCACGAGCCAGCCCACCGGACGGTCGTTGGAGAGGCCCGCGAAGATGCGTGCCATGCCGACCAGCAGCAGGGCGGAGAGCAGGAACGCGCCCCGGCGCAGCGCGGCGCGGCGAGCCGGTTCGAGCGCGAGCCCGCGCTGCTCCAGGCTGGCCCTGAGCTGGTCGAGTGCCCGGCGGACCCACTCGTCGCGGGCCAGCTCCCGGCTGGTGGCGTTCCGGCCGGCCGCGAAGTGGATCGCCTGGTCCAGCGGCGTGGTGCCGGCCGGCAGCGGTCCGCCGGTGGTGAGTCGCCGGTCCGGCCGTACGCCGATCGCCCCGCTGCCGCGCAACCCGCCGAGCGAGGACCAGATGGCCAGTTGCTGCCCGCCGTTGAGGTAGGCCACCTGCTGCGGGCCGAGCTGGCCCACCTCGCCCACCGACGGACCGGAGAGGACCGAGACCCGATGGGCGACCGTACCGGCGACGACCACGACGGCCGCGAGGAGATAGATCCCGAGGAAGGTGGGGCCGGGGACGCCCCAGGTGTCACCAGGCGCGGCGAGAACGAACATGTGCTGCTCCTGTCGGGCGAGGGGGACCGGCGACCCAATTGTGGAGCAGGCCCGCCAGGCCGTACCCGCCGCGTGGACCGAGTTACCGGACCGATACGCACCGCGCGACGCAGCCGGCGCCCGAGGGGCGGCCGCGCCGGGGAGGCGGGCGCGGCGGTGGGCGGTCAGCGGCGGCGCACGGCCTCCTCGACCAGGTCGAGGACCGGGCCGAGGTCGCCGGCGGGGCGGCCCATCGCCAGGTGCAGCACCAGGCCGTCGTAGGCGAGTTCCAGGAACTGGGCCAGCACGTCGATGGGTACGTCCTCGCGGAGCACGCCCGCGTCCCGCTGGCGGGCCAGCCGGTCGCGAGTCGCCTCGGCGATGGCGGCGGAGCGCTCCGCCCAGCGCTTGGCGAACGCCGGGTCGGTCCGCAGTCGCCGGGACACCTCCAGCTGGCTGCCGAGCCAGCCGGTGGTGTCGGGGGAGACGGCGCGGGCCAGCAGGTCCCGCATCACCTGGACGAGGCCGTTGCGGGCCACCGTCTCCACCATCGCCGCGGCGTCGTCCTCGGCCACCGCCAGGAAGAGCGAGTCCTTGTCGCGGAAGTGGTGGAAGATCGCGCCCCGGGACAGCCGGGTGGCCTCCTCCAGCCTGCGCACGGTGGCGCCCTCGTAGCCGTGCCGGGCGAAACACGCCCGCGCGGCGGTGAGGATCTCCTGTCGGCGCGCGTCGAGCTGGTCCTGGCTTACTCTGGGCACGGGTCGATCGTGTCAGCTCGCCCCGCGCCACGCAAACCGTACGTACGGCTTGGTTTGCCCGCTCGCTTGATCATCAGGCCGGCGGGCTCCGGCTAGGATCGGCCCGTGACGCCACTCCCCGCCGCCGTCGCGGTCCCCGCCGCACCACTGACCGTCGCGGCCGTGCAGGCCGAACCCGTCCCCGGCGACGTGGCCGGCAACGCGGCGAGCGCCGCCCGGCTGGCCCGCCTCGCCATGGAGCGGGGCGCCCGGGTGAGCGTGCTGCCCGAGCTCTTCCTGCCCGCGTACCACCTGCCGACGCTCGCGGCCGACCCGGCCGGCACCGACGTCGCGGCCGACGCGGCGGCCGTCGTCGACGACCCGCGCCTGGACCCGCTGCGCGAGGCGGCCCGCGACGGTGGCGGCGCCGTGGTGGTCGGCGCGGCCGTCCGGCACCCCGACGGCCGGCGGACGATCTCCGCCCTGGTGGTCGACCGGGCCGGCGACGTCCGCGTCGGGTACGACAAGCAGCAGCTGTGGAGCGGCGAGCGGGAACTCTTCGTCGCCGGTGACCGCGGCGCCACCCTGGTCGTCGACGACTGGCGGCTCGGGCTGGGCATCTGCTACGACGGCTGCTTCCCCGAGCACGGCCGGGCCGCCGCGGCCGACGGGGCGCACGGCTACCTCTGCCCCAGCGGCTACCTGGCCGGCTCCGAGCACCGCCGCGACCTCTACTACCCAGCCCGCGCGCTGGACAACACCATGTACGTGGTGTTCGCCAACCTGGTCGGGGGCGCCGACCCGTGGCGGTTCAACGGCGGCGCGGCGGTCTACGACCCGCAGGGCCGGCCGCTGGCCCGGGGCGCGGACACCGGCGAGGCGGTGCTGGTCGTCGCGCTCGCCCCGGAGGAGCTGGCGGCGACCCGGGCGGCCCACTGCATGCTGCTCGACCGCCTGCCCGACCAGGGGCGAATGCGTTCGTCGCTGGCGGTCTGACGGGCGCCGGTACTGTCGGCGGGACCCCGCTGTCCCGTAAGGTGCCCAAGTGCCGCTGCTCCTGCTGGACCTGGAGAACACGCTGCTCGACCGGGCCGGTCCGTTCCGCGCCTGGGGGGAGCGTTTCCTGGCCGGCGTCGGCGCGCCGCCGACGGACATCGACTGGCTGCTCTCGATCGACGCCGACGGGCTGACCGACCGGTGGGACGTGGCCGACGCCGTGCGGCAGCGGTACGGGTTGCGGATGCCCTCCATCGACCTGGTCGAGGAGCTGCACGAGGGCGTGCTGGACGCCGTCCGGCTCGACCCGCTGGTCGCGTGCGCGCTGCGGGTCGCCGACTGGGCGGGCTGGACGCCGGTGGTGGTCAGCAACGGCGGGGTCCGGCAGCAGGAGGCCATGATCCGGCGGTCCGGGCTGGACGGCTTCGTCGCCGACTGGGTGATCTCCGAGGAGGTCGGCGTCAGCAAGCCCAACCCGAGGATCTTCGCGGTGGCCGCCCGGCGTGGACGGCTGCCGCTGCGGGGCGCCTGGGTGGTCGGCGACGGCCCGGAGGCGGACATCGGCGGCGCGGCCGCCGTCGGCCTGCCCAGCGTCTGGCTGCACCGGGGGCGCAGCTGGGGCGACAGCCGGTTCGCGCCCACCCGTACGGCGGACGGCGTGCTCGCCGCCGTCGCGGCGGTGCTCGGCGCCTGACCGCCGGGCGGCGCCCGGGAAGGTGGTGCTCGGCGGCGCGTGCCGTGGGCGGCGGGGGTAATTCGGTTGACCCGGGCGGCGCGGAGCCGTGAGCATGGTCGCGCATCGTGCACCCGGGTCCGCGCCCGGTCGAGGAGAGGGGGTCGGTCATGGCCGTCTTCGCAGGTCACTTCCACCTGCCTCCATCAGCCTCGAGCAAGGGATCACCACCGCAGTGCGCGATCACGACCTTTCGGCGCCCGAGCGCCGTACCCGCGGCAAGCGCCGCTTCGACGACGACGAACAGCTCTTCCTGAAGCGGGGCCGGCCGGCCGAGCCCGCTCCCGCCGACCCCGACGCCGAGCCCGACCCCGACACGGGGGAGCGCTGGTCCTCCTGGGACGACGCCGTGCACGGCCCGGAGCCCCACCCGGACTGGCTGGTCACCGACCTGGCCGCCAAGGACACCGAGCTGGGCGTGCTGAAGACCGGCAAGGAGGCGGACGTCCACCTGGTCCGCCGCGCGGTGCCCGGCACCGACCGGTCCTGCCTGCTGGCGGTCAAGCGGTACCGGGATCCCCAGCACCGGCTCTTCCACCGCGACGCCGGGTACCTGGAGGGACGCCGGGTGCGCCGGTCCCGGGAGAACCGGGCGATGGCCGGCCGGACGGCCTTCGGCCGACAGATGATCGCCGGGCAGTGGGCGGCGGCCGAGTTCGCCGCGCTGGGCCGGCTCTGGGAGTTCGGCGCCCGGTACGGCTCGATCAGCGTCCCCTACCCGGTGCAGCTGCGCGGGACGGAGCTGATGCTGGAGTTCCTCGGCGACCAGGAGGAGGGGCTGGCGGCGCCCCGGCTGGCCCAGCTGCGGCCGGAGCCGGGGCAACTGCGCGAGCTGTGGGGGCAGCTCGTCGACGCGCTGGTGGTGCTCGCCCGCGCCGGCCTCGCGCACGGTGACCTGTCGCCGTACAACCTGCTGGTGCACGCGGGACGGCTGGTGCTGATCGACCTGCCGCAGGTGGTCGACGTGGTGGCCAACCCGCAGGGGCCGGAGTTCCTGGCCCGCGACGTGCGGGTGGTGGCCGCCTGGTTCGCGGCCCGGGGCCTGCCCGGGGCGGACGCCGACCCGGGCGCGCTGACCGCGTCGCTGCTGCGGGAGGCGGGGATCCGCTGACCGCGACGTCCCGGGTGGCCCGTCGCGGGCCGCCCGGGACCGGGTCACTGGAGGTAGCGCTCGACCTCCGGCCGGGGGCGCGTGCCCTGGGCGTCCGGGTCGCCGTGGGTGTGCCGGGCGGCCCGGCGCCGGCGCAGCAGGTCCCAGCACTGGTCGAGGGACTCCTCCAGCTCGCGCAGCCGGGTGCGGGCGTCGTCGTCGGTGCCCGACTCGCCGGCCTGCGCGTCGGCGCGCAGCCGGTGCTCCTCGTCGACCAGCTCGGAGATCCGGTTAAGGATGGTTCTGTCGTCCATGCCCTGAGCCTGGCACAGGGCGCGCGGGCGCGCCCGGCTTCCACCGCCCCGCGCCCGCCGCTGCGGTAAGTTGCCCAGTCGTGGTCCCCACCGTCCGGGCCGCCGGCCCCGCCGACACGGTGCCGGTCGTCGCCCTGCTCCGCGCCGCCCGGCCCCACCTGGTGGTCACGCCGGAGCTGCTCGCCTGGCAGGCGACCGGCAAGCCGGCGGAGCGCTTCGGGATGCTGGTCGCCGAGGCGGGCGACGGAATCGTCGGCGTCGCCCGCACGGGGCTGCTGCACGAGAGCGCCGAGCCGGGGCTCGGCTTCGTCAACCTGGTCGTGGACCCCGAAGGGCGGGGGCGCGGCGTCGGATCGGCGCTGCTCGCCGCCGCCGAGGAGCGGCTCGTCGGGCTCGGCGTCAGCCGGGCGTACGCGCGGGTCGTCGACGAGCCCGCCCCGCTCGCCTTCGCCGAGCGGCGCGGCTACCGGCGCGACCGACGCAACGTGGTCCTGGGACTGGACCTGGCGACGGCGGCGCTGCCGGCCGCGCCCGCCCCGCCCGGCGGGGGTTCGGCTGATCACGGCCGCCGAGCTGGTCGACCCGCGCCCGTTGTACGAGGCGGACCTGGCCGGCGCCGACGAGCCGGGCGACGTGGGGATGGACGAGATCGGCTTCGCGGACTGGCGGGCGGCATACTGGGACCGGCCGGACCTGGACCCGGCGCTGAGTACCGTGGCGGTGGCCGACGGTGTGGTGGTGGCGTTCACCGTCGCGCTGACCGACGGCCGGGACCGCTACCTCTCCGGGATGACCGGCACCCGGGGCGGGTGGCGTGGCCGGGGCCTCGCCCGGCTGGTCAAGCACGCGTCGCTGGGCACCGCCCGGGTGGCCGGGCTGCGCCGGGCGTACACGGTGAACGACGCCGGGAACGCCCCGATGCGGACGGTCAACGAGTGGCTCGGGTACCGGCCGGTAAGCGCCGAGTGGCGCTCCGGGCGCACCCTCCAGAAGTGACACCCGACACCTGATCCTTCACGGATCAGCATTCCCGTGAACAAAATTCTTGTATGGCCGCTAGCGGATTTTCGACGGGTGGTGGCATGCTTCCCGGGATCGTGACGCAGGCGGTCGCGCCGGCGACGTTGGGTCACGACGCTGGGTGACGGTGGGCGAGAGGGAGCCGCGGGTGCGGGGGTGTCATGGCTGACCGGAACGGCGACGACGGGGGCGGGCGGGCGCCGCGCCACGTGCCACTGTGGAGGATGGCCGGCCTGCTGCGTGACCCGCTCGGCGGGCTCGTCGCGTTGGCGGACGCGCACCCGGGCGAGGTCCTCCGGCTCAACGTCGGCACGATCCGGCCCTACCTGGTGACGGAGCCGGCCCACGTGCAGCACGTGCTGCGGGACAACGCGGCCAACTACACCCGCGGCGGCCGGAGCATGCTCTGGCGGCCGGTGCGGCGGCTCACCGGCGACGGCATCATGTCCGACGGCCCACAGTGGCAGGCCAGCCGCGGGCGGATGCAGCCGCACTTCACGGCCAAGCGCATCGACGCCCTGGTGGACCCCATGAGCCGCGCCGTCAGCGACGCCGTCGACGAGTTCGAGGAGCCGGCGCGGGCGGGCCGTTGGCTGGACGCCGGCGCCGAGCTGGGGCGGGTCATCTGCCGGGCGATCAGCAGCGTCTTCTTCGCCGACCGGCTCAGCCTCGCCGACCAGCTGCGGATCGTGGCCGCCCAGGACACCATCGTGACGGCGCTGCGGCTCCGGCTGCTGCTGCCCTTCGTGCCCGACGCCGTGCCGGTGCCGGGCGACCGCGCCCTGAAGCGGGCCGTCGGCGTCGTCGACGACATCATGCTGCCCCTGGTCCGGGCCGAACGGGCCCGACCGCGTGACGGCGACGACCTGCTCGCCGCCCTGGCGAACGCCCGCGACGACGACGGCCGGCAGCTGGACGAGCGGCGGGTCCGCGACGACGTGGTCTCCATGTTCGCCACCGCGACCGAGACGACCTACGCGGTGCTGACCTGGCTGTGGCCCATCCTGGACGCCAACCCGGAGGTGGCCGGGCGGCTCTACGCCGAGCTGGACGAGGTGGTGGGCGCCGACCGGGTGATCAGCCGGGAGCAACTGCTCGCCCTGACCTACACCCGGTCGGTGGTGGACGAGCTGCTGCGCATGTACCCCGCCGGGTGGCTGGTGCCCCGCACGGCGGTGGCGGAGGACGTCGTCGGCGGCACCCGGATCAAGGCCGGCAGCATCGTGGCGGTCAGCTCGTACGTCACCCAGCGGCTGGCCCGGTACTGGGATCGTCCGGACACCTTCGACCCCGACCGGTTCCGCGCCGACCAGCCGCGCCGGGGGCACCGGTACGCGTACTTCCCGTTCGGTGGCGGCCCGCACCAGTGCCTGGGCATGTACCTGTTCAACCTGGAGGCTCCGCTGGTGGTGGCTACGATCCTCAGCCGTTACCGCTTCCGGCTGCGCGAGGCCGCGATGCCGCCCAAGCAGCTGGCGGCGACCCTGCGCCCGGGCCGGCCGGTGGTCATGGCGCTGACCCCGGTCCACGAGCGGAGGCCGGTGTGATCCCGGCGACGGGCCGCGACGGGCGGGACGAGCTGCGCGACGCGCAGGAGCAGGGCCGCATCTGCGGCCTGGCCGTACGCGGCCAACGCGACCTCCAGGCGTCGGCGGCGGCACACCCCGAGCTCTTTCCCGCCGACCCGTTCGACACCATGCTGTTCGCCAACATCTCGCTGGCCATCGCCTTCGGCGCGCCGTGGTGCACGGCCGAGCAGCTGCGCGCCGCCAACCGGACCGTGCTGTGGGGCTTCGCGCTCGACTGGCTCATCGACCACCGGGCGGGCTCCCGCGAGGAGGTGGACGGGCTCGTCGCGCGCTGCCTCGCGGTGGCCGCCGACGAGCCCGCCGCCCCCGACGACCACCTCGGCGCCTACCTGACCGGGCTGCAACGGGAACTCGCCACGGCGCCCGCCTTCGCCGCGCACCGCGCGCTGTGGCGGGACCGGCTGCACGCGACGGTGCGGGCGATGGCCCGGGAGTGGGAGTGGAAGGCGGCGTGGCGCTCCGCCGGCCGGGAGGCCCTGCCCGGCCTCGACGCCTACCTCGACAACGCCGACAACCACGCCTGCACGATCGTGAACGTGGCGCACTGGCTCTACACCGGCGACGAGGCCACCCTGTCCCGGCTGGACGAGCTGGTCGCGGTCAGCGACCAGGTGCAGCGGGCCCTGCGCCTCGTCAACGACCTGGGCACGTACGAGCGGGACCTGCGCTGGGGCGACCTGAACGCCCTCCTGCTGGTCGACGACCGCGCCCGGGTGGAGCAGCGGCTGGCGGAACTCGTGCGGACCTGCCGCGAGATGCTGGTCCCGCTCCGCGCGGCCTGTCCCCGCGAGGCGGACTACCTCGCCCGGCAGATCGGGTTCAGCAGCGGCTTCTACGAGCTGGCCGACTTCTGGGGGATGTCGTGACGGCCGCCCCGGTCACGGTCGCGGAGGTCACCGGCTCCGGGCTCGCCGCCGCCCGGCGCGAACTGGTCGCGGCGATGCTCGCCGCGCCCGCCGGCACGGTCTCCCCGTCGGTGTACGAGACCGGGCGGCTGGTCAGCGACGCCCCCTGGCTGCCGGGGCACGACGAGCGGGTGCGGCACCTGCTCGTCACCCAGCGCCCCGACGGGGGGTGGGGGGCGCCGGGCGCCTACGGCCTGGTGCCCACCCTGAGCGCGGTGGAGGCGCTGCTGAGCTCCCTGGCCGCTCCGGGCCGTTCCGCGCCGCTGCGGGCGTACCGGCTATCGCCGGCCGTGGACCGGGGTGTCGCGGCGCTGCGCGACCGGCTGCTGGTCGCCGCCGGGCCGGTGCCGGACATGCCCGGCGTCGACCTGATCGTGCCCGCCCTGATCGACCGCATCGACACGCTCCTCGCCGTCACCGCTCCCCTGTCGGGGTGGCGGGTGCCCCCGCTGCCGATGCCGCAGGGCATGACCCGGCACCGGGCCGAGGCGGTCGGACGGCTCCTCGCCGCCGGCCGGCCCGTGCCCGAGAAGCTGTGGCACGCCTTCGAGGTGCTCGACGAGCGGGCGCGCGCCCATCCGCGGGCCCGGCTCGTGTCCGGGGCCGTGGGCGCCTCGCCCGCGGCCACCGCCGCCTGGCTGGGCGACCCCGCCCGTGGGGGCGCGGACCGGGTCGCGCTGGGCTGGCTGACGGGGGTCGTCGCCCGCGGCGGCGGGCCCGTGCCCTGCACGACCCCCATCACCGTCTTCGAGCGGGCCTGGGTGCTCAGCAGCCTGGCCCGGGTCGGCGCGGCGGCGGACGTCCCCGCCGCGCTGACCGCCGGCCTGGCCGACGCGCTCGGTCCGACCGGCGCGGCCACCTCGCCGGGGCTGCCGACGGACGCCGACACCACGGCCGCGACCCTCTTCGCGCTGGCCCGGCTGGGCCGCCCGGTCGCGCCGGACAGCCTGTCGGCGTACGACACCGGCGCGCACTTCTGCACCTGGCAGGGCGAGGACGGCGCGTCGGTCACCACGAACGCCCACGTGCTGGAGGCGCTGGGCTGGCACGCCCGGCACGGCCCCGGCCGCCCGTACGCCGACGTCGCCCGGCGGGTGGCCGGCTGGCTGGTCGACGCCCAACGCGCCGACGGCAGCTGGACGGACCGGTGGCACGCCTCGCCGTACTACGCGACGGCCAGCGCCACGGCGGGGCTGGCCGAGTACGGCCCTGGCACCGCCGGCGCCCGGCTGGACCGGGCGGTCGACTGGGTGCGCGACACCCAGCGCGAGGACGGTTCGTGGGGGCTCTGGACGGGCACGCCGGAGGAGACCGCGTACGCCCTGCAGGTGCTGCTCGGCACCGGCCGGCCGCCCGGTCCGGGCCTCGCCGGGGTCGTCCGCCGGGCGATGGCCTACCTGGACGGGCACCCGGACCCCGCCGACGACGGCGTTCCACTATGGCATGACAAGGATCTCTATCATCCGGTGCTCATCGTCCGGGCCGCCCTGTTGGCGGCGCGGCACCTGGTACGGCTGAGCGGCCACGCGGGACCGTGAGTCCCGCGCGACCCGTGGCCGCCAGCACGCACCGGTCATGATCAGGTCCGCTTGAGTGATCGTCGTGACACTGCTACCGTGCGCCGGTCGGTCGAAGCGCCATGCGGATACCGCCGATCGGATGAATCAGGCTCCCCGCCAGGGATGGTTTCAAAATGGGTTCCCGCAGCTCCAATCTGCGCCGGAAAGTCGTGGCTCTGCTGGCCTCACTCGTAGCGCTGTGGGCGTTCGCCGCGTGGGTCACCCTGCGAGAGGGCGTCAGTCTCCTGCGGGTGCAGGTGCTCGACGCGCAGGTCGCCCAGCCGGGCGAGCCGCTGGTGCTCGAACTACAGGCGGAACGCCGGGCGTCCGCGGCGTACCTGGGCGGGTCGGGCCCCGCCGAGCGGGAGCAGCTCGACGCGCAGTGGCGCAAGACCCAGGGTGTCGCCGACGACTTCCGGGAGTCCGTCAGCAGCTGGCGGGTGGACCTGGCGGCCCAAGAGAGCCAGCGGCGCGTCGACGCGGTCGTCAGCGGGCTCGACCGGCTCGACGGCGTACGCGAGGCGATCCGCGCCCGTCAGCTGGACCGCGCCGCCGCCACCCAGGCGTACACCGAGCTGATCGACACGGTGCTGCGGATGTACGGGTCGCTGGGCAACCTGGACGACGAGCGGTTCACCCAGGAGACGGCGGCGCTGATCCAGCTCGTCCGGGTCCGCGAGCTCATGTCCCAGGAGGACGCCCTCGTCACCGGCGCGCTGGCCGCGGGCCGGATGACGCCCGAGGAGACCGCCACCTTCGCCCGCGCCGCCGGCGCCCAGCGCTACCTCGACAGCCAGACCCGCACCGAACTCTCCACCGCCGACCGGGCGCGCTACGAGGCGCTGCGCGGCGGCCCGGCGTACACCGCGTTCCGCGTCCTGGAGGACCGGGTCGTCCTGCAGGGACGCACGGCCGACGCGCCGGCGGTCTCGGCGGCCGAGTGGCGCAAGGCGGCCGACGCGGCGATGGAGGAGCAGCAGCGCTTCATCATCGAGGCCGGCGACGCGCTCGTGGAGCGGGCCATCCCGATCGCCGTCGGCGTCGTCCTGCGGCTCGTGCTGGCCGCCGGTCTGGGCCTGCTCGCCGTCATCGCCTCGATCGTCGTCTCCGTCACCACCGCCCGGGCCCTGGTGCAGCAGTTGGAGCGGCTGCGCGAGGCCGCCTTCCGGCTGGCGAACGAGCGGCTGCCCGGCGTGGTCGAGCGGCTCGGGCGCGGTGAGGAGGTCGACGTCGCCAAGGAGGCGCCCCCGCTGGAGTTCGGCGACGACGAGATCGGCCAGGTGGGCAAGGCGTTCAACGCCGTGCAGGAGACCGCCATCCGCACCGCCGTCGAGCAGGCCGAGCTGCGCCGCAACGTGCGCGACGTCTTCCTCAGCCTGGCCCGGCGCACCCAGGCGCTGGTGCACCGCCAGCTCACCCTGCTCGACGCGATGGAACGCCGCGAGCACGACGCCGAGGAGCTGGAGGACCTGTTCCGGGTCGACCACCTCGCCACCCGGATGCGGCGCAACGCGGAGAACCTCATCGTGCTCTCCGGCTCCACCCCCGGGCGCGCCTGGCGGCGCAACGTGCCGATGGTCGACGTGGTCCGGGGCGCGGTCGCCGAGGTCGAGGACTACACCCGGGTCAACGTGCTGCCCCTCGGCCAGGTCTCGCTCACCGGCCGCGCGGTCGGCGACATCATCCACCTGCTCGCCGAGCTGATCGAGAACGGCCTGTCGTTCTCCCCGCCGCACACCTCCGTGGAGGTGCGCGGGCAGCTGGTGGCCAACGGCTTCGCCGTCGAGATCGAGGACCGCGGCCTGGGCATGAGCGACGAGGACCTGGCCGCCGCGAACCACCGGATCGTCGACCAGTCCGAGCTGAACCTGGCCAACGCCTCCCGTCTGGGGCTCTACGTGGTGAGCCGGTTGACCGAGCGGCACGGCGTGCGGGTGCAGCTGAAGGAGTCCGCGTACGGCGGCACCACCGCGGTGGTGCTGATCCCGGCCGAGCTGGTCACGACGGACGAGGACCCGAGCACCTCGGGCGGGTTCCCGGCCGGGCTGCCGGCCGGCCCGGCGGCCGGTGTGCCCGGCCAGCTCCCGCCCGCCGCCGAGCAGCCGGCCGCCCCGGCGCCGGTGGCGCTGGTGGAGCCGCTCGCCCCGCGGTCGGCCCCGGAAGCCGCCGCCCCCGCCGCGAGCGACCCCGCCGGGGACGCCCTGCCCACCCGCTCGCGCGGGCGGAGCCTGCCGGCCACGGCGCCGGCCCTCGACGTACGGCTGCCCGTCCGGTCGCCCGGCGGTTCGGAGCGGTACGCCCTGGACGGCCCGACCTTCCCGACCGGCCTGCCGCTGGCCACGGCCCGACCCGCGTCCGGGCCCGCCGCCCCGGGTGCGCCGCAGGCGCCCGTCGCCCCGGCCGAGCCGGACGCCGCGGCGCACGGCGGCCCGGTGCCGACGGCGCGACAGGCGTCGGCGCGTACCGACTCGGGGCTGCCGGTGCGGGTCCGGCAGGCCAGCATCGTGCCGGAACTGCGCGACGAGCCGACCGCGGACGACGGCGACGAGGACGTGGTGCGCCCGCCGGAGCAGGTGCGCCGGATGATGAGTTCGTACCAGACCGGCACCCGGCGCGGCCGCACGGACGCCGCCCGGTTGCTCGGCGGGGCGGGCGACAGCCGTACCGACGCCGGCGAGGAACCCGACGCCGGCGACGATCTGCAAGCGACCTGACCGGCGCCGCCGCGCCGCGGGAGACCCGCGCGGCGCGGCGGTCGGCGAGACGAGCACGGCGACAACTGCCGGGGGAGAAGAGGACGACGAGTGGGGCAGAAGACGGCTTCGAGTGCCGACCTGACGTGGTTGCTGGATGATCTGGTCGGCCGGGTGAAGCAGGCCGACCACGCGGTCGCGCTCTCGACGGACGGCCTGTTGATGGCCGCCTCGCGAGGGCTCAGCCGGGACGACGCCGAGCACCTCGCCGCCATGGCGGCCGGCATCCAGAGCCTGGCCAGGGGCGCGGGCAAGCGGTTCGGCGGCGGGCAGGTGCAACAGACCATCATCGAGATGCAGTCGTCGTTCCTGTTCGTCACGGCGGCCGGGCGCAACGCCTGTCTCGCCGTCCTCGCCAGCGAGGATGCCGACGTCGGCCTGATCGCCTACGAGATGGCGATGCTGGTCACCCGCGTCGGCAAGTACGTCGCGTCGCCGTCACGGACCGCCGAGCAGCCGGCCGGCGAGAAGTAGGGCGATGACGGTGCGGGGGGAGTCCTCAGAGCACCAGTGGGTCGACGACCATGCCGGCCCGGTCGTACGTCCCTACGCGATGACGCGCGGCCGGGCCCGGCCGGTCACCGGCACGTTCGACCTGATCTCCCTGGTGACGGCGACCCGGGCGGACGTGAACCCGGAGGTCGGGCTGGGCCCGGAGCACCTGGCGATAGTCGGGCTCTGCCAGCGGATCCAGTCCGTCGCCGAGATCGCCGCCCACCTTGACCTGCCGGTGGGCACCATCCGGGTCCTGCTGGGTGACCTGGCGGCCCGCAGCCTGGTGCAGGTACGCGAGCCGCACACCACGGCCGGCCTTCCCGACAACAGCGTTTTCGAGGCGGTAATCAATGGACTACGGGCACTCTGAGCGGCCGGCGGGAGCGACGCCACTGCCCACCGCGATAAAGATCCTCGTCGCGGGCGGTTTCGGCGTGGGCAAGACCACCATGGTCGGCGCCGTCAGCGAGACGCGCCCGTTGCGTACCGAGGAGGTGTTGACCGAGTCGGGCGTCGGCATCGACGACCTCTCCGGGGTGGAGAGCAAGACGACCACCACCGTGGCCATGGACTTCGGTCGCATCACCATCAGCGACGACCTCGTGCTCTACCTCTTCGGCACCCCGGGCCAGGACCGGTTCTGGTTCGTCTGGGACGAACTGGCGCTGGGCGCGCTCGGCGCGGTGGTGCTGGCCGACACCCGTCGGCTGGCCGACTGCTTCCCCTCGATCGACTACTTCGAGGGCCGGGGCACGCCGTTCGTGGTGGCGGTGAACTGCTTCGAGGGCGCCCGGCAGTACCGGCTCGACGAGGTGCAGGCGGCGCTCAACCTCGACCCGGGGGTGCCGGTCCTGCTCTGTGACGCCCGGCAGCGGGAGTCCAGCAAGGAGGTGCTCATCACGCTGATGGAGCACGCCATGAAGACCCGGGAGGCCCGCCGCCGCGCGGCCGCGTCCGAGTAGCCGCGTCCCGCCGCTCCACCGCCCCGGCGTGGCCCCGCCTCGCCCTGGCCGCGTGTCGCCGTCCCGCCGCCACCGCTCGCGCCGCGAGGAGGTCCTGGTCCGGAACGCCCTCTCCGGAGGGCTTCCCCGACCGGGACCTTCTCGCGCTCGACACTCGCGCGGCGCCCGGGGTCTGATTGATTGACTTCGATCATTCGGGCTGCCTAGCATGGGCTCGGAAAGCGCTTTCCGCCGTCCATCACCTGGCTGATCGCCGGAGCCGGTCCGCACTCCCGACGCGATTCCGTCCCCCTCGCGTCCGGTTCCGCGCGGCCGCGCCGGCACCCCGAACGGCACCGGCGCGCGTGCCGGCTCCGGCGGTCCGCCGTACGAGAAAGGCGGAACCCCATGCTCGCTGCCCGCCACCCCGACGGGCCGTCGCGGCCCGGGCCTCGCCGGCGGCTGCTCACCGCCGTCGGCCTGGCCGCCGCGCTGCTGGCCCCGGCCGCGCCGGCCGGCGCCACGCTCCCACCAACGGCCTACGCCCCGCTCGAAGCCCCCGGAGCCGCCCCGCCGGCGCCCGGCGGCACGCCGCTCGCGGGGGCCGACGCCGCTCCCCGGGCGGCCACCACCGTCCCGCTCGCGGCGACGGCCGACGGCTTCGCCAGCGTGGACGCCCTCGGCCAGCGGGGGACCACCGGCGGCGCCGGCGGTCCCGAGGTAACGGTCACCACCACCGCCCAGTTCCTGGACCACATCGCCCGCCCCGGGCCGTACGTCATCCGGGTCTCCGGCACCATCGCGCTGCCCGCGGGCGACAACGACGGGATGTGGAACGTCGCCTCCGACAAGACGATCGTCGGGCTCGGCGACGACGCGACGCTCTCCGGCGGGGGACTCAACATCGGCGTGCCCGTCGACGACGACGTGACCTCGCCCCCGGCGAACGCGGTGCACAACGTCATCATCCGGAACCTGCACCTCACCGGCGCGACGGACGACCTGATCAACGTGCAGATGTTCTCGCACCACATCTGGATCGACCACAACGAGTTCTCCGACGGCGACGACGGCGCCGTCGACATCAAGCGCGGATCGGACTTCGTCACGGTCTCCTGGAACCACTTCCACGACCACGACAAGACGCTGCTGCTGGGCCACGACGAGGACGCCGGCCCGCAGGACACCGGCCGGCTGCGGGTCACCTACCACCACAACTTCTTCGACCGCTCCGACCAGCGCAACCCGAGGGTGCGCTTCTCCGCGCTCGCGCACGTCTACAACAACTACTACAACGACAACAGCTACGGGGTGGCCTCCACCTACGACGCCGCCGTGCTGATGGAGAACAACTACTTCTACAGCGTCAACAACCCGGGTCGGGTCGACTTCAGCGGAGACCTGGGCCGTATCGTCGAGCGGGGCAACGTCCTGGTCGCCTGCAACCACCCGATCGAGACCCGGGGCACGGTGCCGGACCCGCGCGGCTACTACCCCTACACCCTCGACCCGGCCGTGGGCGTGCCCACCATCGTCCCGGCGGGCGCCGGACCCGGCAAGGTCGCGACCGAGGCCGCCCGGGCGTCGGCCGCCGCCGGCCCGGACGGATTCGCGGCCGTCAACGCCCTGGGCCAGAACGGCACCACCGGCGGTGCCGGCGGGCCGACCGTGACCGCGACGAACGCGGCGGACCTCCTGGAACACATCGACACCGTCGGCCCGCTGGTCATCCAGGTGACCGGCCGGATCGCGATCACCAGCAAGCAGGGGGTACGCCCGCACAAGACCATCGTGGGGGTCGGCGACGCCGAGATCACCGGTGGCGGGCTGGACTTCTACCGGTCGTACAACGTGATCGTCCGAAACATCGACTTCACCGACGCGGAGGACGACGCGATCAACGTCGGCCAGCACTCGCACCACATCTGGATCGACCACAACCGCTTCTCCGGCGCGGTGGACGGCTCGGTCGACATCGTCCGCGGCGCCGACTACGTGACGGTGTCGTGGAACCACTTCGACCACGCCGACAAGTCCATGCTGATCGGCCACTCCGACGGCTCCGCCTCCACCGACGTGGGCCGGCTCAAGGTCAGCATCCACCACAACTTCTTCGACAACAGCCGCCAGCGGCACCCCCGGGTCCGCTTCGGCGAGCCGGTGCACGTCTACAACAACTACTTCCTCGGCAACGCCCTCTACGGCGTGGCGTCGACGGAGAACGCCGGCGTGCTGGTGGAGGGGAACTACTTCCGCGACGTGCCGCACCCGATCTGGTCGGCCAGCGGCTACGCGGACAGCGGACCCGGCCGGGCGGCGCAGCGGAACAACGTGTGCGCCAACTCCGGCACGCCGGAGACGAACGGCACCGTGGTCGAGCCGCGCACGTACTACCCGTACACCCTCGACCCGGCGGCGGACGTGCCCGCCCTGGTCGTCGCGGGCGCCGGCACCGGCCGCGTCTGACCGGACACGCGAGGGGCCCCCTGCCGTCGTGGCAGGGGGCCCCTCGTCCGTGCCGTCAGTCGGCGATCATGCGTCGCAGCACGTACTGCAGGATGCCGCCGTGCCGGTAGTAGTCGGCCTCGCCCGGGGTGTCGATCCGGACCACCGCGTCGAACTCGACGCCGGTGTCCGTGCTGACCTTGACCGTACGCGGGGTCTCGCCGTCGTTCAGCGCGGTCACGCCGGAGATGGCGAAGGTCTCCGTGCCGGTGAGGCCGAGCGACTCGGCGGTCTCGCCGGCCGGGAACTGCAGCGGAAGCACGCCCATGCCGATCAGGTTCGAGCGGTGGATCCGCTCGTACGACTCGGCGACGACCGCCCGGACGCCGAGCAGCATCGTGCCCTTGGCGGCCCAGTCCCGCGACGAGCCGGAGCCGTACTCCTTGCCGGCCAGGACGACCAGCGGGACGCCCGCCTCCTGGTAGGCCACCGAGGCGTCGTAGATCGAGGTCTGCTCGCCGGTCAGGTGGTTGACCGTGAAGCCGCCCTCGGGGAGCGCGGCTCCCGCATCGGAACCGGCGCCCGGGACCCGCAGCTGGTTGCGCAGCCGGATGTTGGCGAAGGTGCCCCGGATCATCACCTCGTGGTTGCCCCGGCGCGAGCCGTACGAGTTGAACTCGTGGCGCGGCACGCCGTGCTCGGCGAGGTACTTCCCGGCGGGGGAGTCGGCCTTGATGGAGCCGGCCGGGGAGATGTGGTCCGTGGTGACCGAGTCGCCCAGCTTGGCCAGCACCCGGGCGCCGGTGATGTCGACGACCGCCTTCGGCTCCCGCTCCATGCCCTCGAAGTACGGGGGCTTGCGGACGTAGGTGGAATCGTCCGCCCAGGCGAAGGTGTCCCCGGTCGGGGTGGGCAGCGACTGCCAGCGCTCGTCGCCGGCGAAGACGTCCGCGTACGCCGAGCTGAAGCCCGTGGCGCCGATCGCCGAGGCGATCACGTCCTGGATCTCGGCGGTGTTCGGCCAGATGTCGCGCAGGAACACCGGGTTGCCCTCGCTGTCCTCGCCGAGGGGCTCGTTGGCCAGGTCGATGTCCATCGTGCCGGCCAGCGCGTACGCGACCACCAGCGGCGGGGAGGCCAGGTAGTTCATCTTGACGTCCGGGTTGATCCGGCCCTCGAAGTTCCGGTTGCCGGAGAGGACGGAGACGACGGCCAGGTCGGCCTCGTTGACCGCGGCCGAGACCTCCTCGGGCAGCGGGCCCGAGTTGCCGATGCAGGTGGTGCAGCCGTAGCCGACCAGGTGGAAGCCGAGCTTCTCCAGGTAGGGGGTGAGGCCGGCCCGCTCGTAGTAGTCCATGACGACCTTGGAGCCCGGGGCCAGGGTGGTCTTCACCCACGGCTTGCGGCTCAGGCCCCTCTCGACCGCGTTGCGGGCCAGCAGGGCCGCGCCGATCATCACCTGCGGGTTGGAGGTGTTGGTGCAGGAGGTGATCGCCGCGATCACCACGGCGCCGTGGTCCAGCTCGTACTCGGCGCCGTCGGCACCGGTGACGCGGGTCGGGTTGGTGGCCCGGCCGCCGGCGCCCACCGCGGCGGTGTCCAGGTCGCGCGGCGCGTCGGCCGGGTCGCTGACCCCGTTGGCCGGCGGGTCGCTGGCCGGGAAGGACTCGGCGCTGGCCTCGTCGGCGTGGCCCTCCGCCCCGAACGGCTTCTCCAGCTGCGGCACGCCCGCCTTGCGGGAGCGGTCGCCGCCGGTCTCGTCGGCGGCCACGTAGTCGGTCAGCGCGGAGCGGAACAGCGTCTTGGCGTTGCCCAGCGGGACCCGGTCCTGCGGGCGCTTCGGGCCGGCCAGGGACGGCTCGATGGTGCTCAGGTCGAGCTCCAGGCGCTCCGAGTACGCCGGCTCGGCGTCCGGGTCGTGCCAGAGGCCCTGCTCCTTGGCGTACGCCTCGACGAGCGCGACCTGGGCGGCGTCCCGGCCGGTCAGCTCCAGGTAGCGGACGGTCTCGGCGTCGATCGGGAAGATGGCGACCGTGGAGCCGTACTCCGGGGACATGTTGCCGATGGTGGCCCGGTTGGCCAGCGGTACGGCGCTCACGCCGGGGCCGTAGAACTCGACGAACTTGCCGACCACGCCGTGCTTGCGCAGCATCTCGGTGATGGTGAGCACCAGGTCGGTGGCGGTGGTGCCGGCCGGCATCTCGCCGGATAGCTTGAAGCCCACCACGCGCGGGATCAGCATGCTGACCGGCTGGCCGAGCATGGCCGCCTCGGCCTCGATGCCGCCGACGCCCCAGCCCAGTACGCCGAGGCCGTTGACCATCGTGGTGTGCGAGTCGGTGCCGACGACCGTGTCCGGGTACGCCTGCCCGTTGCGCTCCATGATCGTGCGGGCCAGGTACTCGATGTTGACCTGGTGCACGATGCCGGTGCCCGGCGGGACGACCTTGAACTCGTTGAACGCGGTCTGGCCCCAGCGCAGGAACTGGTAGCGCTCCTTGTTGCGCTCGTACTCCAGCTCGACGTTGCGCTCGAAGGCGTCCTCGCGACCGAAGAGGTCGGCGATGACGGAGTGGTCGATCACCAGCTCGGCGGGGGCCAGGGGGTTCACCTTGGAGGCGTCGCCGCCCAGGTCGCGGACGGCCTCGCGCATGGTGGCCAGGTCGACCACGCACGGCACGCCGGTGAAGTCCTGCATGAGCACCCGCGCCGGGGTGAACTGGATCTCCACGCTCGGGTCGGCGTCAGGGTCCCAGCCACCGAGCTGCCGGATGTGGTCGGCGGTGATGTTCGCGCCGTCCTCGGTCCGGAGCAGGTTCTCCAGGAGGATCTTCAGGCTGTAGGGGAGCCGTTCCTGCCCCTCCACCTTGCTGATCTTGAAAATCTCGTAGCTCGCGTCTCCGACGCGCAGCTGGGTCTTCGCACCGAAGGTGTCGAGGCTCGCCACGTCGTACTCCTTCACACCAGCGACCGTGAGTAGTCCTGAGCAGTCTGTCGCACCGGTCGGGGTGCCGCCGTGGTTAGGGGACACTTACCGCCGATTCTCGTCGTCAACAAAACCGTACGTCCGTCTTGCTAACTTCGCAACCTCGTGCCATCGTTCGGGACGAGGAGGTACCACCATGATCCATCACGTCCAGCTCGCCTGCCCACGCGGCTCCGAGGAGGCGTCCCGGGCCTTCTACGTCGGGGTGCTCGGCCTGACCGAGAAGCCCAAGCCGCCAGCGCTCGCGGCCCGCGGGGGCTGCTGGTTCACGGGGTACGGCGCGGAGCTGCACCTGGGCGTGGAGGACGATTTCCGCCCCGCCGGCAAGGCTCACCCCGGCCTGCTCCGGCCGGACCTGGACGCGCTGGCCGCCCGGCTGGCCGCCGCGGGCTACCCGGTCACCTGGGGCGACGGAGAGTTGCCGGGGATGCGGCGCTTCCACTCCCGGGACGCGCACGGCAACCGGCTGGAGTTCCTCGCCCCGCTCGACTGACCGCCGCCCTCGGGAGCGGGGACCTGCCGACTCGGGGCGCCCGCCGCGCCCCGCGCCCCGCGCCCCGCGCCCCGCGCCCCGCGCCCCGTGCCCCGTGCTCGGCGGGCCCAGGCGCGGGCGGGTCGGGTCGGGTCGGGTCGGGTCGGGTCGGGTGGAGCTGACGACAAGGGCCGGATCCCGTGCGGGGTCCGGCCCTTGTCGTCGGGTGGTGCGGTGTGGTCGCCGGTCAGGCGGTGTAGCCGCGGGTGGCGATCC
>NZ_JBAKHV010000015.1:0-101083 GCF_036906775.1 Micromonospora sp. CPCC 205561 | reverse complement strand
GGATCGCCACCCGCGGCTACACCGCCTGACCGGCGACCACACCGCACCACCCGACGACAAGGGTCGGACCCCGCACGGGGTCCGGCCCTTGCGGCATGCCCGGGTCCGTCAGCCCACCGGGACCGGCGGCCCGTCGCCGACGAGACGGAACGAGGCCGGGCCGACGGGCTCCACGAGGCCGTCGCGCACCAGGCCGGCGAGGGCCCGGGACCGCTGGACGTCGTCGGCCCAGACCTGGTCCAGGCGCTGGCGCGGCACCGGCCCGGTCGCCTCCCGCAGCACGCCCAGCAGCAGTCCGCGCACCTGGCGGTCGGTGCCGGCGTACCGCTGGGGGCGGCGCGTCGGGCCGGCGGGGGCCGTGCGGCCGGACGCCCGCCAGGCGCAGACCGACTCGACGGGGCAGGCGCCGCAGCGGGGCGACCGGGCGGTGCAGAGCACCGCGCCCAGCTCCATGAAGGCCGCGCTGGCCAGGGCGGCGGCGGCCGGCTCGACGGGGAGCAGCTCCTCGGTGGCCACCAGGTCGGCCGGCCGGGTCGCGGGGCCGGCGTCCGGCTCGCCGGCGACGGCCCGGCAGACCACGCGCCGCACGTTGGTGTCGACGACCGGGTGCCGCTGTCCGTAGGCGAAGGCGGCCACCGCCCGGGCCGTGTAAGTCCCGACGCCCGGCAGCGCCAGCAACTGCTCCAGGCGGTCCGGGACCTGGCCGCCGTGCCGCTCGACGATCGCCACCGCGCAGTCCCGCAGCCGCACCGCCCGGCGGGGATAGCCGAGCCGCCCCCACATCCGGATCGCCTCGGCGGGGCTGTCGGCCGCCAGCGCGGCCGGATCCGGCCAGCGCGCCAGCCACGCCTCCCAGGCGGGCAGCACGCGTACGACCGGCGTCTGCTGGAGCATGACCTCGCTGACCAGGATCGCCCACGCCCCCACGTCGGGCTTGCGCCACGGCAGGTCGCGGGCGTTCTCCTCGTACCACCGGCTGACCAGGGTGGCGAACGTGTGCTCAGGCATCGCGCCGCCGATGATGTCACGTCGCGGCGTGCCGTGGCGCGGGCACCCGCTGTTGCCACGGTGCGCCACCGTGCCGTCCCGCCGTGTGGACGGTCCGGGCGGGGCCTCGCGGCGGCGGCCGACGGATCGGGCAGAATGCGCGGATGAACGAGCTCGCGATCACCGTCATCGGCCGGGACCGGCCGGGCATCGTGGCCGACGTCGCGGAGGTGCTCGCCCGCCTCGGCGCGAACCTCACCGACAGCACGATGACCCGGCTGCGGGGGCACTTCGCGATGACCCTGATCTGCGTCGGCCCGGCCGCCGCCGACGTCGAGGCCGCGCTGGCGCCGCTCTGCGCCGACGGTCAGCTGCTGGCCACCGTACGCGCGGTCACGCCCGACGGCGGGACGGCCGCGGCCGGCGAGCCGTACGTCATGGCGGTGCACGGCGCGGACCGGTTGGGCATCGTGGCGGCCATGACCCGGGTGCTGGAGAACGCCGGCGGCAACGTCACCGACCTGAGTACCCGGCTGGCCGGTTCGCTCTACGTGGTCGTGGCCGAGGTGGAGCTGCCGGCCGGCATGGCCGACGAGCTGGCGGGACGGCTGGCGGCGACGGCCGCCGAACTGGGCGTCGGGGTGACCCTCCGACCGGTCGATCCGGACCTGCTGTGACCGGCGACGGGCCCGGCTCCGAGAACGGGGCGTATGCGGGCCTCGGCGACTGGACCCCGGAGTCGCTGGGCGTGCCGGGGGAGGTGCGGCCGGTGGTGTCCGCCCCGGAGCCCGTGCTCACCTACGTCGGTGGCGAGGTCGATCCGACGGACGAGGAGACCGTACGGCTGGCCGCCGACCTGATCGCCACGATGCGGGTGTCGCCGGGCTGCGTGGGGCTGGCCGCCCCGCAGATCGGCGTGGCCGCGCGGGTCTTCGCGGTGGACGTGACCGGCCATCCGAAGGCGGTGACCCTGCACGGCACCTTCGCGCTCTGCAACGCCCGCGTCGTCGAGGCGAGCCGGTGGAAGGTGGCCCGCGAGGGGTGCATGTCGGTGCCGGACCTGACCGGGGACGTGAGGCGGGCCAGCCGGCTGGTGGTCGAGGGCCTGCTGCCGGGCACCGGCGAGCCCGTTCGGCTGGTCACGGACGGGTTCGAGGCGCGGGCCCTCCAGCACGAGATCGACCACTGTGCCGGGCTGCTCTTCCTCGACCGGGTGGCCGGCGCGCACGCCATCTACCAGCGCAAGGTCTACCTCTGAGGGGCGGCGGCGCGGCCACCCGGAGTCGCCGGCACAACACGTTCGGCAGGCGGAACCGTCGCGTGTGGAGGGTGGAGAAGGTGGGCTGTCGACGACTCGGCGCGTCGCGCGGGGCTGTCGTGCCCCGCGCGGCTACGGTGGGGGCATCATGCGTCTGACGGTCGGCCCCCTGCCACCCGCCGTGTACTGGCGGCGTCGCGCCGTCGTACTCGGAGCGGGGCTTCTCTTCCTGATTGTCCTGCTCTATTCGTGCACCGGATCGGACCGGAACCAGGGTAGGGGCGACGCCCGCCCCTCGCCGGGTGCGCCGCCGTCCGGCGCCACGCCTGAGCCGACCGGCTCGGTGCTCACCCCGCAGACCGGGGCGCCCTCACCGGGCGCGGCGGGCGGGCCGGGTGCCGGTGAGCCGTCGGACGGGCCGGCTGCCGGCGGACCGGCGGGCGGGCCCGCCAGCGAGTCGCCGCCCGCCGCGCCGGTCGTGCCGGCCGCCGGCGACGGCACGTGCACCGACGCCGAGATCACGGTGATCCCGGTGGTCCAGCCCGCCGCGGTCGTGCGGGGGGCCGTGACGGACCTCCAGCTCAAGATCAAGAACCGGTCCGAGCGGACGTGCAGCCGCGACGTCGGCGCCGACGAGCAGGAGCTGTTCATCAAGTCCGGCGCCGAGAAGGTCTGGTCCTCCGACACCTGCGGCACCGGCAAGGGCTCCGACCCGCAGTCCTTCACGCCGGGGTTCGAACGCTCCTACCTGGTGGGCTGGAACGGGCGGGACAGCAGCCGGTGCGCCAACGGGGTGGCGGCGGGGCCGAACCCACCGCCCGGGACGTACCAGGTCTTCGCCCGGGTCGGCACCAAGCTCAGCGAGCCGGTCAAGCTCACCGTCACCGGCTGACCGGCCCCGGGCGTCGGCCGGCCGCCGGGCCGGGTGGGGATCAGACGTAGCGTTCGAGAATGGACGCCTCGGCGAGCCGGGAGAGCCCCTCGCGTACGCCGCGGGCGCGGGCGTCGCCGACCCCCTCGACGGCCTGCAGATCCTCGACCGTGGCGCCGAGCAGGCGCTGGAGGCTGCCGAAGTGCACGACGAGGCGGTCGACCACGGTCACCGGCAGCCGGGGCACCTTCGCCAGCAGCCGGAAGCCGCGCGGGCTGACGGCGGCGTCGAGCGCGTCGGACGCGGCCGGGTAGCCGATCGCCTTGGCGACCGCGACCAGGTCGATCAGCTCGGTAGCGCCGAGCAGGTCCAGCTCGACCAGGGCCTCGTCGAGGGTGCGGGACTTTCGGCCCGTCGGGAGGTAGTCCCGGATCACCAGCGTGCGGTCGGCGTCGACGCCGGCCATCAGCTCGTCGAGCTGGAGGGCCAGCAGGCGGCCGTCGGTGCCCAGTTCCACCACGTAGCCGGCGATCTCGTCGGCGATCCGGCGCACCATCTCCAGCCGCTGCACCACCGCGACCGCGTCCCGTACGGTGACCAGATCCTCGATCTCCAGCGCGGAGAGGGTGCCGGAGACCTCGTCCAGCCGGAGCTTGTAGCGCTCCAGCGTGGCGAGCGCCTGGTTGGCGCGGGACAGGATCGCCGCCGAGTCGTCCAGCACGTGGCGCTGGCCGTTGACGTAGAGGCTGATGATCCGCATCGACTGGCTGACCGAGATCACCGGATAGCCGGTCTGCCGGGCGACCCGCTCCGCGGTGCGGTGCCGGGTGCCGGACTCCTCGGTCGGGATGGTCGGGTCGGGCATCAGGTGCACGGCCGCCCGTACGATCCGGGTGCCGTCGCTGGAGAGCACGACCGCGCCGTCCATCTTGCACAGCTCGCGAACCCGGGTGGCGGAGAACTCGACGTCGAGCGGGAACCCACCGGTGCAGAGGCCCTCGACGACCTTGTCGTAGCCGAGGACGATCAGGGCCCCCGTGCGGCCGCGCAGGATGCGTTCGAGACCGTCACGCAGCGCGGTGCCCGGAGCCATCAGGGCGAGGTTCGCCCGCAGCGGATCGCCGGCGCCCCCGGCGCCCCCGGCGCCCCCGGTCACGCTCACGCTGATCGGACGGGCGGGCGAGCCGACGGCACCGGTGCGGGCGTGGGGCGTCGCGCCGGCAGGCTTGGTGGTGTCGCGGTCGATCGGCACGGGCACAGTCTACGGACTGCCCTGCGGTGGGTGCTGTCGTGGTTACTGTGATGTGTCACGATGCCCCGCCTCGCCCGGAGCGTGGGCCGAAGTCCGGGCTGTCCGGAAACGGGCCGGACGTCACCGGCGGTCACTCGGCCGACGCGCGGGCGACGGCCTGGAGTGCCGACCGTACGTCGGTCACCTCGATCACCCGCATCCCGCCAGGCCCGACGCCGGTGCTGTCGGGGCCGCAGCCGGTCGGCACCAGCGCGAGCCGGAACCCGAGCCGCGCCGCCTCGGCCAGCCGGCGCGGCACCGCCCCGACGCGGCGCACCTCGCCGGTGAGGCCCACCTCGCCGATGGCCACCAGGTGCGGCGCGATGGCCAGGTTGAGCCCGCCCGAGGCGACGGCGAGGGCGACGGCGAGGTCGGCCGCGGGCTCCACCACCCGGATGCCGCCGACGGTGGCCGCGAAGACCTCCCGGTCGTGCAGGGTCAGCCGCTCGGTGCGCCGCTGGAGCACCGCCAGCACCATCGCGAGCCGGGCCGAGTCGAGCCCCGACACCGTCCGCCGGGGCGAGCCGGCGACCGTCGCGCCGATCAGCGCCTGCACCTCGGTGACCAGGGCCCGTCGCCCCTCCATCGCCACGGTGACGCAGGTGCCGGGCACCGGTTCGGAATAGCGGGTCAGGAAGAGCCCGGACGGATCGGCCAGGCTGCTGATGCCGCCCTCGTGCATCTCGAAGCAGCCCACCTCGTCGGCGGCGCCGAACCGGTTCTTCACCCCACGCACCATGCGCAGCGAGGAGTGCTTGTCGCCCTCGAAGTGCAGCACGACGTCGACCAGGTGCTCGAGCACCCGGGGGCCGGCGACCTGGCCGTCCTTGGTGACGTGGCCGACGAGCACGGTGGCGATGCCGCGTTCCTTCGCCACCGAGACCAGGGCGGCGGTGACCGCCCGCACCTGGGTCACCCCGCCCGACACCCCCTCGGCGTTGCCGGTGGAGATGGTCTGCACCGAGTCGAGCACCAGCAG
Source organism: Micromonospora sp. CPCC 205561 (assembly GCF_036906775.1). Lineage (NCBI taxonomy): Bacteria > Bacillati > Actinomycetota > Actinomycetes > Micromonosporales > Micromonosporaceae > Micromonospora > Micromonospora sp. CPCC 205561. The sequence continues at coordinate 95,697 of NZ_JBAKHV010000015.1, read as the reverse complement.
GCCCGGCTTGACCGCGTCGAGGTGGCCGAGCACCGCGGCGAGGTCGCTCTCGGCCGCGAGGTAGAGCTGGTCGTGCAGGGCGCCCATCCGCTCCGCGCGCAGCCGCACCTGGCTGACCGACTCCTCGCCGCTGACCACGAGCGACGGGCTGCCGGCACCGGCGGCCCACTGCTGGGCCACGTCGAGCAGGAGGGTGGACTTGCCGACGCCCGGCTCCCCGGCGAGCAGCACCACCGCGCCGGGGACGAGCCCGCCGCCGAGAACCCGGTCGAGCTCGCTGACCCCGGTGGGCCGGGCCCGGGCGGGCGCCGCACTGATCGTGGCGATGGGGCGGGCCGGCTCGGCCGGCATCCGTGAGCTGACGACCTTCCCCGAGACCGTCGGGCCGGTGACCGTGCACTCGACCACCGAACCCCACTCGCCGCACTCCGGGCAGCGCCCGACCCACTTGGGCGGCTGGTGCCCGCAGGCGTCGCACTCGTAGGCCGGCCGGGGCTCGCGGGCGGCCGTCCGGCCGCGCGCGCCGGCCCCGCCGGCGCGGGAGGTCGATCGGGGAGTGGTCACATCCGCGACGTTAGTCCCCGGGTACGACGAAGACACCGCCGGCGTGGCGGTGACCACGCCGGCGGTGTCTTCGTCCGGACGAGCGGGGCGGGCTCAGTGGCCGCCGTCCTCCTGGCCCTCGTAGCCGCCCTCGCGCTCGATGATCGGCGACGGGGCCGGCGCCGGGGTGAGCGGCACGGCGACGGGGGCCGGGCCGGTGAGCGTGACGCCGTTGCCGAAGTCGAAGGTCAGGAAGACGTTCTGGCCGGAACGCAGCCCTTCGGTCAGCCCGATGAGCCGGAGGACCCGGTCCGACCCGGTGTTCAGCTGCACGTAGCTCAGCGGCGGGATCTCGATCCGGGCCGGCTCGCCGGCCGGCGCCGCCGGGCTCTCGGAAGCCGACGGGCTCTCCGGGGCGCTCGGGCTGGCCGACCCCGACGGGCTTCCGGACGCGTCCGGGCTCGCGGACTCCGACCCGGACGCCTCGGGCGAGGGTGATCCGGACATCTCGGGCGACGGCGACCCGGAGGCCGGCCCACTCGGAGACGCCGACGGGCTGGCCGAGGCGCCGGTGCCGGTGATCACGACCTCGCGGGCGCTCTCGGTGGTCACCGTCACGGTGACCGGGTTCCGCGAGTCGTTGTAGATCACGGCGTTCAGGACGGCGTCGGCACCCGCCTTGTAGCCCTCGACGCCGGGGAAGTCGACCAGCAGGCCGCGGACCGCGTACTCACCGTTGCGGGCGGACAGGTTGACGCCCTGGACCGACGGCTCCTTGTTGGCGGTCTCGGAGACCTGGCCGGCGCCGCAGCCGGACAGCAGCAGCCCGGTCGCCGCGGCCATCCCGGACAGCAGCAGCGCCGCCCGCCGGGAACCCCTGATCGAGCGCGTCACGTCGGTCCTCCTCGTCACGATCCCACCCGGTGCTCACGCCGGGCGTGGTGGCCCTGCCCGCGCAGACCGCGCTCCAGGGTAGTTGGGCCAGATCCACCCCCGCACGCCGACCCGGAGATGCCCCTCCCGGGGGTGCGCCTCACACCAGTCGACCGCTCGTCACCAGCAGGACGACGTCGATGAGGGCCACCAGCATCACGGCCCGGAAGGCGGCCACCTGCCGGCCGCCCCTCCGGGCGGCGGCGCGCCCGCCGTACCAGCTCAGCGGCGGCACCACGACGGCGGTGGCGACCGCGGCGACGCCGACGCCCGACGGCGGCCCGGGCGGTCCGAGGGCCAGCGTGACGGTCGCCCCGAGCAGCAGCGCGGCGGCGGCGGCGCGGCTCCCGGCCGGGCCGAGCCGGTGCGGCAGGCCGCGCACTCCCGTCCGGGCGTCGTCGGCGAGGTCGGGCAGGACGTTGGCGAAGTGCGCCCCGGCGCCCAGGCAGGCCGCGGCGGCGACCAGCCAGCCGGGCGGGAGCACCCCGCCGGGCAGCGCGAGCACGACGAAGGCGGGCAGCGCGCCGAAGGAGACCGCGTAGGGCAGCACCGAGACCGGGGTCGACTTCAGCGGCCAGTCGTAGAGCAGCGCGGAGACCAGCCCGAGGGTGGCGCAGAGCGCGGCGGCCGGACCGGTGGCCAGGGCCAGCGCCGGGGTGGCGAGCGCGGCCACCGCGGCGGCCACGGCCGTGGCGCGCCGACTGACCGCGCCGGCGGCGACGGGCTTGTCGGTACGCCCCACCGTGGCGTCCCGGTCGGCGTCGAGAGCGTCGTTGGCCCAGCCGACCGCGAGCTGGCTGGCCGCCACGGCGAGCACCACGGCGAGCATCCCCGCCGGCCGGTGCCCGACGCCCCACGCCAGCAACCCGGCCACCGTGGTGACCGCGGCGGCGGGTTCCGGATGGCTCGCCCTGATCAGCCCTAGCACCGATGGCGACATGAGGAAAGTCTGGTCGTTACCGGGCAGTCGTGCCACGCTCGGTCCATGCCAGACGCGGGTCGCACCCTGCCTCGCAACGATCCGCGCCAGTACGACGACCTGGCCGGCGAGTGGTGGCGGCCGGACGGGGCGTTCGCGATGCTGCACTGGCTGGCCGAGGCCCGCGCGGCCCTGGTGCCGCCCGCGCCCCGCCCCGGCGCCCTCCTGGTGGACCTCGGCTGCGGTGCCGGGCTGCTCGCGCCCCACCTGGCGGGCAAGGGCTACCGGCACGTCGGCGTCGACCTCACCCGGTCGGCCCTGACACAGGCCGCCGCGCACGGGGTGACCGCCGTCAACGGTGACGCCACCGCGGTTCCGCTCGTCGACGGCTGTGCCGACGTGGTCGCCGCGGGCGAGCTGCTGGAGCACGTGCCGGACTGGCGGCGGGCGGTGGCCGAGGCGTGCCGGCTGCTGCGCCCCGGTGGACTCCTCGTCCTGGACACGCTGAACGACACGGTGCTGAGCCGGCTGCTCGCCGTCCGGATCGCCGAGCGGCTGCCCACCGTCCCGAAGGGCATCCACGATCCACGGTTGTTCGTGGATGCCCGGGCGCTGGTCGCCGAGTGCGCCCGGCACGGCGTCGGGCTGCGGCTGCGTGGCATCCGGCCGGGCGTGCCCGGTCTGCTCGGCTGGCTGGCACGTCGCGTACGCGGCGCCGACCGTCCCGGCCCGACGGTCGGCGGGCCGACTCCTCGGATCGTGCCGACCTGGTCGACCGCCGTGCTCTATCAGGGACGCGGCACGCGGAGCGGATAGGGGTGCCCGTCCCTGGGTAGGGAGAGGGCCGAGAAGGGGGCAGTATGACGCTGCACGCGCTGGAGGCGGCTCGCCGCCTGGCACCGAGGCTGGCCGCCCGGGCGGCGGAACACGACCGGGACGGCTCGTTCCCCGTCGAGGACTTCCGGGATCTGCGCGAGGCCGGGCTCTTCGGCCTGATGGTCCCCACCGTGCTCGGCGGGATGGGCGCCACCTTCGCCGAGTACGCGGCGGTCGCCACCGAGCTGGCCCGGGGCAACGGCGCGACGGCCCTGGTCTTCAACATGCACGCCTCGGTCACCGGCGCGCTCGGCGCCGTCACCGAGGACCTCGCCGAGTCGCTCGGCCTGCCGGACGACGCGCTGGCCGCCCGGGACCGGCTGCTCGCCGCCGCGGCCCAGGGCGCCTGGTACGCCGTGGCGATGAGCGAACGCGGCGCCGGTGCCCGGCTCTCCCAGCTCAACACCGTCTACGAGCCCGTCGACGGCGGTTGGCACCTCAAGGGCAGCAAGACGTTCTGCTCCGGGGCCGGGCACGCGGACGGCTACCTGGTGGCCGCCCGCAGCGCCGCCGACCAGTCAGTGGTCTCCCAGTTCCTGGTGCCGGCGGGCGACGGGCTCACCGTCGAGCCGACCTGGGACTCGCTCGGCATGCGGGCCACCTCCTCGCACGACCTGCACCTGGACGTGACCGTGCCGGCCGACCGGCTGCTCGGCGGCGTGGAGGGGCTGGCCCTGGTGGTGGCCCAGCTCATGCCGCACTGGCTGGTGGCCAGCTACGCCGCCGTCTACGTCGGGGTGGCCCGGGCGGCGGCCGACGCGGCGGCCGAGCACCTGAACGCCCGCAACCTCGCCGGCCTGCCGGCCGTCCGCGCCCGCCTCGGCCGGGCCGACGCGGCGGTGGCGGCGGCCCACCTGGTGGTGGCGGAGGCGGCCCGGCGGGTGGACGAGGCGCCGGGCGAGGCCGAAACCAACCGCTGGGTCTGGCGGGCCAAGCTGCTCGCCGGCACCACCGCCGCCGACGTGGCCGCCTCCGTGCTGGAGGCGGCCGGCACGTCCGCCACCCGGCGGGGGCATCCGCTGGAACGGCTCTACCGGGACGCCCGTTGCGGCTCGCTGCACCCGGCGACGTCGGACGTCTGCGCCGACTGGCTCGGTGTCGCGGCGATGGGCGGCGACCCGGACCGCGACGGAACGGTTCCTCGTTGGTGAGCGTGAGGAGTTCGCCGGGACGGCGGACCGACGGGCCCGAGGTGCGGGAGACCCGTCCAGGGGCGGGGCGGACCGCCCGCCGCGCAGGGCCGGACGAGAGGTGGGCATCGTGGCCGTACCGGTGATCGCGGGGCTGGGAACGGCACAGCCGCCGTCGGCCCGGCAGGACGAGCTGTGGGAGGGCTTCTTCTCGAAGCACTTCACCGGCAGCACGCGGGCGCTGGCCGAGCGGATCTTCGCCCACTCGGGCGTCACCCGTCGCCAGGCGGCGGTGAACCCGCTGCTGGAGGACGTCTCCGACTGGCCGACCGAGCGGCGGATGCGCCGCTACCAGGTCGAGGCGCTGCCGCTGGGCAAGGAGGCGGTGGGCCGGGCGCTCACCGCCGCCGGCCTGGCCGCCGGCGACGTCGGGCTCTTCGTCGTCTGCTCCTGCACCGGGTACGCCACCCCCGGGCTGGACATCCTGCTCGCCCGGGACCTGGGCATGGCTCCGGACGCGCAGCGCATGTTCGTCGGACACATGGGCTGCTACGCCGCCCTGCCGGGGCTGGGCGCGGCGAGCGACTTCGTCACCGCCCGCGGCCGACCCGCGCTGCTGCTCTGCGCGGAGCTGACCAGCCTGCACATCCAGCCCACCAGCGCCAGGGTGGACACCCAGCAGATCGTCTCCCACGCGCTCTTCTCGGACGCCGCGGTCGCCGCCGTGGTCGTCCCCGGCGGCCGGGGGTACGCGCTGCGCGAGGTCAGCTCAGTCACGGACACCTCGACGGCCGACCACATGACCTGGGACGTCACCGACACCGGCTTCCGGATGGGGCTCTCGCCGAAGGTGCCGCAGGTGCTCTCCAGGCACGTTCTGGGGCTGGTGGAGGGCCTGCTGGCCCGGCACGGCACGACGCTGTCCGAGGTGGACGGCTGGGCGGTGCACCCGGGCGGCCCCCGCATCCTCAACGTGGTCGAGCGCGAGCTTGCCCTGCCGCCGGAGGGGCTGGCCGCGTCCCGGGCGACGCTCGACGAGCACGGCAACTGCTCGTCGCCGACGGTGCTGCTGATCCTCGACCGGCTGGGCCGGGCCGCGTCGCCGCCGCGACGGGTGGTGATGCTGGCGTTCGGTCCCGGTCTGACCCTCTACGCGGCGCTGCTGGAAAGAGCCGGGTGAACCGTCCACCCGGTGCGGTTACCCTCGGATGATGGACGCCGAGGCGGTAGGCCGGCCGGGAGACGGGCCGGGCGCCGGTGCACCCGCGACGCCCGCCGCGGCCGGCGACCGGCTGCGCACGGCCGTGCTGGTCACGGCGGGGCTGGCCGCGCTGGTGGGCGGCGGGTGGTGGTGGCAGGCCGAGGCGCCCCGCACCGGCCCGGCGGTCGCCACGGGCGCCGAGCCGGAGGCCCGTGGCCGGGGCGCGGCGGCGGCGCAGTCCCGGCGGCGGGTCGACGTCCGCGTCGACCCGCGCACCGGCGCCGCGTTCCAGGTCGACCCCGGCACCGGCGCCGCGTTCGGCATCGACCCGCGTACCGGCACCGCGATGGGGATCGACCCGCGCAGCGGCGCGACCTTCCGGGTCGACCCGCGCAGCGGCCACACGATCCGGGTCGAGATCGCGGACGACGGGCCGGATCCCCGCCGACCCCTGGACGGCCGGCTCGACGAGGCCGTGCGGCGCGGCCGGCTGGACGGCCTCCCCGGCACGGTCTGGACCGTGCGTACCCGCCTCGACGGGACGGCGGGGCACGTGCGGCAGCACAGCGCGGAGGAGGGTGCCCGGCACCTGCTCCGCTACCGCTGCTTCGGCCCGGGCGAGCTGCTGATCGTGATCGACGGCGCGCGGGCGGCCGACCCGATCACGAGCGCCTGCGAGGGCTCGATCACGTCGACCGAGGTCGTCGGCAGGGGCGGGCCGTTCCAGGTCTCGCTGTCGAGCGCCAACACCGAGCCGCTCCGGGTCGAGGCGCACCTGGTCGCCCTGTCCTGAGCCCCCGCCTCGCTTCGGCGTGGTCGCCGGCGTGGCGGGGGTCGGTCGGTGCGCCGTGGAAGTCAGCCGGCCAGGCGTGCCAGGTCGGCCCGGTAGTCCTCGGCGGAGCGGATCTCGGGCACCACCTTGACGAGGACGCCGGCGCGGTCGACCAGCAGCGCCGTGGCGGCGCCCGGACGGGCCGGCAGGTGCAGGAACGCGCGCAGCCCGCCGGCCGGGTCGGCGAGCGACCGCACGCCGGCCCCGGCGGCCCCCGGCGCGACGGGTGCGGTCCCGGCGACGGTGACCACCGTGACGCCGGACGGTGCCAGCGCGGCGGCGGCGGCCACCTCGTCCGGGCAGGCGCAGCCGTCCACCAGGACGATCATGGCTGGCACGAGCCCGCGCAGCGGCACCGGCGACTGCCCCGCGTCGACCAGGTCCAGCGCCGGCAACGGGCGACCGGTCGCCGCCGGCGGCGGGGCGGCGCTGGGGGAGGGCGCGGGGGTGGACCGACCGGACCGGGGCCAGGTCACCGCCGCCAGGCCGGCGAGGGTGGTCAGCACCGCCACCAGGAGGACCAGGCCGGGCAGGGCGAGCGGGGAGCGGGCGGGCGGGCGCGGGGCGGTGCGGTGCGGCGCGCCCCGCAGTTCGCGGCGGAGCCGCTCGGCCTCCGCGGCCAAAGCGGAGGCGTCGTCCGGCACGACCACCCGACCCCATTCCGGCGGCAGGTCGGGCAGCCCGGGGCCGTCTGCGTCGGGCTTGCCCATCGGGACCCCCAGTACGTCTCGGCGAGCGGACTGCGGCTCGTCCTCCAGCGTCCCCCACGGGACCGGCTGTCGCTACACCTGGGCGCTTACCCGGCCGGCCGGCTACCATGGGAGGAGCGCATAGCCCTTGATCTCGACGTTCGCGTCACTCGTACCGGGACGTCATCCAAGCGTTACGGAGCGTGGTCAAACCACCGGTTTGGCGGCCTGTCAAGCTGAAGAAATACCTCTCACAGGGCCCCTGAGCTGCGCCAACGGTCAGGACAGCGGTGAGACATCGGTGCCTGAGCGTGTTACCCTAGACACAGCGAAAGGGGTTTCGAACCTATGGTTTTCAGTGTCGGCGAGACCGTTGTTTACCCCCACCACGGGGCCGCACTCATCGAGGCAATCGAGACTCGGGTCATCAAGGGCGAGCCAAAGCAATATCTCGTCCTGAGGGTCGCGCAGGGTGACCTGACGGTCCGGGTGCCTGCCGAGAACGCCGAGATCGTGGGTGTGCGCGAGGTGGTCGGCGAAGAGGGCCTCGGCAAGGTCTTCGACGTGCTGCGCGCACCGCACACCGAGGAGCCGACCAACTGGTCGCGGCGTTACAAGGCGAATCTGGAGAAGCTGGCCTCCGGTAACCCGCTGAAGGTTGCCGAGGTCGTCCGCGACCTGTGGCGCCGGGAGCGGGAGCGGGGTCTTTCCGCGGGTGAGAAGCGGATGCTCGCCAAGGCCCGCGACATTCTCGTCGGCGAGGTCGCGCTGGCCGAGAAGAGCACCAAGGACGAGGCGGAGACGCTGCTCGACAAGGTCCTCACCGAGGCCTAGTCCCACAGCATCGTCGTACCCGATTCGTGGCGAACAAACCACCGAGGACCGCGACGTGACCGCGCAGCTCAATCCGCGCGGTGACGTCGCGGTCCTCGTGCCTGCGGCCGGTGCCGGCGTACGGCTCGGTCCCGGCCGGCCCAAGGCGCTGCGGCTGCTCGGCGGGGTGCCCCTGCTGGTGCACGCGGTCCGTCGGCTCGCCGCCGCGCCGTCGGTGCACACCATCGTCGTGGCCGCCCCGGCCGCCGAGGTGGCGGCGGTGCGCGAGCTGCTCGCCCCGGTCGCCCCGGTGACCGTGGTGCCCGGCGGCGCGGAGCGGCAGGCGTCGGTGGCCGCCGCCCTCGCCGCAGTGCCGCCCGGCCCGGAGATCGTGCTGGTGCACGACGCCGCCCGCGCGCTCACCCCGCCCGACCTGGTGGAATCCGTCGCGGCGGCGGTCCGCGCCGGACACGACGCGGTGATCCCGGTGCTCCCGCTGGCCGACACGATCAAGGAGGTCGGCGCCGACGAGGTCGTCCTCGGCACCGTCGACCGTTCCGCCCTGCGGGCGGTGCAGACCCCGCAGGGCTTCCGTCGGGCCGTGCTGACCGCCGCGCACGCCGCCGCCGGTGACCCGCTCACCGACGACGCCGGCCTGGTCGAGAAGCAGGGCGTCGCGGTGTGCTGCGTGCCCGGCTCGGAGTACGCGCTGAAGGTCACCCGCCCCTTCGACCTGGCGCTGGCCGAGCACCTGCTGGCGACCGGCGCCTGACGCGTACCCTCGTCGCATGATCGTTCCTCGGGTGGCCATCGGCACCGACGTGCACGCCTTCGAGGCGGGCCGGCCGTGCTGGGTGGCTGGCCTGCACTGGCCCGACCAGGACGGCCTGGCCGGGCACTCGGACGCCGACGTGGCCGCCCACGCCTCCTGCAACGCGCTGCTCTCGGCGGCCGGGCTCGGAGACCTGGGGACGAACTTCGGCGTGGGGCAGCCCGAGTGGGCCGGAGCGTCGGGCGTCGCCCTGCTCACCGAGAGCGCCCGCCGGGTGCGGGCCGCCGGCTTCGAGATCGGCAACGTGTCGGTGCAGGTGATCGGCAACCGGCCGAAGATCGGGCCGCGCCGCGAGGAGGCCCAGCGGGTGCTCTCCGAGGCGGTCGGCGCGCCCGTCACGGTCTCCGCCGCCACCACCGACGGCCTCGGCTTCCCCGGGCGCGGCGAGGGACTCACCGGCATCGCGGTGGCCCTGGTGTACCACGCCCCGGCCGCCTAGGCTCGCGCGATGTCCAGCGACACCACCCCCGACCGGTCCGCCGCCGACGGCTACCTCCAGCGGGCCCAGCTCCTCGCCGAGCTGGGCCGCTACGACGAGGCGGCCACCGAGGTCTCCTACGCCGTCGCCCTGGACCCGGCGGACGCCGGGGCGCTGACCATGCTCTCCAGGGTCCACCTCGCCGCCGACCGGCCGGGGGAGGCGCTCACCGCCGCCGACGCCGCGGTCTCCGCCGCCCCGGAGAACGTGCCGGCGCTGGTCGCCCGCGCCCTCGCGCTGGCCGACCTGGAGGAGTACGCCGAGGCTGCCCGTACCGCCGACCGGATCCTGGCGCTGGGCCCCGACGACGCGTACGCGCAGAGCAGCGCCGCGGCGATCCTGGCCGGCTCGCGCAACGGGCAGCCGGCGCTGAACGCGGCCTGGCGCGGGGTGGAGCTGGCGCCCGAGAGCCCGCAGGCGCACCTGGTGCTCGGGCTGGTGGCGGCGAACATGCAGATGTTCGACCTGGCCGAGCGCGCCTACCGGGAGGCGCTCCGGCTCGACCCGCAGCTCGCCGAGGCCCGGCACGACATCGGGGTGCTGCGGCTGGAGCAGCGGCGCTGGAGCGAGGCGCTGGAGCACCTCGCCGACGCCGCCGCGATGAGCCCCGGCCGGGTCGACTCCGGCCGGACCATCTCGGTCGGCCTGCGTCAGCTCGTCGTCTACGGCGCGGGCTGGACGATGATCACCGCCGTGCTGATCGCCTGCATGGCGCCGGGCAGCGCGGGGCTGTCCCGGGTCGCGGCGGCGTTCGCGGCGCTCGGCGGGGCCCTGGTGGTCTGGCGCTTCGCCGCCCGGCTGCCCGGCCTCTCGCGCACCATCCTGCCCAGCCTGCTCCGCTCCGACCGGATCCTGGCGCTGGCCGTCTACGCGGCGGCCGCCGCCCCCGGGCTGATCCTGCTCTACGCCCTCATCGGCACCCCGTGGCCGCTGGTCCTCGCCATCGTCGCCGCGGCCGCCGCCGAACTCGCCGTGCTGTCCCGTACGCAGGTCTGACGGCCCGCCGCCGGGCGGTCTCCGGGGAACTCCGGCGGCCGGGACGCGCCTCAGCCGCGGCGGGCCCAGGTCCAGGCGTAGCCGTCGTCCTCGCAGGCGCGGGCGGCGTCGCAGAGGTCGAGCGGCCGGAAGGTGTCGACCATGACGGCCAGCTCGTCGAAGTGGTCGGCGCCGATGGAACGCTCGGCGGCGCCCGGCTGCGGGCCGTGGGTGAAGCCGGACGGGTGCAACGAGATCGACCCCTGCTCGATGCCGGAGCCGCGCCGGGCCTCGTAGTTGCCGCCGGTGTAGAAGAGCATCTCGTCGGAGTCGACGTTGTGGTGGTTGTACGGCACCGGGATCGCGTCCGGGTGGTAGTCGACCTTGCGGGGCACGAACGAGCAGATCACGAAGTTGGGACCCTGGAAGGTCTGGTGCACCGGCGGCGGCTGGTGGATCCGGCCCGTGATCGGCTCGAAGTCGTGGATCGAGAAGGCCCACGGGTACATGTGCCCGTCCCAGCCGACCACGTCGAACGGGTGGTTCGCGTAGACGTAGCGGGTCCAGCCGCGCCGGTGCCGGACCAGCACCTCCACGTCCTCCCCGTCGACCAGCAGCGGGGCGTCCGGCCCCCGGACGTCGCGCTCGCAGTACGGGGAGTGCTCCAGGAACTGGCCCCGCACCGAGAGGTAGCGCTTGGGCGGGCCGACGTGGCCGGCCGCCTCGACGGCGAGCAGCCGGGTCGGCGCGTCGCCGGTCGGCACCAGCCGGTGGATGGTCGAGGTGGGGATGACCACGTAGTCGCCGGGCACCGCGTCGAGCACGCCGAAGGTCGACTCGACCCGCAGGTTGCCCGACTCCACGTAGAGGCAGTGGTCGCCGGTGGCGTCCCGGAACAGCGGGGACGGCCGGTCCGCCAGCACGTACGCGATGCGCACGTCGTCGTTGGCGAGCAGGTACCGCCGGCCGAGCACCGGGTCGGCGCCGGCGCCGTCGAGCTTGTGGGTGCGCAGGTGCCGGGGCTTGAGCGGCAGGTTCGGCACCCGGGTGAACGCCGGCGGGGTGAACTCCTCGGCCGCCACGATCGCCGTCGGCGCGTGCCGGTGGTAGAGCAGGGACGAGTCGGAGGAGAAGCCCTCCTGCCCCATCAGCTCCTCGGCGTAGAGGCGGCCGTCGGGCTGGCGGAACTGGGTGTGGCGCTTGCGCGGCACCTCGCCGACGCTGCGGTAGTACGGCATCTCGCCTCCCGGTTCGTCCCGTTCACCGATCCAGCGGCGTCCGATAATCGGACGCTGTTGTCCGTTCCTTGTAGCGTCCCGTACATTCTTGTCTCGTGTCAACGCAGGTGCCCGCGCTTCTCGACGGCCTCGTCGACGACGCCGCCGTCTTCCCGCCCGGCAGCGCGCCGCTGCCCGACGCCGTCGCCGCGCACCGGCGGCACCGCACCTCCTGGTACGCGGGCCTGGTGGGCCCGCTCCTGGTCCCGGCCACCAGGCTGCCCGAGCTGGCGGGCCTGCTCGGCGCCGACGAGCGGATCGCGGTCGGCGTGATCGGCGACGTGCCGCTCGACCGGCTCGACGAGGTGCGCGCCGCGGTCGACCCGCGCATCCGCGTACGCCAGGTGGAGGCGGCGGTCGCCAGACGCGGCGAGGACCCGCTGCCCGGCCTGGCCGAGCTGGTGGCGCAGGCCCGCCGGGCCCATGACGGCCCGGCCGCCCTGGACGCCGTCCACGCCGAGCTGCCGCTCACGTTCGGGCTGATGGGGGCGCTGGACGCGCTCGCCGCCGCCCGCGCCGACGGGGTGCCGGTCGCCGCGAAGTTCCGCACCGGCGGGGTGGCCGCCGAGCTCTTCCCCACCCCGGCCGAGCTGGCGGCGGTGATCTGCGCCTGCCGCGACCGGGCCCTGCCGTTCAAGCTGACCGCCGGGCTGCACCAAGCGGTCCGCCACCTGGACCCGGAGACCGGTTTCACCCACCACGGCTTCGTCAACGTGCTCGCCGCGACGCTGGCCGCCGCCGGGGGCGCCGGGGTGGACCGGGTCGCCGAGCTGCTCACCGCCACCGATCCGCGCCCGCTGGTGCGGTACGCCGAGGCCGGGCTGGACGCCCCGCGCCCGGTGTGGATCGGCTTCGGCTCGTGCAGCATCCTGGAACCACTGACCGATCTGATCCGGCTGGGGCTGGTGAACGGGGGCTTCGAGGCATGAGCGAGCGTCAGCGAGCGAGTCATCTCGGCGGGCCGGCATGAGCTGGGTGACGGGTGCCGACGGTTCGCCGTACGGCGTGAGCAACCTGCCGTACGGGGTGTTCCGCCACGGCGGGCGCGCGCCGGGCGTGGGCGTACGCATCGGCGACTTCGTGCTGGACCTGGCCGGCGCGGAGGAGGCCGGTCTGGTGCTGGCCGCCGGGACGCTGGGCCGGCCCACGCTCAACGGGTTCATGGCCCTCGGGCGTCCGCAGTGGACGGCCGTCCGGCAGCGGGTGACCGAGCTGCTCACCGACGCCACGCACCGGCCGGCGGTGGAGCCGCTGCTGGTGCCGCTGGCCGAGGCGCGGATGGAGCTGCCGTTCGAGGTCGCCGACTACGTCGACTTCTACTCCTCGGAGCACCACGCGTCCAACGTGGGCCAGATCTTCCGCCCCGGCCAGCCGCCGCTGCTGCCGAACTGGAAGCACCTGCCGATCGGTTACCACGGCCGGGCCGGCACCGTGGTCGTCTCCGGCACGCCGGTGGTGCGGCCGAGCGGGCAGCGGGCCACCCCGCAGGGCCCGGTCACCGGCCCGTCCGTACGCCTCGACATCGAGGCCGAGGTCGGTTTCGTGGTGGGCGTGCCCAGCGCGCTGGGCGACCGGGTCCCGGTCGACGACCTCACCGACCACGTCTTCGGCGTCGTGCTGGTCAACGACTGGTCGGCCCGGGACATCCAGGCCTGGGAGTACCAGCCCCTCGGCCCGTTCCTGGGCAAGTCCTTCGCCACCTCGGTCTCGGCCTGGGTGACCCCGCTGGACGCGCTCGCCGACGCGTTCGTCCCCGCTCCCGAACAGGACCCGCTGGTCGCCGACTACCTGCGCGACGTCCCGCACCTGGGGCTGGACCTGCGCCTGTCGGTGGAGTGGAACGGCGAGCGGGTCAGCGAGCCGCCGTTCGCCACGATGTACTGGACGCCGGCCCAGCAGCTGGCCCACCTCACCGTCAACGGTGCCTCGCTGCGCACCGGCGACCTCTTCGCCTCGGGCACCGTCTCCGGACCGGAACGGGGGCAGGTCGGCTCGTTCCTGGAGCTCAGCTGGGGCGGGAACGAGCCGGTCACGTTCGCCGACGGCGCGACCCGCACGTTCCTGGAGGACGGCGACACGGTGACCATCACCGCCACCGCTCCCGGCCCGGACGGCACCACCGTCGCCCTCGGCGAGGTGAGCGGGAAGATCCTCCCCGCGCGCTGACCGCATTTCGAACGACGGTCCCCGGTCGCACAGTTGGTGCGACCGGGGACCGTCGTTCGTCCGTTGATCGTCGCGGATTCCGTCGCCATGCCGCGCCGGGCCCGGCCGGTCGCCCCCCTTCCGGTCCGGGCCCGGCCGCCGGTTGGCGTACCGACGACAGGAAGGTGACGACGATGAACGTTCTCCCGGGCGCCGTGTGGCGCACCAGCAGCCGCTCCAACGACCAGGGTCTCTGCGTGGAGGTGGCGGACAACCTGGTCGACGCGCTCGGCCTGGTGGGCGTACGCGACTCCAAGGATCAGGCCGGCCCCGCGCTGGCGGTCAGCCCGCCGGGATGGGCGGCCTTCGTGGGCGCGATCCAGGCCGGCCAGTTCGGTCGCTGACCGGCCGTTCCCGACCCGCGATCCGGGGCCCCGGCGGTGGATTTTCCGCCCCAGGGGCCCCGATCCGCGTTCACGCGGCGTACCGTCGACGCCACGGGAGGTGCCATGTCGACGGTGGTGGTCACGGAGCTCGTGGCGGCGCACGACGTCGTCCTCTGGCGGCTGCTCACCGACCTGACCGTCCGCACCCGGCGCTTCACCGGCCCGGTGCAGGTGCTCACCCCGGGCCCGTTCGGCCCGGGGACGGCCTGGCGGGAGACCCGTTCCCAGCCCGACGGCACCGCGCTGGTCGAGGAGTTCGTCGTCATCGAGGCCGAGTCGCCCCGGCGGCTGGTGCTCGCCTCGCGGGGCGCCGGCGTCGACTACCGGATCACCTGGACGCTGCGCCCGGTCGAGCGGCGACGCCGGGGCCGCACGGCCGTCACCGTCGAGCAGGAGGCGGTGCCGACCGCCCCGTACGGCCGGGTGGTGGCGCTGCTGCTCGGCGGGCTGGCGGCGCGGGCGGTCGAGCGCGCGCTGCGGCACGATCTCGCCGACCTGGCCGCCGCGGCGCTGTCGGAGGCGACCGAGGCGGCCTGAGCCGGGCACCCGGCGGCGAGGCCGTGTCCCACCCGGCGGCGGCGTCGGGCCCGCCGCCCGCGACGTTCCCGCGCGCCGCCGGTGACCTGACCGGCCCCGGGCCCTCCTTACTGGGTAGGGTGCCGGGCGGAGGTGCGGCATGGGGTTGCGGAACGGCCGGCGGCGGATCGCGGTGGCGGTCGCGGCGCTGCTCGCCACCGTCGCCGTCGCGGCGACGGTGTACCGGGTGCTCGCTCCCGCCGAGGTCAGCACGCCCGCGCGGGCCGGCTACCCGCCGGCCGCCTCCCCCGCTCCCGGTGTGGTCGGTCGGCTGCCCGTCGCCCCGCTGATCGTGGACGGCCGGCTGCGCGTCTACGCGGCCCACCGCCAGGTCTACGCCGACCGGCCGGTCGGCGGCCGGCACCGGACCACCCCGTTCTGGTCCTACCGCCGCTGGCCGGCCGCGCTGGACGGGGTCGTGGCGTCCGGGACGACGGTGGTCACCCGCTGGTCGGACGGGCGGGTCGTGGCGCTGGACGCGCGGACGGGCCGCGTCGCCTGGCGGGCGGACGGGCCGGCGCCGGTGGGGGAGCGGGCGGTCCGACGCACCGGCGCGGCGACGGTCTGGGACCCGCGAGGGCTCTTCGTGGCGCGGGCGGCCGACGGCCGGGAGGTCGTGCTGACGGCCGGGGCCTGGGTACGCGCCGTGGACCTGACCGACGGCCGTGAGCTGTGGCAGTCGCACACCACCGTCACGTTGCCACCCGACGAGAGCGCCTGCCGGGACGCCGTCGGGACGACCGCCTCCGGGCAGCTGATCATCGTCGACTCCTGCGGGAACTCGACGGTGGTGGAGTTCCGCGACGCCGCGACCGGCAGGGTGGGCCTGCGCTGGCGGCCGGCGGGCGCCGGCGACGAACTGGTGGCGACGCCGGTCGGCTGCGGGACCGGCCGGACCGGGTGCGCCGGCCTGCGCACCGCCGCCCCCGGCGACGACGCGGGCCGGGGCTGGCTGCTCGGCGCCGGGGAGCCGGCCGCCGCGCCGGCTCTGGACCGGCCGGACGCCGAACTCGTCGACGGCACGGCCGTGGCGGTCGTCGACGGGGTGGTGGTGGGCCGCTCGGCGCGTACGGGTGCGGAGCTGTGGCGCCGTGCCGACCTGCCGCAGGCGCGGCTGGTGGCCGTCCAGCCCGGCCGGGCGCACCTGCTGACGGGGACGAACGACCTGGTGACGCTGGACCCGGCGACGGGGGCGCAGCGGTCCTGGTTCGTGCTCAACGCGGGCTCGGACGGCGTCGGCTGGGCGCCCGGGGCGGCGTACGCGGCCGGCGGGTTCGTGGCCGTGGAGCGGCTCCGCAAGCCGGTCGACCCGACGGGCGACGACCAGCGCTACTACCTCACCTCGGAGCCGGTGATTCTCGCGGCGACCTGACACGCCGGGCCGGGCCGGTCACTCGACAAAACGGACATAAGTTATTTATAGTCCCACCTGTGCGACTCCTGGCAGCCCTGTTGGGCGCGATCCTGATCCTCGTCACCGCGTCGCCGGCCGACGCCGAGCCGTCGCGTCGCGCGGCACCCGTAGTGCGACGGTGACCCGTCCCGATGGCCTGGCCGGGCCCGCGTCACCGGGCCGAGCCTGACCCCTCCCGGTCACGGTCGGGCACCCACGTCGGCCGCACCGCACGCATGCCGGCGGATCACCCGCCCGGCCGGACGATCGGGGCCCGCGCGCCGGCGGGTCGGCCGTCCCGGGCCGGCCCCGGCGCTGTTCGCGGCCCCGCGCACCGACGGCCGGTGGCGGGACCGGAGACTCCGGTCCGGTCCGCGAGGGGATGGCGGACCGGACCGGTCCGGACTCAGGCCAGCGCGGCCTCGGCCGCGGCCAGGAAGGCGTCGTTCTCGGCCGGGGTGCCGACGGTGACCCGGACCCCCTCGCCGGCGAACGGCCGGACGATCACGCCCCGAGCCTCGCACGCCCTGCCGAAGTCCACCGTCCGGTCGCCCAGCGGCAGCCAGACGAAGTTCGCCTGGCTGTCCGGCACGTCCGGGACGAGCTTGCGCAGCGCCTCGGTCACCCGGTCGCGCTCGGCCACCACGAGGGCGCACCGCCGTCGCACCTCGTCCTCCTGGGCCAGCGCGGCGAGCGCGCCGGCCTGGGCGGCCATGCTGCTGGAGAAGGGCGTCACGACCTTGCGTACGGCCGCCGCGACCGCCGGCTGGGCGACCAGGAAGCCGATCCGCAGGCCGGCCAGGCCCCAGGCCTTGGAGAGCGTCCGCAGCACGACCACGTTCGGCCGGTCCAGGTAGGTGAGGCCGTCCGGCACCTCCGGGTCGGTGACGAACTCGCGGTACGCCTCGTCGATCACCACGAGCACGTCCTCGCCGACCGCGTCGAGGAACCGGTCCAGCTCCGCCCGGCGTACCGAGGTGCCGGTCGGGTTGTTCGGGTTGCAGACCACGATCAGCCGGGTCCGGTCGGTCACGGCCGCCGCTATCGCCGCCAGGTCGTGCCCGTGCCCGGCGTCGTTGGGCACCCGTACGCTGGTCGCGCCGCTGGTCGCCGCGATGATCGGGTAGGCCTCGAAGGAGCGCCACGCGTAGAGGAACTCGTCGCCGGGCAGGCAGGTGGCCCGGACGAGGTGCTCGGCCAGGGCCACCGACCCGCATCCGGTGGCGATCCGGTCGGCGTCCACGCCGTACCGTTCGGAGAGCGCCCCGCGCAGCGCCACCACCCCCATGTCCGGGTACCGGTGCACCCCCGCGACGGCCTCGGTGACGGCCTCCACCACGCCGGGCAGGGGACCGAACGGCACCTCGTTGCTGGCCAGCTTGATCGCCTCGGGGAGCCCGAGCTCGCGGGCCAGGTCGACCGGACTGCGGCCGGGCACGTAGTTGGGCAGCGTGTCCAGGTCGGCGCGGGTCAGTCGCAGCGCCGGCCGGTGGCGTCCGGGGTCGGTCATGGGGTGTCTCCCGAGGGGTCGGTGCGGTCTTCCTGGGCGGCGGTGCCGTCGCCGGGGGCGGCGCGGCGGTTGCGGGGGAGCTGGACCACCACGGTCTGCGCCCGCTTGTCGTGCAACGCCTGGCGCAGCGGGTGGTCGAAGAGCGGGGAGAGGGCGTCGACGAGCTGGAGCAGCAGGCCGAGGCCGCAGCAGTACCAGAGCAGGGTGGGCAGGCCGAGGGTGTTCCACCGGCGCAGCGCCCTGCCGAAGCCGAGCGGCTCGTCCGCGCTCACCGGCACCACCTTGACGCCCACCAGCCGCTTGCCGAAGGTCTGCCCGCCGGAGGCCATCGTCGGCACCTCGTACGCGAGCCAGAGGGCGGTGGCGATCAGCAGGATGACGACCTGGAGGCCGCCGGCCTGCTCGCTGGGCTGTGGCAGCCCATCGGTGGAGGTGTCGCCGGCCATCGCCCGCCGGAACACCTCCCGCCAGTACGGCGTGACCTCGTCGACCAGCCGCCAGACGAACCAGCCGTTCACCACCGCGTTCAACGCGAAGACCACGGCGAAGTCGATCAGCCGGGCGACCAGCCGGGCGCCGAACCCGGCCAGCGGGAGCCCGTGCGGGCGAGGCTCCGGCGGCCGTCCCGGCCAGCCCCCCGGCGGCCAGCCGGGCGGCGGGCCCTGCGGGTGCCCGTGCCCCTGCGGCGGCTGCCAGGGGTACGCCTGCCCCGGCAGCGGCCGGCCGGGCTGCGACCGGCCGGCGGGTGCCCCGCCGACCCCGGGTGCGCCGGGGGCGCCGGGGGCCGGGACGGGGGCGGCGGGGGCCGGGACGGGGACGGCAGGCGGTGTCGGGGCGGGCGGCGGCTCAGCCGGCGGCGGGCCCTCGGGCGGGGTGGCGTCGACCGGGATCGGCGCGCCGATCCAGCCCCCGCCGTCCCAGTAGCGCCGGGTGTCCGGATCCGCCGGGTCGACGTACCAGCCCGGTTCGACGCTCATGCCCTGGCCTCGCTCTGCTCGCTCACGCAGACACCTTAACGACGACGGTGCCGGCGAACTTGTCGTGGAGGCACTGCTGCCAGGGCTTGTCCCACAGCTGCCAGAGCCCGTCGAGGTAGCTGAGGCCGGGCAGCAGCACCGCGGCGAGGAACTGCACCGCGTACCGCCTGCCGGCCATCTGCCGGTCCAGCGTGGCGGCCGGGTCGAGCGGCACGACCCGCAGCTTCATCACCCGCTTGCCGAACGTCTGCCCGGTGCGCTTCATGTACTCCACGTGGTAGAGCCAGTACAGCCCGAGCATCACCACCATCAGGCCCAGCTCCAGCAGCAGGATGGGCAGCATGAAGTCGGTCATGAACGACCCGGGGTCCGGCCCGACGAGCGTGCCGTCCGGGTCGGTCCGGGTCAGCTCGGTCGTCATGTTCCAGAACAGGAACACGAACGGCGGCACGAAGAGGACCATCACCACCAGCGTGCTCAGCGCGCCGTCGATCAGCGCCGCGAGCAGCCGGTCACCGAAGCCGGCGAGCGGCCGGTTGCCCGGCGCGAGCGCCGGGCCGGGGCGGGGCGGTCCGGCCCAGCCCGGGGGCGGCGGCATCCAGCCGGGTGGTGGGGCCTGACCGGGCGGGGCGTGCTGCGGCGGCACCGCGTACCCCTGGCTGGCGGGACCGGACGGCGGCGCGAAGCCGCCGGCGGCGGGCGTTGGCCCACCGGCCGGCGGCGTCGGGTACGTCGGAGGCTGCGTCACGCCGTCAGTGTTACAGGTTGCCGCGCTTCTCCTGCTCCCGCTCGATCGCCTCGAAGAGCGCCTTGAAGTTGCCCTTGCCGAAGCCGAGCGAGCCGTGCCGCTCGATCAGCTCGAAGAAGACGGTCGGGCGGTCCTGCACCGGCTTGGTGAAGATCTGGAGCAGGTAGCCGTCCTCGTCCCGGTCCACCAGGATCTTGCGGGCCTTCAGCTCCTCGATCGGCACCCGCACCTGGCCGATCCGGGCGCGCAGCTCCGGGTCGTCGTAGTAGGAGTCCGGGGTGTCCAGGAAGTCGACGCCGGCGGCCCGCATCGCGTCGACGCTGGCCAGGATGTCGTTGGTGGCGACGGCGATGTGCTGGGCGCCCGGGCCCTGGTAGAACTCCAGGTACTCGTCGATCTGCGACTTCTTGCGGGCGAGCGCCGGCTCGTTCAGCGGGAACTTGACCTTGCGGGTCCCGTTCGCCACGACCTTGCTCATCAGCGCCGAGTAGTCGGTGGCGATGTCGTCGCCGATGAACTCGGCCATGTTCGAGAAGCCCATGACCCGCTTGTAGAAGTCGACCCACTCGTCCATCCGGCCGAGTTCGACGTTGCCGACCACGTGGTCGACGGCCTGGAAGAAGCGCTTCGGCTGGAGGCCGGCGTCGATCATCGGCTGCCGGTCCACGATCGGCTTGCGGGCCACGAAGCCGGGCAGGAAGGGGCCGCGGTAGCGGGACCGGTCGACCAGGGTGTGCCGGGTGTCGCCGTACGCCGCGATGGTGGCCAGCCGGACGGTGCCGTGCTCGTCGGCGACGTCGTGCGGCTCGACCAGGCCGGTGGCGCCCTGCGCGGTGGCGTGCGCGTACGCGGCGTCGACGTCGGGCACCTCCAGCGCGATGTCGGAGACCCCGTCGCTGTGCCTGGCGACGTGCTCGGCGCCCTCGGCGTCCGGGCGGACGGCGCCGGTCAGCACGAAGCGGGCCGAGCCGCTGGTCAGCACGTACTGGGCGTGGTCGCGGTAGCCCTGCTCCGGCCCCCGGTACGCCACGCAGGTCATGCCGAACGCGGTGGAGTAGTAGTGGGCGGCCTGCTTGGCGTTGCCCACCAGGAAGTGCACGTGGTCGAGGCCCCTGACCGGGAACGGGTCGCGGCTGATGTCGTGGTCGACGGCACCGACGAGCACGTCGACGTCGACGTCGTCGGTCGGGTGGGGTCGGTCGAGCGCCTGGGTCATCGCGGTCTCCCTCAAGTAACCGGTCGGCTCGTGGCCGCCGCCGTCGGTCGTGTTCGGTGCTGCTGTGCTTCGGGTGCTGCCGTGCTTAGCGTGCTGCCGTGCTCCGGTGCTGCTGTGCTTCGCGTGCTGCCGTGCTCCGGTGCTGCTGTGGCGAGGATCGCGCCGATGGGGAGCACTGGGCAACTGTCGGCCCCTGACCTGGTCAGGTTGCGCATTCAGTAGGGTGCGACGGCATGAGCGATGGTCAAGCTGTACAGCTGGACGCCCTCGACGTGCGGTTGATCGAACTGCTCGCCGCGGAGCCGCGGATCGGGGTGCTGGAGTGCTCGCGGCGCCTCGGCGTCGCCCGGGGCACCGTCCAGGCCCGGCTGGACAAGCTGGTCGGGCGGGGGGTCGTCGGCGGGTTCGGGCCGGAGATCTCGCCGGCGGCGATCGGGTTCGGGGTGACCAGCTTCGTCACCCTGGAGATCAGTCAACGGCACGGGCACGACCGGGTCGCCGCGCACCTGGCCGCGATCCCCGAGGTGTTGGAGGCGCACACCATCACCGGCTCCAGCGACCTGCTCTGCCGGATCGTGGCCCGCTCGAACACCGACCTCCAGCGGGTGATCGACCAGATCGTCTCGTACGAGGGCATCCGCCGCGCCTCGACGATCATCGCCCTCGCCGAGCAGATCCCCTACCGCACCCTCCCCCTGATCCGCTCCACCACCCCCTGACCCCGCCCGCCCTCCCGCCCTCGCCCGCCCCCCGCCCGCCCCCGCCCGTCGGCGGCGATCTCGCAGTTGCGGCCCCGGCACACCGGATCTTTCGGGCAGCCCGAGGGCCGAAGGTGCAAGATCGCGGAATCGAGAGTGGCGGGGGTGGGAGAAAGGGGGGCGACACGGCGGTGCGGGAGCGCGGGAGTTCGGTGGTCGTCGCTACCGTGTGCGTGTGGCGAAGGCGGGCGGCCTCGGGGGGTGGCGTGGCGGGCTGCTGCTCGCGCTGATCGTGGTCGTCGCGCTCGCCGTCACCGGCGTCTGGAACCCGTTCCCCGCGGTGTGGACCTGGGTCGACCGGAGCGAGCCGATATCCGAGCCGGACGTGGTCTGGCAGCAGCGCGTCGGCGGCACCCCGCGCAGCGTGACCATCGCCGGTGACGCCGTGGTGGTCGAGCAGCGCACCCGGGTGGAGGCGCGCAGCCTGGCCACCGGCACCCAGTTGTGGGAGCGCAAGGCCGACTGGGCCGCCGTGGCCGGCGGCGGCCGGGACCCGGTCGTCGTCGTGGGCAAGCTGCTGGTCAAGGGGTACGAGGTGCTGGACCCGACGACCGGCGCCACGCGGCGGCGCAGCGGCGACGCGGTGGCCGTCTGGACGTACCGCAACATGCTGCTCGACGCCCGCTGCGTCGACGCCACCGACTGCACGCTCAGCGCCTGGGACCCGCGCGGCACCGCCCCACTCTGGACGGCCTTCGTGCCCGGGGTGCGCAGCGGGCTGCTCGGCGACAACCCGGGGCTGCTCGGCACCCGCCGACTCGACGCCGTCCGGATCGACGAGGAGGTGGCGGGCCCGGAGCCCGTACCGCCGCTGCTCGGCTTCCCCATCGACGGCCGGGTGCACGTGCTCGACACCGCGACCGGGCGGGTGCTCCAGAACGTCGAGCCGGGCCGGGACGAGCGGCTCTCGGTGGTCGGCGGTCGGCTGCTGCGCATCACCGCCCGGTCCCAGGACGGCGCCTGCTACTTCGCCATCTCGGGCCGGGACCCGGCGACCGGCCGGGAGACCTGGCAGCGGGCCGGGATCAACCTGCGGACCGCCGACAACGCCGGCTGCGCCCAGCGGGAGGACCCGCACGGCGCGCGGAACGTGCTGATCGGGGTCTCGCCCGACGCCCGCGAGGCGGTCCTCGACGGCTACGACGGGCGACTGCTCCTGGTCACCTCCGCCGGGGAGCGGCTGCTCGCGGTCGACGACCGGTACGCCCTGGTCCGGTCCGCCGACAAGAGCGCGGTGGTCGGCCGGGAACTGGGCACGGGGCGCGTGCGGTGGAGCCGTCCCGCCGGGGCGAAGGCCGGCGCCGCGCTCACCCCGTACGCGGCCGTGCTCGCCGACGAGAAGCCGTCCCGGCTGGTGGCGCTGGACCCGCGTACCGGGCGGGAGTTGGCGACCCTGCGCACCTCCGCGAACGCCCTCGCCGTCGGCCCGCAGGGCATGATCATCGGGGAGGGGCGCGAGATCGGGTACGTCCGCTTCGGCGGTTCGGCGGGCGTCCCCGCCCCACCCGGCGTCCCCGCCCCACCCGGCGACGCCGGCGTGCCGGGCCCCGGAAGCACTGCGGGGGTTCCCGCACCGGAGGACAGCTGCGGCCCGAAGCGGGAGCTCTGCCCGGGGTGAGAGCGTCGTCCCAGGACCGACCCGGCGGGTGGGACTGGACGCCCCCTCTGCCCTAGGCTTTCCGCTCATGAGCAGTGCCGCCGCGTTCTCGTACGCTCCCTTGCTGCCGACCGGTCCCGACCAGACGGAATACCGGCTGGTCACCGACGAGGGCGTCGACGTCGTCAACGGGCCGGGGGGGCGCCGGTTCCTCACCGTGGAGCCGACCGCGCTCACCGCGCTGACCGCCGAGGCGATGCACGACATCGCCCACTTCCTGCGCCCCGCGCACCTGGCGCAGCTGCGGTCGATCATCGACGACCCGGCGGCCTCGCCCAACGACCGGTTCGTCGCGCTCGACCTGCTGCGCAACGCCAACATCGCGGCCGGCGGTGTCCTGCCCATGTGCCAGGACACCGGCACCGCCATCGTGATGGGCAAGCGCGGCCGGCACGTGCTCACCGACGGCAGCGACGCCGAGGCAGTCTCGCGCGGCGTCTACCAGGCGTACACCCGGCTGAACCTGCGCTACTCGCAGCTCGCGCCGCTGACCATGTGGGAGGAGCGCAACACCGGCAGCAACCTGCCCGCCCAGGTCGAGCTCTACGCGGAGGACCCGGACGGGCACCCGGACGCGTACAAGTTCCTCTTCATGGCCAAGGGCGGCGGCTCGGCCAACAAGTCGTACCTCTACCAGGAGACCAAGGCGCTGCTGAACCCGACGCGGATGATGCAGTTCCTGGAGGAGAAGCTGCGGCTCATCGGCACGGCGGCCTGCCCTCCCTACCACCTGGCCGTCGTCATCGGCGGCACCTCCGCCGAGTACGCCCTGAAGACCGCCAAGTACGCCAGCGCCAAGTACCTCGACGCGCTGCCCACCTCCGGCTCGATGAGCGCGCACGGCTTCCGGGACCTGGAGCTGGAGGCGGAGGTGCTGGAGCTGACCCGCAACTTCGGCATCGGCGCGCAGTTCGGCGGCCGCTACTTCTGCCACGACGTGCGGGTGGTCCGGCTGCCCCGGCACGGCGCCTCCTGCCCGGTGGCGATCGCCGTCTCCTGCTCGGCCGACCGGCAGGCGGTCGCCAAGATCACCCCGTCGGGCGTGTGGCTGGAGCGGCTGGAGACCGACCCGGCGCGCTACCTGCCCGACGTCACCGACGAGACGCTCGACGCCTCCGAGGTGGTCCGCGTCGACCTGAACCGGCCGATGGACGAGATCCGCGCCGAGCTGTCGAAGTACCCGGTGAAGACCCGGCTCTCGCTGACCGGCCCGCTGGTGGTGGCGCGCGACATCGCGCACGCCAAGATCGCCGAGCGGCTGGACGCGGGCGAGCCGATGCCGCAGTACCTGCGCGACCACGCGGTCTACTACGCCGGCCCGGCCAAGACCCCGGAGGGCTACGCGTCCGGCTCGTTCGGCCCGACCACCGCCGGCCGGATGGACGCGTACGTGGAGAAGTTCCAGGCCGCCGGCGGCTCGCAGGTGATGCTCGCCAAGGGCAACCGGTCCGCCCAGGTCACCCGCTCCTGCCAGCAGCACGGCGGCTTCTACCTCGGCTCGATCGGCGGCCCCGCCGCCCGGCTCGCGCAGGACTGCATCAAGCACGTCGAGGTCCTGGAATACCCGGAGCTGGGCATGGAGGCGGTCTGGAAGATCCAGGTGGAGGACTTCCCGGCCTTCATCGTGGTCGACGACAAGGGCAACGACTTCTTCGCCGAGGTCACCAAGCCGGTGCTGACGGTGGGCCGCCGCTGACCGGGCTGGGCGATCATCTGCAGGTCGGCGTGCGGCGCGGCAGGATGGTACGCGTGACGACTCCAGATGCGACGGGATACCGGATCGAACGCGACTCGATGGGCGAGGTGGAGGTGCCCGCCGAGGCGCTGTGGCGGGCGCAGACGCAGCGCGCGGTGCAGAACTTCCCGATCTCCGGGCGGGGCATCGAGCCGGCCCAGATCCGGGCGCTGGCCCAGATCAAGGGGGCGGCTGCCGAGGTCAACGGGGAACTGGGGGTGATCGGCGAGGACGTGGCGGCGGCGATCGCCGCCGCGGCGGCGCACGTGGCCGACGGTGGTTACGACGACCAGTTCCCGATCGACGTGTTCCAGACCGGCTCCGGCACGTCGTCGAACATGAACACCAACGAGGTGATCGCCACCCTCGCCGGCCGGGAACTGGGCCGGGGCGTGCACCCGAACGACGACGTGAACGCCTCGCAGTCCAGCAACGACGTCTTCCCGTCCTCGATCCACCTGGCCGCCACCGAGGCCGTCACGCGGGACCTGCTGCCCGCGCTGGCCCACCTGGCGGAGGCGCTGGAGGCGAAGGCGGCGGAGTTCGAGACCGTGGTCAAGGCCGGCCGTACGCACCTGATGGACGCCACCCCGGTCACCCTGGGCCAGGAGTTCGGCGGGTACGCCGCCCAGGTCCGCTACGGCATCGAGCGGCTGGAGGGGGCGCTGCCCCGGCTGGCCGAGCTGCCGCTGGGCGGCACCGCCGTCGGCACCGGCATCAACACCCCGCTCGGCTTCGCCGCGAGGGTCGTCGAGAAGCTGCGCGCCTCGACCGGGCTGCCGCTGACCGAGGCGCGCAACCACTTCGAGGCGCAGGGCGCCCGGGACGCGCTGGTGGAGACCTCCGGGCAGCTGCGTACGGTCGCCGTCGGTTTCTACAAGATCGCCAACGACATCCGGTGGATGGGCTCGGGCCCCCGCGCCGGGCTGCGCGAGCTGCGCATCCCCGATCTCCAGCCCGGCTCGTCGATCATGCCGGGCAAGGTGAACCCGGTGGTCGCCGAGGCGGTGCGTCAGGTCTGTGCCCAGGTGATCGGCAACGACGCCGCCATCGGGTTCGCCGGCTCGCAGGGCGACTTCGAGCTGAACGTCATGCTCCCGGTGATGGGCCGCAACCTGCTGGAGTCCATCCGCCTGCTCGCCGCGTCGAGCCGGCTCTTCGCCGACCGCCTGGTGGCGGGCCTGGTCGCGGACGCCGAGGTCTGCCTGGCGTACGCGGAGGGCTCCCCGTCCATCGTCACCCCGCTCAACCGTCACCTCGGGTACGACGAGGCCGCCTCGATCGCCAAGGAGGCGCTGGCCAAGCAGGTCTCGATCCGCGAGGTGGTCGTCTCCCGGGGGCACGTCGCCTCGGGCAAGCTGACCGAGACCCAGCTCGACGAGGCGCTCGACCTGCTCCGGATGACCCACCCCTGAGCCCCGCGCCGGTGCGGTCGTCGCCGTCCCCGGCGGCGACCCGCCTCGGGCTCAGCTCCGGCCGGCGGCCTTGCGGGCGCGGTAGGCGGTGACGGCGGCGCGGTTGCCGCAGCCCGCGTCGCAGAACCGGCGGCACCGGTTCTTCGAGAGGTCGACCAGCACGTTCTCGCAGTCCGGGTGGTCGCAGACCCGCAGCCGGCTCAGCTCCCCGCTGCGGACCAGATCCGCCATCGCCATCGCCGCCTCGACGGCCATCCGGGTCGCCAGCGGCGCGTCACGCGGCACGGCGTGGAGATGGTAGGGCTCGTCGTCGTGCGTGATGAGCTGCGGCAGCGCGTCGTTCTCGCGGAGCAGCGCGTTGACGATGGCGACGACCTCGTCGGTGTCGGCGTGCCAGATCCGCCGCAGTCGGGGCCGCAGCCGGCGTACCGCCAGCAGCTCCTCCTCGGTGTGCTCGTGCCGACCGCTGTAGGAGTGGGCGACGTAGAACGCGTCCAGGGCGGGGACGTCGGGCAGGGCCTCGCCGTCGCGGCCGTCGGTGTTGACCAGCGCGGCGGCGGCGCTCAGGGAGCATTCCGTGTCATGAGCGAAAAGCAACTTGACTCCTGTCGGGGCATCCGCCTAGCGTCATCAGCATACCGGCATTTGGCTCATGACAGCTGGGAGTGGATCGATGCGTCAACCACCCGTCGCCGGGCTCGGTCTCGGCCTCGCCCTGCTCTCCGCCGTCACCTTCGCCACGTCGGGGACGTTCGCCCGCTCCCTCATCGACGCGGGCTGGTCGGCCGAGGCGGCCGTGATCGCCCGGGTCGGCATCGCCGCGCTGGTGGTCGCCGTCCCGGCCGTGCTGTCCCTGCGAGGCAGGTGGCACGTGCTGCGCCGCAACCTCGCCGCGATCGGCGTGTTCGGCCTGCTCGGGGTCGCGACCGCCCAGGTCTGCTTCTTCAACGCCGTCCGGCACCTGCCGGTCGGCGTGGCGCTGCTGCTGGAGTATCTCGGCATCATCCTGGTGGTGGGCTGGATGTGGCTGGTCCACGGCCAGCGTCCCCGCCGGCTGACCGTGGCCGGCTCGGTGGCGGCCCTCGCCGGCCTGTTCTTCGTCCTGGACCTGGCCGGCGCCGGCCGGCTCGACCCGGTGGGCGTGCTCTGGGGCCTCGGGGCGGCGGTCGGGCTCGCCGGCTACTTCGTGCTCGCCGGCCGGGTGGACGAGGGGCTGCCCTCGGTGGCCATGGCCAGTGGCGGCATGGCCGTGGGCGCCGCCGTCCTGCTGCTGCTCGGCGCGGTCGGGGCGCTGCCGCTGCGGGCCACCTTCGGCGAGGTCACCTTCGCCGGGCAGCGCACCAGCTGGCTTCTCCCGATCGCCGGCCTGTCGCTGGTCGCCGCCGTCGTCGCGTATCTCGCGGGGATCGCGGGCACCCGGATCCTCGGCGCGCGACTGTCGTCGTTCGTCGGGCTGACCGAGGTGATGTTCGCCGTCCTGATCGCCTGGTTGGTGCTGGGCGAACTGCCCACCCCGGTGCAACTGCTCGGAGGCGCCCTGATCGTCGCCGGGGTCGCGCTGGTGCGCGTGGACGAGCTGCGCGCTCCCCGCGCCGAGGAGCGCCAGGATCCACGCGCCGCCGCGCCCGCTCTGCCGTGAACCGAACGGCCCGCCCGGGTCCATAGCGGATGAAAAACAGATTCACGTCATAGCCGACGCTGCCCTGGCGGAATGCTCACCGGTGATGTCTGATGGCTGCCACGTCCCTCAACGAGAGGATCCGATGTGGTGAGCAAGCGCTTCACCGCCGGTGCCGTCGCGTCCGCGACCGCGCTGGCACTTGCGGTGACGGGCATGAGCGTGCCGGCCAGTGCCGAGCCGAGCAGTGCCCGTACTTTCACCGTCGTCGCCGAGGACGGCGTGTCGGCGGACGCCGCCATCGCCGCCATCCGGTCGGCCGGCGGCACGGTGGTCTCCCGCTCCGACGACGTCGGCATGTTCCGGGTGACCAGCGACCGGGCGGACTTCGCCGCGAAGGCCACCGCCGCCACCGCGCTGATCGGTGCCGCCGAGCAGAAGGCCATCGGCCGCAAGCCCAAGCTGGACCGGGTCGAGCAGGAGCACCTGCTGGCCGCCGCCGCGGCCAAGGGCACGGGCGCCAAGCGTGGCAAGAAGATGGACCCGCTGGACGAGAAGCTCTGGGGCCTGGAAATGATCAGGGCCGACCAGGCCCGCAAGGTCGAACCGGGCGACCGCCGGGTCACCGTCGGCGTCCTGGACACCGGCGTGGACGCCAGCAACCCCGACATCGCGCCCAACTTCAACTGGGCGCTGTCGCGCAACTTCGCCCCGGACCTGGTGGACGTCGACGGCCCCTGCGAGGTGGCGAGCTGCCTCGACCCGGTCGGCACCGACGACGGCGGGCACGGCACCCACGTGGCCGGCACGATCGGCGCCGCCGCCAACGGTTTCGGCCTCTCCGGCGTGGCCCCGAACATCTCGCTGGTCGAGCTCAAGGGCGGGCAGGACTCCGGCTACTTCTTCCTGGAGCCGGTGGTCAACAGCCTGCTGCACGCGGGCAAGGCCGGCCTGGACGTGGTCAACATGTCCTTCTACGTCGACCCGTGGCTCTACAACTGCACCGCCAACCCGGCCGACTCCCCCGAGGACCAGGCCGAGCAGCGGGCCACCATCAAGGCCGTGAAGCGGGCGCTGAACTTCGCCCACGCCCGGGGCGTCACCCTGGTCGGCGCGATGGGCAACAACCACGAGGACCTGGGCGCCCCGCGTACGGACGTGTCGAGCCCGGACTACGGCGACACCGCGCCCTACCCGCGCCCGATCGACAACGACAGCTGCTGGGACCTGCCCACCGAGGGCCCGAACGTGATCAGCGTGTCGGCGGTCGGGCCGTCCGGCAAGAAGTCGGACTACTCGAACTACGGCACCGAGCAGACCGCGGTGGCGGCGCCGGGCGGCTGGTTCCGTGACGGCTTCGGCACGGACACCTACCGCACCGACGCCAACATGATCCTCTCGACGTACCCGAAGAAGGTGCTCCAGGAGGAGGGGTCGGTCGACGCGGACGGCAACATCGTCGCCGGGTTCGAGGAGACGGTCTTCAAGGAGTGCAAGGCCAACGGCGAGTGCGGGTACTACACCTACCTGCAGGGCACCTCGATGGCGGCCCCGCACGCCTCCGGCGTCGCCGCGCTGATCGTCAGCAAGCACGGCAAGAAGGAGCGGAACGGCGGCTACGGCATGGCGCCGAAGCTGGTGGAGCAGCACCTCTACCGGACGGCGGCCGAGCACGCCTGCCCGGAGCCGCGCCTCCAGTCGTACGCCAACGAGGGCCGCGACGCCGAGTTCGACGCGTACTGCGCCGGCAGCCTCAACTTCAACGGTTTCTACGGTTACGGCATCGTCGACGCGTACGCGGCGGTGAAGACCCCGCTCAAGCCCAACGCCCGCCCGTAACGGCGGACAGCGGGGGCCCGGCCGACACCCTCGGCCGGGCCCTCGGCGCGTCCGGCGGCGGGCGGACGGCCGGCGGACCGGTGCCCGGGGTGCCCGGTTCACGGGCGCCAGCCACGGGCGGCGAGCGCGGCCCGGGCCTCGCGCAGGACAGCCGGGAAGTCGTGGCGCAGTCGGCGGCCGGTCACCGGCAGCACGAGCCAGCCGGCGCCGACGAACCCAGCCAACCGGTCCAGTTCGCCGCCCGGGGAACCGGCGGGTGCGCCGGCCTCCTCGCCACCGTGCGCGACCGCCACCCGGTAGGCCGGCCACGCCAGGTCGGCGTGCACCACCAGCCCACCGGCGACCCGGACCGGGTGCCGGGCGGCGGGGCGCGGCAGCCCGGCCAGCACCAGCCGCACCCGCAGCTCGGACTCCGCCGGCGAGCGGGCACCCGGGTCCGCGAGCCCGAACACCCAGCGTGCCCGGCGCCCGCCGGGCCGCTCGGCGTGGCGCCCCGAAATCTCGGCGAGCGCCGCGCGGGTGGTCAGCCCCTGTCGGAGCATGGTGTCCACGATGCCCACCGCCCGGAGCGGTTCGATCCAGACCGCCGTCTCCCACGCCGCCGTGGTCGGCTCGGTGCCGGCCGGTGGGCCGGCGGTCCGGAGCTCCCCCACCCGCAGGCCGCCCGCGCCCCGCGACCCCGCCGCGCTCGGGCCGCCCCCGGGTCGGTGGGCCCCGACGCCCGCGCCGACGCGTGGCCGGCCGGCGGGGGCGGGTGGCGGCGCCGCGGCCGGGCCCGTGGAGTGCACGCGCAGGCCCCGCTGCGCACCGAGCCGCGTCGCCCTCGGGACGACGACGTGCACGTCGTCGGTGAAGGAGGCGGCGTGCGTGACGCCGTGCAGGAAGGCCGCCGAGGGGCCGGCGACGACGGCCTCGGGCGGAAGCCGCAGGGCGGCGGCCCGGCACGCGAGGGCGTGGTCGCGTTCCAGCCGGGCGTCGGCGTAGACGTCGTGGCGCAGCCGCAGCCAGGCCGAACTGCGCAGCTGGTGCTCGGTGACGAGCCCCTGCCGGATCGCGTCGGAGCCGCGGAAGACCTGCCAGGCGAGCGGGCCGGGCCGGTGCGGTCGAGGTGGCATGCGGAGAGCGTGCCCGTCGGCCGGGCGCCCCCGGCAGCCCTGTGGACAACCGGTGCCACCCGGCCGACCGCCGACTGTGGACAACCCGCACGACCGCCGACCGGCGTGGTAAAGAAGCCTCCGCCGGGTGCGGTCGACGCTCGGGAGCGGTCCGGGCCAGGTAGCGGGCCCGCGGTTCGGCGAGGAGCGGCGGCTCAGGAGAGGGCGGCGGCGACGGCCGTGGCCGCGGCGAGGACCTGGGCGCCGACCGCCTCGGCGTCCAGCGGGGCCAGCGCCACCACCCCGACGCTCGCCTCCAGCCCCGGCACCCCGAGCACCGGGGCGGCCACGCCGTACGCCCCGGGCTGGAGCTCCCCGGCGGTGCTCACCGGGCCGGCGGTGCCCGCGCGGCCGGCGAGGATGGCCCGCCCGGCCGCCCCGCGCTCCAGCGGATGGCGTGCCCCGGTGCGGTACGCGACGTGGAACGACGTCCAGCTCGGCTCGACGACGGCGAGCGCGACCCCCTCGCCGCCCTCGACCACGGTCAGGTGGGCGGTCGCGCCGGCCTGCTCGGCCAGCCGGCGCAGCGCGGGCAGTGCCCCCTCGGCGAGCAGCGGCTGGGCCCGCCTGGCCAGGTGCAGCACCCCGGCGCCGAGGCGCAGCCGGCCGGTGCCGTCCCGGCGCACCATGCCGTGCGCGGCGAGCGCGCCGACCAGCCGGTAGATGGCCGCCCGGCCGACGCCCAGCCGGTTCGCCGCCTCGGTGACGGTCAGCCCGCCCGACGCGTCGGCGACCAGGTGCAGCAGCCGCAGCCCCCGGTCCAGCGTCTGCGCCGTCTCGCCGCCCCGCGCCGTCGTCTCCACGAGCAGCAGCGTACGACCCGGCTCCGGACAACCGCCGAAGGCGTGGACGGCTACCCTTGTACGGTGACGCTACGCCTGTATGACACCGCCACCCGATCGGTGCGGGACTTCGTCCCGCGGGAAGCCGGCAAGGTGGGGGTCTACCTGTGTGGTCTCACCCTCCAGGCACCCCCGCACATCGGTCACCTTCGCTCCGGCGTCAACTACGACGTGCTGCGCCGCTGGCTGCTCGCCGCCGGCTACGAGGTCACCTTCATCCGCAACGTGACCGACATCGACGACAAGATCCTGGTCAAGGCGACGGAGCGGGAGCAGCCGTTCTGGTCGATCGCGTACGCCAACGAGCTTGTCCTGGCCGATTCCTACCGGGCGCTGAACGTGCTGCCCCCGACGTACGAGCCGCGGGCCACCGGGCACGTCCCGGAGATGCACGAGCTGATCGCCAAGCTGATCGCCGACGGGCACGCCTACCCGGCCACCGACGGATCCGGCGACGTCTACTTCGACGTCTGCTCGTGGCCGGCGTACGGCTCCCTGTCCGGGCAGTCGCCGGACGCGATGCAGTCGGCCGGGGACGCCCCCGACCGGGGCAAGCGCGACCCCCGCGACTTCGCCCTGTGGAAGGGCGCCAAGCCCGACGAGCCGGCGGACGCGTACTGGCCGTCGCCGTGGGGGCGGGGCCGGCCGGGCTGGCACATCGAGTGCTCCGCGATGTGCTGGCGCTACCTCGGCGCCGAGTTCGACATCCACGGCGGCGGGCTGGATCTCACCTTCCCGCACCACGAGAACGAGATCGCCCAGTCGCAGGCGGCCGGGCTGCCGTTCGCCCGCTACTGGGTGCACCACGGGCTGCTCAGCATCGGCGGCGCCAAGATGGGCAAGTCGCTCGGCAACGCCCTCGACCTGACGTACGTCGACTCGCTCGGGGTGCGTCCGGTGGAGCTGCGCTACTACTACGCCGCCGCGCACTACCGCTCCCGCATCGACTACTCCGAGGACGCGCTGCGCGAGGCGGCCGTCGCGTACCGCCGGATCGAGGGGTTCGTGCAGCGGGCCGCCGAGCGGGTCGGCACCGGCCAGCTCGGTGAGCTGCCCGCCGCCTTCGCGGCGGCGATGGACGACGACCTGAACACCTCCGCCGCGCTCGCCGTCCTGCACGAGGTGGTCCGCGACGGCAACACCGCGCTGACCGACGGCGACGATGTGACCGTCCGCACGACGCTCGCCGCCGCCCGCGCGATGCTGGATATCCTCGGGGTCGACCCCCTCGACCCGGCGTGGACCGGCGGGGGCCGCGCCGACGACCTGCGCGGCGTGCTGGACTCGCTGGTCGCGCTGGCCCTGGAGCAGCGCGCCCAGGCCCGCGCTCGCAAGGACTGGGCCGCCGCGGACGCCGTACGCGATCAGCTCAAGCAGGCCGGAGTGGCGGTCGAGGACACCCCCCAGGGCCCCCGTTGGACTATTGGAGAGCAGGACTGATGGCCGGCAACTCGCAGCGCCGTGGCCGGCGACTGACGCCGAAGGCGGGAGCCCCGAAGGGCTCCGGTGGCAAGAACAGGGACTCCCTCACCGGGCGCGGCAAAACGCTCCCCGCCGACGAGCGGCCCTGGCACAAGGCCTACTCGGGCACCGAGAAGCTGCCCCAGCGCACCGCCTGGAAGCAGGACAAGGAGCGCCGCGCGGCGGCCGAGGAGGGGCGTGCCCCCAAGATCGGCCAGCCGGGCAGCAAGGACACCACCTGGGGCAAGGGTGGCGGCCGGGGCACGCCCGCGGGCGGCGGGCGCGGCACGGGCGGCAAGGGCGGTGGCCGGGCCGCCGGTCGCGGCGGTCCCCGGGTGGCCCCGGGCCGCAAGTCCAACCCGTCGAAGGACACCCCGGAGCTGCTGGTCGGGCGCAACCCGGTGCTGGAGTCGCTGCGCGCCCAGGTGCCGGCGACCGCGCTCTACACCGCGCAGGGCATCGACATGGACGACCGGGTCAACGAGATCATCCGCACGGCCGCCGACCGGGGCATCGCGAACCTGGAGATCAGCCGGGCCGAGCTCGACCGGATGACCGGCGGCGTGCTGCACCAGGGGGTCGGCCTCCAGGTGCCGCCGTTCGCGTACGAGCCCTTCGAGGACCTCGTCGCGGCGGCGGTCGAGCAGACCGCCCCGCTGCTGGTGGCGCTGGACGGGGTGACCGACCCGCGCAACCTCGGCGCGGTGATCCGCTCCGCCGCCGCCTTCGGCGCGCAGGGTGTCTTCGTGCCGGAGCGGCGGGCCGCCGGGATCACCGCGACCGCCTGGCGCACCAGCGCGGGCGCGGCCGCACGGGTGCCGGTCGCCCAGGTGACCAACCTGACCCGGTCGCTCAAGGCCTGCCAGGAGGCGGGCTTCCTGGTGGTGGGCCTGGACGCCGACGGCGAGACGGACCTCTACGACCTGGAGGCCGCCGTCGGCCCGCTGGTCGTGGTGGTCGGCTCCGAGGGCCGAGGGCTCTCCCGGCTGGTCGGCGAGACCTGCGACCTCACGGTCAGCATCCCGATGGTCTCCGACGTCGAGTCGCTCAACGCCAGCGTCGCCGCCGCCGTCACCCTCGCCGAGGTGGCGCGCCGCCGGGCCGCCGACAGCTGATCCCGCAGATCCACAGAAGGGCGGTCCGCCGGTGGCGGGCCGCCCTTCGCCCGTCCGCGCCGTGCGGGGCCAGCGTGGGCCGGCGGGTGAACGGCGGCGGTGCCGGCCAGCGCGGCCGGCGAACGGGACGCCGGTCAGGAAGTGCCCGTGCCGGGCACCGCGGCGAGGACCGGAGAAGGACCCGACACGACGACGGGGGTGCCGCCGATCGGCGGCACCCCCGTCTGGTCGTACGTCAGATGCGGTTGCCGGTGCTCGCGTTGAACACGTGGCTGCGGCCCTCGCGCGGCTTGACGAACACGGTGTCGCCCATGTTCGGCATCGTGCGCCGGTCGGTGCGGACCACGAAGCGCTCGTTGCTGCCCTCGAGCGCGGCGTGGCCGTAGATGTTGGCGTCCGAGCCGAGGTCCTCGACCAGCTCGACCACGACCGGCATGCCGCCCTCGGTGGGGCTGACCAGGTCGCAGTCCTCGGGACGGAAGCCGACGGTCACCTTGCTGTTGCCGCCGTCGGCGCGCGCCGCCTCGACCTGCTCGCGGGTGAGCGGGATGTGCAGGTCGGCGAACGCGGCGCCCCGCTCGTTCAGCGGCACGGTCTTGATGTTCATGGCGGGGGAGCCCATGAAGCCGGCGACGAAGACGTTGGCCGGGCTGTCGTAGAGCGCCCGCGGGGTGTCCACCTGCTGGAGCACGCCGTCGAGCATGACCGCCACCCGGTGGCCCATCGTCATGGCTTCGACCTGGTCGTGGGTGACGTAGACGGTGGTGACGCCCAGCTTCGCCTGGAGCGACGCGATCTGGGTACGGGTCTGCACGCGCAGCTTCGCGTCGAGGTTCGACAGCGGCTCGTCCATGAGGAAGACCTGCGGCTCGCGGACGATCGCCCGGCCCATGGCCACCCGCTGGCGCTGACCGCCGGAGAGCGCCTTCGGCTTGCGGCTCAGGTACTCCTCCAGCTGGAGCAGCGCCGCCGCCTCCTTCACCCGCCGGTCGATCTCGGCCTTCGAGGTCTTGCGCAGCTTGAGCGCGAACGCCATGTTCTCGTAGACCGTCATGTGCGGGTAGAGGGCGTAGTTCTGGAAGACCATCGCGATGTCGCGGGCCTTGGGCGGCAGGTGGGTGACGTCCCGGTCGTCGATGTGGATCGAGCCCTGGTCGACGTCCTCCAGGCCGGCGAGCATGCGCAGGCTGGTGGACTTGCCGCAACCGGAGGGGCCGACCAGGACGAGGAACTCGCCGTCGCCGATCTCCAGGTCGAGCTGGTTGACGGCGGGACGCTCCTGGCCCGGGTAGATCCGGGACGCCTTGGAGTAGGTGACCGTAGCCATGGTGGGTGCTTCCTTTCACCGGCAGGAACGTGCCGGACGATCCGAGTGAAGGAGCGGCCGGCACGGGGGCGCCGGCCCACGGGCGACGCCTCGATGATCGAGATGTCGTCCGTGTCACTGCACGGTAAACGGCTTTCCGTCACCTGCCAAGGCGGAGAGCCCGGGATGGGACGGGCGGCATAGACATTCCGGTCACTCGGGCACGGGCGGACATCAATCGACCGCCACGAGGGCCGTCGGCGCGGGGCCGCCGACGTTTCCGGTGGTCGGGGGGCCTGCCGAGGGAGAAAACCGGACGTCAGTCGCTATGCTGACGTCGGCACCACACGCCCCTGTAGCTCAGCTGGCCAGAGCACTCGCCTTGTAAGCGAGATGTCGCCGGTTCGATCCCGGCCGGGGGCTCCAATTCCATCAGGCGTTCCGCGACGGGCGCTGCCGTGAGTGCCGGGTCGACAGAGGCACTTGCGGCGGAGCTCCTCCGTGAATGCCTTGACGTGTCGGACCTGCAACCCATCGAGCCGTTTGGTGCGGCGGGCCGGTGATCAGGTGCAGGCGTACCCGCGTGCCGTGGTCGGCTTCAGGCCGGTGACGTACGCGGACAGCCAGTAGGGCAGGTAGGCGGCGAGCTTCAAGGCGGCCCTTGACGGGCCGCACGCGCCGCCGCCGAGGCGCGTGCCGGCCGCTGCCGCTGTCGCTCTGCGGCCGGCACGCCTGACGCCCGGCGGCTGGCGCGGACAGCGGGGAAGCCCGGAAGGGCCGCCGCAGAACGACAGGCGGTTGACCGGTGGTGTGGTGGGCCGGCAGCCGGCCGGGCCCGCGCGGCCACGAGCCCGCGCGGCGAAGGGGAGCGGACGCCGGCCGCGCGTCGCCGATCTGGGGCGGGCGGGGTTGCGGCTAGTGCGGGCGCTCGGCTCCAGAATGGCCGGGGCTGCGTCGACGGGCCGCGGTCCGTGGGTGGATGCGGTAGGCCATCCCGCCCACCATCGACCCGGGCAGGCCGGGCAGACCACCGCCCGACCCGCCAGCGTCCGTACGTGTGTCCAGGTCCGCTTGCCATGGCGGGCCGGGCGGCGGCCCGTGCCCCGAAGGGCGGTGGATGGCAGACGGAATGGCGAGCGGGACCCTGGGTCCACTAGCGCTACCGGCGCAGGTCGGGTCCAGCGGCTAGCCAGCGGAACTCAGGGCTTTACGCACTAGGGAATCAAGAAGTGCTTGGCGACGCCTTGCGACTGTCGGCAGTTGCCGCTCCAACTGGTTGCACAGGCTCATCAGCTCGTTCACCCTCGCCACGATCCGGCGTTGCTCCTGCAACGGCGGAAACGGCAGTGCGAATGATGCGGGGTCCTTCCGGTCAGATGCTTGATCTTGACACCCGTGGGGCGCGTCCCGGCTCGCCGCCCGCACAGGCCGGCACGTCTCCTGCGCGCAACGCAAGGCATTCCAGCTCCGAGTCCCCGAAACACGTCTCCGCGACGTCTGAACGACCGAAGGCGAATCACATTACATTGACGTTCCGGAGGTGCCGTCGATAGCTTTCCAGGTTCTTGACCCGATCCAGCAGAAACCTCGCCACAGCTCCGATCCTTCACCCATGTCCGCGATGCTGGATGGAGAAGGCGTCCGAGGGCACATATTCAATTCCGCAAAGGGATCAACCAGGCGTGCGGGCTCTCCTCGCCTAGGGTCCTGTTCGACCGGAAGTCCGCGCACAGCCAAGTCAAGAATGGCACGGCGAGCGAAGGTAATCAGCGCGGCTGATCCAGTCGGCTGTGGCAAACTATTGAGGGAGAGCCGGGCCTCTCGAACCAGACGACGATGTTGTTGGGTGGCGGCGAGGAAGCGGCCCGGGGAGCGGAGTGTTGGTCGGCCAGCGGACGCACGGCGGCGACGTCGTGCGTCCGCCGACGAGCTGATGCATCCTCCGCGCCCCGGGCAAGTCACCGACGACCGGAAGGAGTGCGCCTGGCGGTGCCCGACGAACTCCTTCCGGTGATCGGCGAGCGGTGGCTCAGCTGAAGGTGTAGCAGTACAGCTGCACGTTGGCGGTGTAGTAGTAGTCGCTGACCTTGGAGCTGCTGCTGTAGGTCGTGCGGCAGTCGAGGTACGTGTTGAAGCCGCCCATCTGGGCCTTCCACTTGGCGTCGTTCTCCGCCGACCAGATGGCGAGCGAGGCGGAGGATCCCGAGCCGTAACCCGTGTACCAGCCGACTGCGTTGGCTCCAGCATCCGCGGACGCGGGGGCCGCACCCGCCAGCAGGGACACAGCGGTCGCGCCGGTGACGGCGGTGGCAGCGAGGATCTTTCGAATCGCGCGCATTGAAGCTCCGTTCTGTTCGAAGGGATGCCCCGAGCCTGCCACGAGAATCAATCACTGTCAATTCACTCGCGCCTGATGTCGGCAGTTGTTAATCGTTGGTAGGGCGCGACGGTTGTTTCGAGGATGTCGTCTGGCGTCTCAGTCCAGGTAGACGGCTTGAGTCGGCGTTCCATGCCGCGATCCAGGCGGTTACGTCGGCTTTCAGGTCGGCGAGACTGCGCTGGGCCAACCGGCGTGGTTTGCGGTAGGCTGGTTCGCGGAACCAGTTCGACCGCGGAACCAGTTCGACCAGGGTCGCGCCACTTTGACCAGGGTCGCGCCACGACGAGTAGCTCGCCGTGAAGTCCAGGTGAAACTGGGGTGCTCAATGAGGCCTTGTTGGATGGCGGGCGTCATGTGGGTGGCGTAGCTGCCCAGCATGATATGTAGTTCCAGCTCGGTCGGGGTCTGCTCGATCGGATGGTACGCAGGATGCGCAGCAACTCCTGGTGGCGGTGTATGCGCTGGGACTGGCCGATGGGCCACGTCCAACGCGTCGTTGTTGGCCGCGATCTACTTCCTCTTGAGGTGGTGATGGCGATCGGTGCGGAGGCGAGTTGCCGGGTCGCGGTCAAGCCGCCCATGGGTGTGGACCATCTGCCGCGAGCGGCCGGCCTTCTGCCGGGATTCGCTGCCTCTGCCATGCACGTAAGCGGCACGAGGGCCAGGTCGTACCTGGTGATCGGACCCGACCACGACGGTTGAAAATCCGATGTGCGCGGAGTGATCAAGCAAGCTCCTGCGGCGCCAACTACGTTTCCGCAGTTGAGGCCGCCAGCCAGCAGGAAGTGCCAACCCAGGCGTTCCGCGCCGGGCACGGTCGCGCGTCGGCTTCTGGCGGCGATGCTGACAACAGCCGGGGGGCAGGAGAGTTCCCCGTCGAGCCTGCCGAGGGCCTGCCGCATCCGTCGAGGCTCCGTCAGCAGCGACACGACGGTGTGCTGTCAACCGCGCAGGCGGGACACCAGGCAGCCCGGCCGCCCTCGGCGCGGGCTCAGGCGGCCAGGCGAACGAGCTGCCGGGGTGGGTGGGCACCATCACGGTGCCCGGTTCCGAGGGGCGGCCAAGGTCGTGGTCCCCCACACCTCGGCGGCCGCCGCCGCTGGGATGTCAATGACCGGACGGAGATCCTTTACGTGCAAGACCTTCGATTGACATGATCGTCAGGGACCGTTGCCGTCCATCCCTGACGAAAGGCCACCGCTCATGCCGATCGCACCCGCTGCCACCTTCGTCGCGCGTGCCAGGAACCGCGCCGCCGTGATCGTGGTCGCCACCCTCGCGGGGGCCTCCCTGGCCGCCGTGCACGCCCAGCCGGCCTCGGCCACGCCTCCCGGCATACCGTCGAAGAGTACGGCGCAGTCCCAGCTCAACGCCCTGACGGTGGCGGCGCACGGGTCGATGGCCGGCTACTCGCGGGACCTGTTCCCGCACTGGATCACCGTCAGCGGGACGTGTGACACCCGCGAGCAGGTCCTGAAGCGCGACGGCACCTCCGTCGTGGTCGCCAGCTCCTGCGCCGCGACCTCTGGCCGCTGGTACAGCCCGTACGACGGGGCGACCTGGTCGGCGGCCTCCGACGTCGACATCGACCACGTGGTGCCCCTGGCCGAGGCGTGGCGCTCGGGCGCCAACTCCTGGACGACGAGCCGCCGGCAGAGCTTCGCCAACGACCTGAGCCGCCCGCAGCTGATCGCGGTGACGGACAACGTCAACCAGGCCAAGGGCGACCAGGACCCCTCGACGTGGCAGCCGCCCCTCTCCTCCTACCGCTGCACCTACAGCAAGATGTGGATCAACGTGAAGTACAACTGGGGTCTCACCCTCCAGTCCTCGGAGAAGTCCGCGTTGCAGGGCATGCTCAACACCTGCGGCTCCTGAGTCCCGCGCACCACCCGCGTCCGTTTCCGGTGCTCCGTCGCGTGCCGGCGCCCCGCCCCGGCTCACCGCGTCGTGTCCAGGTGGACCTCCACGTCGTAGATCAGGCGGACGGGCCGGCCGTTGGTGACGCCGACGAAGACCGGCTCGGCGGCGGGGGTGCGGCCCAGGCGCCAGACCTCGCTCCGGGCGGCGTCGCGCGACTCGTGGTGGTGCTTCCCCGCCAGGTGCAGGGCCAGGACCCGGCGCGCTGTCGTCGGGTCGGTGTCGAGATGGATCCGCATGAGGGGCATGCCCGGCCTCCCGCCGCGTCAGGTGATCCGAGCGCGCCACCTAACGTCTGTCGAGCAACTTACCATCGTTAAGTCAACCAAGCGCTGTACTAGTGTGGTCCGGGTGGACGACACCCGATCAGAGCAGGCACCACGCGCGGAGTCGGCCGGTCGACGCGGGGCCGCCGGCTCTGTGTGGCTGCGCGTGGAGCCCGACCGCCCGCGCCGTACGCCGCCACTGAGCCGTGAACGCATCGTCGACGAGGCGGTCACCCTGCTCGACGGGGACGGTATCGACGGCCTGACGATGCGTCGCCTGGCCCAGCGGCTCGGCGTCACCCCCACCGCGCTGTACTGGCACGTGAAGACGAAGGACGACGTGCTGGATTTGGCCGTCGACCAGATCTTCGGCGACGTACGGCTCCCGCCCGCCGTGGGCGACTGGCGCGACGACGTCCGCACGCTGGCCCGGGACTGGCGTGCGGCCATCCTCCGCCACCCGTGGGCGGCGAACCTGATCGGGCGTCCCATGCTCGGCCCCAACGTGCTCGCGCGCACGGAGTTCCTCCAGTCGGCCCTGGTCCGCGGTGGCTTCGCCGACCGCCGACTGGCGGTGGCCACCCGCCTGCTCGCCAACTTCGTCGTCGGGGCCGCGCTGACCGAGGCCACGTGGCGCCAGGCAGCGGATCCGGGCGCGCGGACCGAGGCCCGGCGGCACATCGCGGCGAATCCCGGCGCCTACCCGACCCTCGGCGCCTCGGGCCACCTCGACGATGCCCGGTGGAGCGACGACGAGCTTTTCGACCACGGCCTGGACGCCATCCTGGCCACCGCGCCGAGGTAGCGGGCCCCGGCGGCGGCGCGCGGCAGGGGCGGCCCACCGGGAGACGGTCCGAACCGCGCCTATGCTGGGCGGCGTGAGCAGGGCGACGGAGGAGTCGAACCGGGCCATGCTGCGCGCCCGGGACGCCATGGACCGCGCGTACGACAAGGCGTTGGACATCCCCGCGCTGGCCCGGATCGCGTACGTCTCCGAGGCGCACTTCATCCGCACCTTCCGGGCCACCTTCGGCGAGACCCCGCACCGCTACCTCCAGCGGCGGCGGGTGGAGCGGGCCATGTACCTGCTCCTGCACACCGACCGGGA
Source organism: Micromonospora sp. CPCC 205561 (assembly GCF_036906775.1). NCBI lineage: Bacteria > Bacillati > Actinomycetota > Actinomycetes > Micromonosporales > Micromonosporaceae > Micromonospora > Micromonospora sp. CPCC 205561. Next base: position 54,614 of record NZ_JBAKHV010000015.1, on the reverse strand, counting down.
CGTCACCGACGTCTGCTACGCCGTCGGCTTCTCCAGCCTGGGCACGTTCAGCCGCACGTTCCGGGGGATCGTGGGGGAGTCGCCGTCGACGTACCGCCGGCGCGAGCCGCCCTCCGCCGCCGTGCCGGGCTGCTTCACCAAGGCCTGGACCCGCCCCAGCAGCTTCGGATGAGCGAGTGGTCAGTTTTGGATAAGCAGCAGGTCAGGGCCCTGCCGTAGCGTTCCCGGCATGACGATGAACGCGATCAGCCGTTCCCAGATCTATGTGCTCGACCAGGACGAGGCCCTCGACTTCTATGTCGGCAAGCTCGGCCTGGAGGTCAACACCGACCAGGACCTCGGCTTCATGCGCTGGCTGACGGTGAACCTGCCCGGCGACCCGGAGCGCGAGATCCTGCTGGAGAAGCCGGGCCCGCCGGCGCTGGACCCGGCCACGGCCGAGCAGGTCCGGGAGCTGCTCACCAAGGGGGCGCTGGGTGGCTACCTCTTCATGACCACTGACGACGCGCGCAAGACGTACGAGGACCTGGTCGCCAAGGGCGTCGACATCACCGACGAGCCGATGGAGCGCCCGTACGGGATCGACTTCGGCATCCGCGACCCGTTCGGCAACAAGATCCGTATCGGCCAGATGTTCCCGAGGGGCTGACCCGGCGGCGGGGTCGCGATGGGGGGCGTGCCGCCGGCGGCACGCCCCCGGTCACCTCTGAGGTGTCGCCGTCCCGGCGGGCGCCGCCCGGTCGGTGGCCCCGAGCAGGAGCTCCACCACCGCCCGGGTCGTGGTCGCCGCGTCGCCGTCCGGGCAGTCCACGTAGCCGGTCTGCACCGCCCCGGCCCTGAGTCGGTAGCTGAAGGCGTCCCGGCAGGCGGTGGTGGTCGACGGGCGGCCGGCCTCGGCGGCGAGGGCCGGGTCGGCGACGAGCCGGCGCAGCCGGTCCAGGTCCGTGCCGGAGAGCCGGCCGGTACGCCGCGACCCGGCGCGGTCGACGACGGTCCACCGGCCGTCGGGCTCCACCGTCACCGTGTCGCCGCGCCCGGCGATCCCGCCCGACCGGGTCAGCACGACACTCGCCGCCGCGGCCGTCGGTACGGAGGTGGGCGACGCGGTGGTCGGTGCGGACGGGCCCGCCGGGAAGCTCTTCGGCGGCGTCACCCGGTGCGGCGGTTGGGGCGTCGCGCAGCCGGACAGGACCGACACCGCCAGCACGACCCTGACGCCGGCCATCGAAGCTGATCTCATGCCGCTCGGACGCTCGGCGCGTCGGCGGGGTTCCCACCAGCTCCGGTTCCTCCGAACGGTCATTGATCGGGATGGAATCGCGATCACCCCTTCTCTTTTGTCTCTTCACATCGTTGTATCTACATGCGTGACTATCCCCGTCACGCATCGCCTCCAGGAGGGCACGTGAAGAGACCCCTTGCCGCCGTCGGTGCGGCCCTGCTCGGCAGCGGCCTGCTGACCGGCGTCGCCACCCCGGCGCTCGCGGCACCCCCCACCGCCCCCGCCCCGGGCGGGCCCGCTGCCGCCGCGGCCAGCGTCCTGCGCGCCAACCCCGGCGCCGTCCAGGGCACCGGCGCCGAGTCCTACCAGGTGCACAGCACCAAGGTGGACGCGAACGGCGCCGCGCACACCCGCTACACCCGGACCTACCAGGGCCTGCGGGTGTACGGCGGTGACTTCGTCATCCACACCGCCCCGAACGGCGGCTACGCCGGCTCCTCGGTCGGCCTGGACGCTCCGCTGACCCTCCCCACCGCGGCGAAGGTTCCCGCGGCGGCCGCGAAGAAGACCGCCCGGGCCGCCTTCTCCGGCACGCTGACGGCGGTGGGCACCCCGGAGCTCTTCGTCGACGCCAGCTCCGGCAAGGGCCGGCTGGCCTGGGAGACCGTCGTGACCGGCTGGCACCCGGACGGCCAGACGCCGTCCCGGTTCCACGTCATCACCGACGCCGGCACCGGCGCGGTCATCGGCTCGTACGACGAGATCGAGGCCGTGGCCGGCACGGGCAACAGCGTCTACTCGGGCACCGTCACGGTCGACACCACGCTCTCCGGCAGCACGTACCAGATGATCGACCCGGCGCGCGGCAACGGCTCCACCTGCGACATGAACAACGGCACGTCGACGTGCACCACGATCACCGACGCCGACAACACCTGGGGCACCGGCGCCACCTCCAACCGGCAGTCCGCCGCCGTGGACGCGCACTACGGCGCCGCCAAGACGTACGACTACTTCAAGAACGTGCACGGCCGCAACGGCATCTTCGGCGACGGCCGGGGCGTGCCCAGCCGGGTGCACTACGGCAACAACTACGTCAACGCCTTCTGGGACGGCCTCCGGATGACGTACGGCGACGGCAGCGGCAACTCCCGGCCGCTGGTCTCCATCGACGTGGCCGCCCACGAGATGAGCCACGGCGTGACCGAGAACGTCGTGCCCGGCGGCCTGACCTACTCCGGCGAGTCCGGCGGCCTCAACGAGGCCACCAGCGACATCTTCGGCAACATGGTCGAGTTCCACGCCAACAGCCCCGCCGACCCGGGCGACTACCAGGTCGGCGAGAAGATCAACATCAACGGCGACGGCACGCCGCTGCGCTACATGTACAACCCGTCCCTGGACGGCTCCGGCGACAGCTGCTGGTCCACCGCCACGAAGAGCAAGGACGTGCACTACTCGTCCGGCGTGGCCAACCACTTCTTCTTCAACCTCGCCGAGGGCACCGGGGCCACCCCGTACGGCACCTCGCCGATCTGCGGCTCCGCCCCGGCGGTGACCGGCATCGGCCGCGCCAAGGCCGAGAAGATCTGGTGGCGGGCGCTGGACGCGTACTTCACGTCCAACACCTCGTACGTCAACACCAGCAACCCGGCGAACACCGCCCGCGCGTACAGCCTGCGGGCCGCCACCGACCTGTACGGCAGCTGCTCCACCGAGTACCGGACCGTGCAGGCGGCCTGGACGGCGGTGAACGTGGCCGGCAACGACGCGCCGTGCTCGACCGGCAACGACTTCTCGGTCTCGCTCTCGCCGACCTCCGGCGCGGTGAACCCGGGCGGTTCGGTCTCCACCACCGTGGCCACGGCCACCACCAGCGGCTCCGCGCAGACCGTGACGCTGTCGGCCAGCGGCCTGCCGAGCGGCGCGACCGCCTCGTTCAGCCCGGCCTCGGTGACCTCGGGCGGCTCCTCGACCCTGACCGTCGCCACCACGGCCGGCACGCCGGCGGGCACCTACACGGTCACCGTGAACGGCGCCGGCGCGGTCACCCGCAGCGCCACCTACACGTTGACCGTGAACGGCGCCGGCGGCGGCTGCACCAGCCCGGGACAGAAGCTCGCCAACCCGGGCTTCGAGTCCGGGGCCACCGCCTGGACGCAGACCTCGGGCGTCATCGGCCAGCACGGCACCGCCCAGCCGGCCCGCACCGGCACGTGGAGCGCGTGGATGAACGGGTACGGGACCACCCGCACCGAGACGCTCGCCCAGTCGGTGAGCCTGCCGGCGGGCTGCACGTCGTACAACCTCAGCTTCTGGCTGCACGTCGACTCGGCGGAGACCACCACCGGCACCGCGTACGACACGCTGCGGGTGCAGGTGCTCAGCTCCTCCGGCACGGTGCTGGCGACCCTCGCCACGTACTCGAACCTGAACAAGGCCGCCGGGTACAGCCAGAAGTCGTTCTCGCTGGCCGCGTACAAGGGGCAGACCGTGACCCTGAAGTTCACCGGCACCGAGGACGCGTCGCTCAAGACGTCCTTCGTCGTGGACGACACCGCGCTCAACGTCTCCTGACGTAACCGCGCCGTCGCCGGGCCCGGCGACCACCCCGCCCGGGTGGTCGCCGGGCCCCCGCCGTTATGGTCGCCGCACCGAAGCCGCCGGTTCCGGCGGCCGGGGCGCTCGAAGGGGTGGTGACGGTGGCGGACGCGGAGCTGCTCGTCGAGGTGGCGGGGCCGGTGGCGACGGTGGTGATCAGGAATCCGGCCCGGCGCAACGCGATGACCACCGCGATGTGGCGGCGGCTGCCCGAGCTGCTCGACGGGCTTGAGGCCGACCCGGCCGTCCGGGCGCTGGTGCTCACCGGCGCCGGGGACACCTTCTGCGCCGGCGCGGACCTCGGCGACCTGGACGAGCTGCTGGACGCCGGCGACGCCAGCATCGCGGTGGCCGCCGAGGAGCGGCTCGCCGCCTTCGGCAAGCCGACCGTCGCCGCCGTCCGGGGCGCGTGCGTGGGCGGCGGCTGCCAGCTCGCCGTCGCCTGCGACCTGCGCGTCGCCGCCGCCGACGCGCGGTTCGGCGTGCCGCCGGCGCGGCTGGGCCTGGTCTACCCGGCGCCCACCACCCGGCGGCTGGCCCGGCTGGTCGGTCCCGCCGCGGCCAAGCACCTGCTCTTCACCTCCGAGCTGGTCGACGCCGAGCGGGCGCTGCGGGTGGGCCTGGTCGACGAGGTGCTGCCGGCCGACGGGCTCGCCGCCCGGGTGGCGGAGCTCACCGCCGCCGTGGTCGCCCGCTCGCGGCTCAGCATCGCCGCCGCCAAGGAGATCGTCGACGGCCGGGCGGACGAGGACCGGATCGCCTGGTGGCACGGGCAGGTCCGGGCCAGCGGCGAGGCCCGCGAGGGCGTCGCGGCCTTCCACGAGCGCCGTCCGCCCCGCTTCGGCTGGACGCCGCCCGCCCGCCGCTGACCGGGAACTGGCGGGGCGGTGGCGCGCCGGACCCGGTGCGCCGGGGGCCGGCGGGTGCCGCGCCGGGGGGGCGTACCCCCGACGCGGCCCCCCGTTCCCGCCGGCCGGTCCGTCACCGTCCGGCCAGTGCCGCCCAGCTCGGGGCCGCCGGCTCGTGCCGCAGCGGCATGCCCGCCTCGGCCGGCGTCCGGTCGCCCTTGCGCTGGTTGCACCCGTAGCAGGCGGCCGTCGTGTTCCGCCAGGTGTTCCGGCCGCCGCGCGAGCGGGGCAGGATGTGGTCGATGGTGCCGGCCGGCCCGCCGCAGTACGCGCAGCAGCGCCCGTCCCGGCGCAGCACGCCGGCACGCGACCAGGCCGGGCCGGCGCTGAACCGCCAGCGCGTCACCACGTACCGGACGAGGCGGACGACCCGGGGGACCGGGAACACCCCGATCGCCCGGTCCGGCTCGGCCTCGTGGATCTCGGCGACCCGCCGGCAGAGCATCCGGATCGCGTGCTGGACGGTGACCCGGTGCAGCGGGCCGAGGTCGGCGTTGACGACGAGGACGGCGTCCACCGGTGTCTCCCTCCGTGGCGGTGACGAGCTGGACGGGCCGGGCAGCGAAAGAGCCGCCCGGTCCGGCGTGGACGGGCGGCTCGACGTCGTGCGGGCACACGTCAGTCGGGTCGGCCGCCCCCGGGGTCTTCGGCGCGGTCACCGCCGCCGGCCGACGGCGTCGCCGGGCGCGCGGGCAGGCGCGTCGGGAGGAGCTGCCGGGTGCCGGGGCGCGCCGGGGACGGCGTCGACGGCACACAGGTGACGTGCGACATCGACATGACGAACTCCCGCGGCGGTGGTTGACCTTGCGTGATCACGGTAGGTCGGCGGGGGAGAGCGGGGCAACGGATTTCGATCGAGGCGCCGGCTCGTCGGGGCGGCGCTGCCGGCGGGCCCGACCGGCGGCCCTCGCGGCGGCCAGCGGCCGGTCGATGCGTACGGCCATCCGGGCGGTCAGCTCGCTCTCCAGCAGCGGCCGGTTCACCTCGGCGGCGACCGTGAGCGCGGGCCCCGAGACGGTACGCCAGATCGCGGCCAGTCCGGCGCCCAGCCCGAGCAGGGCCACGGCGGCCCGGGTGACCGGCGAACCGGCGGCGGCGAGCGCGCTCACCCCGACCACGGCGAACAGCACCGCGAGCAGCGGCACGAGCACCGGCCAGAAGATCCCCCGGGCGGCCTGCACCACCAGCTTCCGGTCCCGGATGATCAGGTTCCGGGCGACGATCGCGTAGTCCTCCTCGTCCAGCAGGTCCCGGGGGTGCAGCCCGCCGGTGAGCACGCCCTGCCAGAGCTCGCCCTGGTTGCGCAACTCGCGGGCCAGCTCGGGCAGCCCCGCCTCGGTGTGGTCGCCCACGCCCGCCCGGGTGACCGCCGACGCCCACGCCGACAGCGAGCGGCGGACCACGGCGGCCGAGTACGGCGGCAGCACGCTGGCCAGCTCGCCCAGCCAGCGGCCGATCTCGAACTGCCGGCCGCCGAAGCGGCGGGCCACCTGCTCGGGCTCGCCGAAGCGGACCGTGTCGGCCAGCGAGCGCCCCAGCCGGTACGCCAGCCCCACCCGCTGGTTGGTCGCCATCGTCCAGCGCAGCAGCTCCACGTTGAGATCGTCGAGGGCGAGCAGCAGCGCGTCGGCGTCCACGGCGGGGTCGGCCAGCCGGGTGTGCGCCCCGGCGGTGGCGGGCACGGGGCCGACGCGCCGGGTCAGCTCGGCGATCTGGACCAGCGCGACCTCCACGCCCTCCAGGTACATCCGCATGCGTCGCCGACCCGATATCTCGGTCAGATTCGAGAGCTTCGCGGGGGCGCCCGCCGGCCGGCCGGCCCCGGCGTCGAGCAGCTCGACGGTCTGCGCGTGGTGGTAGGCGTCCGCCATCCACCAGCCGAGGCGCAGGGCGGTCACGATGCAGGCCCGCTCGTCCCGGATCAGCGGGTACGCGTCGTCCCGCGGCACGTCGGCGACGAGCGGGCCGTCGTCCCCGCGCGGTGACATCCCGACCTCCCGGCTCACCCCAGACGATCAGCCTAGATCAACCGTAGGCACCATTTGCCCGTTTGCTCAACCTCTCCCGGCGAGTAGCCCCCGAGGCCGGATCGAGCGGACCGGCTCGGCCGCGCCGCCCTCGGCCCGCAGAATGTGGTTGGCCGCGATGATCCCGGTGGCCGCCGACCGCTCCATCAGCGCGCTCGGGAAGTCCGTCCGGATGCCGTCGCCGGCCAGATGGAGCCCGTCGGCGTCCGTACGCACCCCGGGCCGCCAGGCGTGGCTGCCGGGCGTGAAGGCCGGCGCCCGCGCCTCCACCCGGGCGCGCAGCTCGCGGACCCGCAGCCGGGCCGCCTCCGGCCAGAGCGCGGTCAGCTCGGCCCGCATCCGCTCGGCCAGCTCCTCGGCCGGCACGTCCGCCTCGCAGGCGTACGCGTGCAGCTCCACGACCGAGCCGCCGGTGCGCCCGGCCCAGCGGCGGGACTCGTTCTCCAGCCGGTGGTAGAGGGTCACCGAGTCCAGCGTGGGCTGCCGGGACACCCCGCTGAAGACCGCCCGGTCGGCGGCCACGTCCCCGTCGCACCAGTAGCGCGCCACCGCGTACGGCGGGCCGGGCCGGCCGAACGCGGGCATCCGCGCCGCCAGCCGGGGCGCGTGGTCGGCCAGGCCGGGCGAGGCGGCGACCAGCGCGGCCAGGGCGGGCGGGTCGACGGCGAGCACCACGTGCCCGGCCGGGTACGACGTGCCGTCGGCGGTCGCCACCCGCCAGCCGGCGCCGTCGCGGCCCACCCCGGTGGCGGCGGCGTCCGTGACCAACCGGCCGCCGTGCTTCTCGACGTGCCGGGCCAGCGGCTCCCAGATCGCCGTCGCGTAGTCCTCGTCGGGGCAGTCGAAGGCCAGCCCCTCCGGATTGCCGAGCAGGTAGAAGTGGAACTGCGCGATCATCTCCGCCGCCGACATCTCCGCCTCGTGGTTGAAGAACGAGTGGGAGAAGACCTCGAAGAGCATCGCGCGGGCCCGGTCGGGCAGCCGCAGCGAGGTGAGCAGCGCGTCGGCGGTGGTGTCGTCGAACTCGGCGTAGGTGCGCCCCGGGTCGTAGGTTAGCAGCGGCAGCGCCGCCTCCCGGTCCATCCCGCGCAGGTCGCCCAGGCGCAGGCTGGGGCTGCGCAGCAGCAGCGCCAGCAGGTTCATCGGCGGCGCGGGCGGCAGCCGGCCGAACTCCTCGGTCGGCCACTGCCCGCTCAGGATCGGATAGCCCGGAACCGGCTTGAGGAAGCCCAGCCCCGGGTCGACGCGGCGCAGGATCGACCGCCAGTTGTAGTACTGCCGGAAGAACGCGTGGAAGCCGTGCTCGTTCAGCTGCCGGGTGCCGTCGGCGAGCGTCTCCGGCCACGCCCCGAGCCGGCCGCCGAGCGTCGGCGCGGCCTCCAACACGGTCACCGTCACCCCGCGCTCCGCCAGCACCACCGCCGCCGACATGCCGGCGATCCCGCCGCCGACAACCACCGCCTCGACCGGGCCCGGCACGCGGGGGGCGCCGCCACCGCCCGGGTCCACCTCGTGCTCGCGTACGCCGATGAGGCGACCAACCACTTTCGACAGCGCCATGTGCACCTTTCCGCCGGGTGGGCCTCCAGTCTGCCCCCCTCAGCCGCTCGGCGGCCCCTTCTCCGCCGCGCGGGCGTCCTCCCGGCGCGCCCCTCCTCACTCCGGCGTCGGGGGCGGCAGGCAGCGCCGCTGCCGGTCGGAGGCGGGCCAGACGTACTCCAGGTCGGGCGGGACGTCGTCGCCGAAGAGCGGCCCGTAGTGCCCGGGGTCCTTGCGCAGCAGCGACGAGCGGTGGCTCCGGTGCAGGTCGTCGCGGCCCAGCCAGGGCGGCAGCTCCCCGGCCTCGGCCAGCTCCCGCTGGGTGCGCACGCCGGTCAGGCCGCAGGCGGCGGCGAGGTCGGTGGTCATCGTGGCCGCGCAGGTGTCGGCCCGGCCGGGCTCGCACCAGACCGCGCAGACGTCCAGCCCGTACCGGGTGAGGGCCTCCTCGTACCCGGCCCACATCTTCACCGCCGGGTGGTTGCGCCAGCCGTACGTGGGCCAGGTCAGCCCGCGCAGCACCTGGATGGCCTCCACCCGCTGCTTGCCCAGCCGCTTCTGGTCCAGCGTCCGGGCGCTGGCCAGGAAGTCCGGGTACGGCAGGAACGTCTGCATGCCGCCGGTCTACCCGTCAGCCGGCCGGGAAACCCGCCCGGCGTGCCGGGACATGCCGGACGGCCAGTTCCATGATCACTGGACTGCGCGCGGCGCGACCGGCTGGCTACGATGCGGCGCATGGCGGAACCCCTGCTGGATCGTGCGCGCCGTGCCGGCCGGCGGCTGCGGGCCAACGGGGACGCGCGGGCGCACTACGTGGTCTGTGGCCGCGACGCGCTCGCCTACTGGGTGGTGCGGGCGCTGCTCGCCACCGAGTTCCAGGCCGACCGGGTACGGATCACCCTGGTCGTGCCCGAACGACCGCGCTCGGACGAGCCCGACGGGCGTGACCTCCAGGGCGTCGAGGTGGTCCGCGCCGACCGGCTCGACGAGGTCACCTTCCGCCGGGCCGGGCTGGCCGGCGCCGACGGGCTGGCCCTGCTGCACCAGGACGACGTCGGCAACATGCACGCCGCGCTCTGCGCGCAGGAGGTCGAGCCCCGGCTGCGCCTGGTGGTGCGGATGTTCAACACCGGGCTCGCCAACGGGGTGCGGCAGATCTTCCCCGACTCGGCGGTGCTCTCCGACGCCTCCATGGCCGCCCCCGCCTTCGTGGCCGCCGCGCTCGGTGAGGTCGCCCCCACCCACTTCCGGCACGGCGGGCGCACCCTCTACGTGGCCCGCCGCGACGACGTACGCCCGACCGACGTGGTCTGCGGGGTGGCCGACACCCGCGACCCGCGGCAGGTCCGGCTGCTGCCCGCCGACGAGCGCGCGGCCGACCTGGTCATCGCCGAGGCGACCGGGACGCCGCCCGGCACGGAGCTGGCCGCCCGCCGGCTGAGACGGGCCCGCCGGCGCCGCCGCCCACTGACGGTGCTGCTGCGCGCGGTACGCAGCTTCGCCACGCGCAAGATCGGCGTCGCGGTGATCGTGCTGCTGGTGGTGATCGGGGTGCTCGGCTGGCTCAATGGTCGCGCCACGAACGCCAACTGGGGCGACTCGCTCTACCTGACGCTCGTGACGACCCTGAGCGGGCAGGATCCGGATGCGAACAAGCCGATCGCCCAGCAGATCATGCAGGTGGTGCTCAACCTGGCCGGGCTGGCGCTGATCCCGCTGATCACCGCCGTCGTGGTGGACGGCATCGTCAACGCCCGCCTGGCCCTGCACTCCGGGCGCATCCAGCCCGAGCGGTCCGGACACGTGGTGGTGGTCGGGCTGGGCAACGTCGGCACCCGGGTGATGGCCCAGCTCTGCGACTTCGGCGTCGAGGTGGTGGCGATCGACAAGGTGCCCGAGCCGCGCGGTGGGGCGCTGGCCCGGCGCCTGGGCGTGCCGCTGATCGTGGGTGACGCCGCGCTGGAGGAGACCCTCCAGTCGGCGTCCGTGGGCGGCTGCCAGGCGCTGGTGGTGGTCTCCACCGACGACGAGACCAACCTCCAGGCGGCGCTCAACGGCCGGGCCGTCAACCCCGAGCTACAGGTGGTGCTGCGCCTCTTCGACGGGCACTTCGCCGAGCGCATCCAGCAGGCGTTCGGCATCGGCGTCTCGCGCAGCGTTTCCTACCTCGCCGCGCCGTCGTTCGCCGCCGCGCTGCTGGACCGCGCGGTGATCGCCACCATCCCGGTCGGCCGGCACGCGCTGCTGGTCACCGAGGTCCCCGTCGCCGCCGGGTCGTCGCTGGACGGGCGGCCGCTCGCCGCCGTCGGGCGGGCCGAGAGCGTACGCCTGCTGGCGCACGCCCGGGCCGGCCAGCGCCGCGACTGGGCGCCCGACCCGCGGCTGGTGATCGTCGCGGGCGACCGGTTGACGGTGGTGGCCCGCCGGGCGGGGCTGAACGCCCTGATCCGCGAGGCCGCGCCGCCCCCGCCGGAGGATCCGGTCGCGCCCGCGCCCCGGCAGCCGCAGGAGTGACGGCCGCCGCCGCGCCGGCGCCCGCCCGCCGCGGGGCGGAGCGGCGTCAGGCCCGGCGGGGGCGAAGGGCGTACCAGAGGGCGCCGGCGGCGAGCACGGCGGTGCCGGCGAACACGCTGGCCGGCGGCAGGCTCACCGCGAGCAGCAGGCAGCCGGCCAGCCCCAGCGCGGCCAGCGCCCGCACGGGCAGCCGCCGGCCCGGGTCCCGGCCCAGCGTCAGCGCGGCGGCGTTGGTGATCGCGTAGTAGACCAGCACGGTGCAGCTGGAGAAGCCGATCGCGTCGCGGACGTCGCCCAGCAGCACGATCGCCACCACCACGGCGGCCACGGCCAGCTCCGCGCGGTGCGGCACCCGGTGCACGGGGTGGACGGCGGCCAGCGCCGCCGGCAGGTCGCGGCGGCGGGCCATCGCCAGCGCGGTGCGCCCCACCCCGGCTAGCAGGGAGAGCAGCACCCCCGCGACCGCCACCGTCGCCCCGGCCCGCACCAGCCAGGCCAGGCCGGGCAGCCCGGCGGCGGTCACCACGTCGGCCAGGGGCGCGGCGGAACCGGCCAGCCGGTCGGCGCCGAGCACGCCGACCGTCACCACGGCCAGCACCAGGTAGACCGCCAGCACCACGCCGAGGGCCAGCGGGACCGCCCGGGGGATGGTCCGCTCCGGGTCGCGCACCTCCTCGCCGAGGGTGGCGATCCGGGCGTACCCCGCGAAGGCGAAGAAGAGCAGCCCGGCGGCGGTGAGCACCCCCCGCCCGCCGCCGTCGAGGTCGCCGAGCCGGCCGAGCGAGACGTCGCCGCCGAAGGCGCCGGCCACCGCGACCAGGGCCAGCACCGCCAGCACCACGCCGACCAGCACCTTCGTCGCGGTCGCGGTCCTGGCGATGCCACGCAGGTTCACGGCGGTCACCGCCAGCACCGCGCCGACGGCGACGAGCCGGGCCTGCCCCGGCCAGAGGTACGCCCCGACGGTCAGCGCCATCGCCGCGCAGCTCGCCGTCTTGCCCGCCACGAAACCCCAGCCGGCCAGGAACCCGGCGAACGGCCCGAGCCGCTCCCGCCCGTACACGTAGGTGCCGCCGGACTCCGGGTGGCGGGCCGCGAGCCGGGCCGAGCTGGTCGCGTTGCAGAAGGCGACGAGGCCCGCCAGCACCAGGGCCGCCAGCAGCCCGGCCCCGCCGGCCGCCGCCGCGGCGGGAGCGAAGACCACGAAGACGCCCGCGCCGAGCATCGACCCCAGGCCGATGACCACCGCGTCCGCCACGCCCAGCCGGCGCGCCAGTCGATCCACGCCGGAACCCTAGGGGGCGGAGATGAACGGACGGTTCCAGTCCCGCGGCGCCCCCGGCAACGGCAGCGCGTCCCACGGGACACGGTGCAGCAGCCGGTCGAGCAGGAGCCCGAGCAGCAGCCCGGCGACCGAGTCGGTCAGCCAGTGCCAGCCCAGGTAGGTGGTGGTGCAGAGCACCACGACCGGCGGCACCACCCGCACCACGGTGACCAGCCGGGGCGGCACGGCGCGGCCGTACGTGCGCAGCAGCGGGACGAGCAGCAGCGCGATGACGCCGTACCAGAGGATCGCGTTCGCGACGTGGCCGGAGGGGTAGGACTGGGCGAAGCGCAGCGGCAGCTCGTCCTGGAACAACGGCAGGGTCCGCTCGACGGGGAGGAAGGGTTCCTTGACGCTGGCGCTGGGCGCGGGCCGGGCGGTCCACACCTTGAGCGGGCCGATGGTCAGATAGCTGAGCACGAAGGCGAGCACGGGCGGCAGCACCGGGCGCACGGATCTCAGCCGCACCGCGAGCAGCACCCCGAGCGCCAGGGCGAGCAACGTCAGCGGGGTGCCCTGGCCGAGGTGGTTGAGGACCACCGCGATCCAGTGCGCGGCCGTCGGCCGGTGCGACTGCGACCAGTCGGCGATCGCCCGGTCGATCCCGAAGAGCCGCTCGCCGGCGAGCGCCACGGTCAGCCCGACGAGGGCGGTGAGCAGCAGCGCGTCGAACCACCAGCCGGCCGGCCGGACCGGCCGGAGCTGGACCTTTCCCCGTACCGCCGTGGTCTCCCGCACCCCGTCACGCTACCGGCCCCGTCCGGCGCCCGGCCGGGACGGGCCGGGGCCGGGGCCGGGGCCGGGCTGTGTGCCGAGCCACGAAGGGAGGCGCTCGGCGGGGGGAACCCGTCAGACTTGTCCCGTGCGGATCACCTCGGCCCTCGTCGACCCGGCGCTGCTCGACCTCCCCTGGTCGACCCCGCTGGAGGAGTGGCCCGCGGAGCACCTGGTGGCGCTGCCCCAGGGCATCTCCCGGCACGTCGTCCGCTTCGTCCGCCTCGGCGGCTACGTCTACGCGGTCAAGGAAACCGGCGAGCGGGTCGCCGAGCGGGAGTACGACCTGCTGCGCGCACTGGAACGGATGGGCTTCCCGTCGGTGGAGGCGGTGGCGATCGTCGCCGACCGGCAGAGCGACGACGGGGAGCCGCTCGACCCGGTGCTGATCACCCGGCACCTCCAGTTCTCGCTGCCCTACCGGGCGCTCTTCTCGCACACGCTGCGCCCGGAGACGATGGGCCGGCTGCTCGACGCGTTGGCCGCCCTCATCGTCCGGATGCACCTGACCGGCTTCTTCTGGGGCGACTGCTCGCTGTCGAACACGCTCTTCCGCCGGGACGCCGGGGCGTTCGCCGCCTACCTGGTGGACGCCGAGACCGGGGCGCTGCACCACTCGCTCTCCAACGGGCAGCGCGGCGAGGACCTGGAGATCGCCCGGGTCAACATCTTCGGCGAGGCGCTGGACCTCCAGGCCGCCGGGCTGCTGCACGAGTCGATCGACCCGGAGGTGGTCTGCGAGGAGGTCGTGCAGCGCTACGAGCGGCTGTGGCACGAGATCACCTACGAGCAGCAGGTCGAGCGGGAGGCCCGGCACGACATCGAGGGGCGGATCCGCCGCCTCAACGAGCTGGGCTTCGACGTCGCCGAGGTGGCCATGTCCACGATCGACAACGGGCGTTACCTGATCCGGCCGAAGGTGGTCGACGCCGGCTACCACACCCGGCGGCTGCTGCGCCTGACCGGCCTGGACGCCGAGGAGAACCAGGCCCGCCGGCTGCTCAACGACCTCGACGCCTACCGGGCCGAGAGCGACCTGACCGACGAGCAGCAGGCCGCGCACCGCTGGCTCACCGAGGTCTTCGAGCCGGTGGTCCGGGCCGTGCCCGCGCACCTGCGCCGCAAGCTGGAGCCGCAGGAGCTCTTCGCGCAGATCATCGAGCACAAGTGGCTGCTCTCCGAGCGGGCCGGCCGGGACGTCGGGATGGCCCCGGCCGTGCAGTCGTTCCTCTCCGACGTGCTGGTGCACCGTCCCGACGAGCAGGCCGTGCTCGGCGTGGAGGTCCCCACCGCCTGACGCACGAGGCCCGACGCCCAGCCGGCGCTCCTCCTCGGGTGGTGGGGTCTCGCGGCCCTTTCGAGCTGATGTCGTAGACGACTCAGACGGACGAGGGCGGCTGATGTCGCAAACGACTCAGCTCGACAGCGCTGGCGCGACAGGGGCCAGGTGCGGCAGGGGCGTCGGCCCTGCCCGGCGGCAGGACCACCAGCGGCAGGACCGCCGGGCAGGTGCGGCAGGAGCGCCGGTCCGGCCGCCGGTCACTCCACCCAGGAGCCTCCGCGCATCACCCGGACCACGTCGAGGTCGTCGTCGAGCACCACCAGGTCGGCCCGCAGCCCGACCTGGAGCGCGCCCAGCCGGTCGCCGAGGCCGATGGCGCGCGCCGGCGTGGTGGCCGCCATCCGGACGGCGTCCGCGACGGGGATCCCGGCGTCGACCGCGTGCCGCAGCGCGGCGTCCATGGTCAGCGTGCTGCCCGCGATCGCGCCGTCGCGGGCCAGCCGCGCCACGCCGTCCGCGACCGTGACGGCCTGGCCGCCGAGGTCGTACTCGCCGTCGGGCATACCGGCGGCGGCCATCGCGTCGGTGATCAGGGCCGATCGCTCGGGGCCCGCCGTCGACGTGGCGAAGGCCAGCGTCCCGCCGTGCAGGTGCACGCCGTCGGCGACCAGCTCGCAGACGACGTTCGGGGCGTCCAGCAGGGCCACCACCGGGCCGGGCTCGCGGTGGTGCACCGGTCGCATCCCGTTGAACAGGTGGGTGCCGACGCTCGCGCCCGCCGCGACGGCGGCGCGGGTCTCGTCGTACGTGGCGTCGGTGTGGCCGACCGCGGCCACCACCCGGTGCGCGGTGAGCAGCTTGATCGCCTCCAGCGCGCCGTCCCGCTCGGGGGCGAGGGTGACCATCCGCACCGCCCCGCCGCCCAGCTCGATCAGCTCGGTCAGCTCGTCCGCCGAAGGGTCGCGGAGGTACTCGGGGTTCTGTGCGCCGCAGCGGGCGGAGGAGAGGTAGGGGCCCTCGAAGTGGATCCCGGCCAGCACCCCCTCGGTGACCAGCGGCGCGAACGCCTCGGTGGCCGCGCGCATCAGGTCGAACGGCGAGCTGACCAGGCTGGCGAGCAGGGTGGTGGTGCCGTGCCGCAGGTGGAAGTCGGCGGCCTGCCGGGCCTGCCCGGCGTCGCCGGTGGTGAAGGTGTGCCCACCACCGCCGTGGGTGTGCATGTCGACGAAGCCGGGCACGATCCAGTGTCCGTCGCGTACCGACGGATACTCGGCCACCGCTGTGATCCGGTCCCCGTCCACCTCCACGCAGCCCTGCCGGATCACACCGGTCGGGGTCACCACCTTGCCGTTCACCCGGTGGGCCATCACTTCTCCAGTTTGTCGAGGGCCAGCAGGGCGGCGCCGAGGCACCCGGCCTCGTCGCCGAGGGCCGCCGCGACCAGGCGCGGCTCCCGGTGGAACGTCATCCGCTCGTGCAGCGCGCTCCGCAGCGGGTCGAACAGCAGCGCGCCGGCCCGGGCCAGCCCGCCACCGAGCACAACGGTCTGCACGTCGAAGAGGGACTGGCCGGTGGCCAGCCCGTCGGCGAGCGCCTCGACGGCCTCCCGCCAGACGTCCACCGCCAGCGGCTCGCCGGTCGCCGCCCGCTCGGCCACCTCGGCGGCGGTCGCCGTGACGCCGGCCAGCTCCGAGTAGCGCCGGCCGATGGCGGAGGCGGAGGAGACCGCCTCCAGGCACCCGGGGCGGCCGCAACCGCAGCGCGGCCCGCCGGGGCGTACCAGGATGTGGCCGATCTCGCCGGCGGCGCCGTGCGCGCCGGTCGCGGCGGTGCCACCGACCACGTGCGCCGCGGCGATCCCGGTGCCGATGGCGACGAAGAGCACCTCCTCGGCGTCGCGGCCGGCGCCGAGCCGGGCCTCGGCCAGGCCGCCGGCGCGCACGTCGTGGCCGAGCGTCGCCGGCAGCCCGAGCCGCTCCCGCGCCAGGTCCCGCAGCGGTACGTCCCGGAAGCCCACGTTCGCCGACCAGACGGCGACGCCGCGTGCCTCGTCGATCACCCCGGGCACGGCGATGCCGACCGCGACCGGGTCGAGCCCGTCGGCGCGGGCCACTGCGGCGAGTCCCTCGGCGACCCGCAGGACGGTGTCGACCACGGCGTCCGGGCCGCGCCCGGCCCCGGTGGGGTGCCGCTCGGCGCGCCGCACGGCGCCGTCCGCCCCGACCAGGGCGCACTTCATCCCGGTGCCGCCGACGTCCAGCGCGACGACGACCTCGGCTGCGCTCACGCGAGTACCACGGAACGGCTCAGGTGTCGGGGCGCGTCGGGGTCGAGGCCCCGGCTGGTGGCGAGCGCGACGGCGAAGCGCTGCGCCAGGATCAGGTCCGCCATCGGGTCGACCGGCGTGCGCCCCGCCGCCCAGCTGGCGAGCACGGTGCGGCAGCCGTGGGTGCGGCTGTGCACGAACGCGGCCCCCGTCGCCGCCACGTCCTCCGCCAGCCCGTCGGGCAGCTCACCGAACGCCCAGACCAGCCGACCGGGCGCGGCGACGGAGATCGGCCCGTGCCGGTAGTCCATCGCCGGGTACGCCTCGGCCCAGAAGGTGGCCGCCTCGCGGCACTTCAGCGCGGCCTCCTGCGCCAGCCCGACCGTCCAGCCGCGACCGAGGAAGGTGACCTGCTCGATCCGGGTCGGGTCGATCGGCAGCGGGGCGCGCACGGCCACCTCGGCGTCGGCGGCCAGCGCGTCGATGTTGTCGCCGAGGTGGGCGCGGAGCAGGGCCAGGGCGGTGGTCGCGAAGCGGGTCTGCACCACCGAGCGCTCGTCGGCGAAGGCGAGGGGCACCGCCGCGTCGGCCAGCGCGACGGCGGGGGAGTCGGGGTCGCCGACGAGGACGGTGGTCGGCACCCGCCCGCGCAGGGCGGCGAGCAGCTCGGTCACCTCGGTGGTGGTGCCGGAGCGGGTGATCGCGACGAGCCGGTCGTAGCGCCGCCCGGTGGGGAACTCGGAGGCCTGGAAGGCGTCGGTCTCGCCCTGGCCGAGGTGTTCGCGGCGGGCCGCGTACGCCATCGCCATGAACCACGACGTGCCGCACCCCACGACGGCGACCCGCTCGCCGGGGCGGGGCAGATGGGCGGTCGCCGAGGCGGCGAGTCGCGCCGCCTCCCGCCAGCAGTCGGGCTGGCTCGCGATCTCGGCGTCGACGTACGACATGAGAACTCCTACGCAGGGGAGCGGTGCGCAATACGGCTCGTTAGGGCCGCCTTTCGCGCGTTATTCTGCGCGAAAGCGGCTGGCTGTGGCAACCGGCTCGGGGATCGCGCACGCCATGGTTTTGCGCCCTCGTAGTTTCGCGCACTACTGTGCACGCAATCAATCACCGACCGTGCAGTAGCTGGAGGGCCCGGGGTGGACCGGTACGCCAGATGGAACGCCCTGCTCGAGATGCTGACCGACAGTGGTCGGGTGAGCGTCGAGGAGGCCGCCGAGCGGTTGGACGTCTCCCAGGCCACCATCCGGCGCGACTTCGACCAGCTCGCCCAGCAGCAGATGATCACCCGGACCCGGGGCGGGGCGGTCGCCAACGGCGTCTCCTACGACCTGCCGCTGCGCTACAAGACCGCCAAGCACTCGGCGGAGAAGCAGCGGATCGGCGCCGCCGCCGCGGCGCTGGTCTCGCCCGGCACCGTGGTGGGCCTCAACGGCGGCACCACCAGCACGGAGGTGGCCCGGGCCCTCGCCGTCCGGCCCGACCTCAACACCAGCGCCGAGGGCGCCCAGCTGACCGTGGTCACCAACGCGCTCAACATCGCCAACGAGCTGCTGGTCCGCTCGCGGATGAAGGTCGTGGTGGCCGGCGGCGTGGTCCGCCCGAAGTCGTTCGAGCTGGTCGGCCCGCTGGGCGGGGCGCTGCTGCGGGAGGTCACCCTCGACGTCGCGCTGCTCGGCGTGGACGCCATCGACCCGCAGCTCGGCGCCGCCGCGCACCACGAGGGTGAGGCCGCGATGAACAACCTCATGGTGGCCCGGGCGAAGCGGGTGGTGATCATCGCGGACTCGTCCAAGTTGGGTGGCCACGCCTTCGCCCGGATCTGCCCGGTGGACCGGGTGGAGACGCTGGTGACCGACTCCGGCGCGAATCCCGAGGTGGTGGAGGCGTTCCGCGCCGCCGGCGTCACCGTCGTCTGCGCCTGACCCGCCATCGATCGGCGCGTCGTGCATACCGGGTATTGCGCGGCACTGCATACCGCGTATGGTGTCGCCTGTCATACACCCATCGGGGGAGGTGCAGCTTGCCAGCTGTCCTGGAGATCGAAGGTCTCCGCAAGACGTACAAGAGCCGCCGGCGCGGCACTCGCAACGCGCTGGACGGTTTCGACATGCGGGTCGAGGAGGGGCAGGTGCACGGCTTCCTCGGCCCCAACGGGTCGGGCAAGACGACCACGCTGCGTACGCTGCTCGGCCTGATCCGGCCCAACGCCGGCCGGATGGCGATCCTCGGACACGAGCTGCCCGCCGCGCTGCCCGCCGTCGCCGGCCAGGTCGGCGCCATCGTGGAGAGCCCGCAGTTCTTCCCGCACTTCACCGCGCGCGACACCCTCTCCCTGCTGGCCGGAGCCGGCGACGTGCCCCGGCAGCGGGTCGACGAGGTGCTCGAACTGGTGGGGCTGCGCGACCGTGCCGGCGAGCGGGTCAAGACCTACTCGCTCGGCATGAAGCAGCGGCTCGCGGTCGCCTCGGCGCTGCTGAAGAACCCGAAGCTGCTGATCCTGGACGAGCCGGCCAACGGCCTCGACCCGGGCGGCATCCGGGAGATGCGCACGCTGACCCGCGGGCTCGCCGAGTCCGGGATGACCGTGGTGCTCTCCAGCCACATCCTCGGCGAGATCCAGCTGATCTGCGACTCGGTCACCATCATCTCGCTGGGCCGGCGGGTGGCCCACGGCCCGGTCGAGCAGGTGCTCGCGCAGCACTCCTCCGGCGCGCTCCGGGTGCGGCTGGAGGCGGTCGCCGACCTGCCGGTCGCCGCCGAGGCGCTGACCCGCGCCGGGCTCCGGGTGGACGGTCACGCCGACCACCTGATGCTCGCCGGGGTCGACAAGCCGGCCACGGTGACCCGGCTCCTCGCCGAGCAGGGCCTCTACGTGAGCGAGCTCGCCCCGGTCGCCGTCGACCTGGAGAGCGTCTTCCTCGAATTGACCGCCACCGCGCCGGTACCCGGCCAGCACCGGCAGGTCGACCAGTCCACGAAGGTCGGCGGGGCGGGACAGCCCGGCACCGCCGGAGGAGGGTGGGGCGCGTGAGCCTCTACCGTACGGAGCTGCGCCGGCTCGCCAAGCGGCGCTTCACCCGCTGGATGAGCCTGCTGGGCCTGCTGGTGCTCGCGATGGTGGTGATCGGGGTCTTCTTCACCAACGAGAAGATCGACGCCGCCGCGCTGGCCAAGGCCGAGCGCGCCGCCGAGCAGCAGTGGCAGCAGGACGTCCGGCAGAACGAGCGGTACCGCGCGGAGTGCGAGCGGGCGAAGGCAGCCGGCACGGGGCAGAGCGACGGCTTCCCGGAGGACTGCGCGACGATCCAGCCGCCGCCGCGCGAGGCGATCGAGGCGCGGTGGTTCCTGCCCTCCACCTTCGACTTCCGGGAGAACTTCGGCGACACGCTGCTGCCGCTCGCCGCCATCCTCGCGCTGGTCGGGTTCGTGGTCGGCGCCTCCTTCGTCGGGGCGGAGTGGAACACCGGCGGCATGATGAACCTGCTGCTCTGGCGGCCGAGGCGGTTGACCGTACTGCTGACGAAGCTGGCGGCGCTGCTCACCGGCCTGGTGGCCCTGGCGGTGCCCACGACGGCGCTCTGGTTCGGCAGCTTCTGGCTGGTCGCCAGCCTGCGCGGCAGCACGGCGAAGATGACCTCGGGGGCCTGGCAGTCCTTCGCCCTCACCGGGCTGCGCGGGCTGGTGCTCGCCGTGGTCACCGCGACCATCGGGTTCGCGCTGGCGTCGCTGGGGCGGCACACCGCGATGGCCCTGGGCGGGGTGATCGCCCTGATGGTCGTCGGCCAGTTCGGCCTCGGCGTCCTGCTGGCCATGGCCGGCGTGCGCTTCGCCGAGGCGTGGCTGCTGCCCACGTACGCCGTCGCGTGGATGCAGAAGAAGGTGACGCTGGAGGACTGGAACGCCTGCCAGGCCACCTACTTCGGGGAGTGCAAGCCGGACACCCTGGAAATCACCTGGCAGCAGTCGTCGCTGCTGCTCGCGGTCGGGTTCACGGTGATCCTCGGCGCGGCCCTCTGGGCGATGCGCCGGCGGGACATCTCCTGACCGGGCGGTGCGACCGGCGGCTCTCCCCGGCCTCCGGTCGCACCGCCGCACGGGAGCCGGTCCCCCGGGGCCGGTCCCGGGCCGGGGCCTGCCGACCGGGGTCCGGGCGACGCGACGGCCCTCCGGGGCGGCGACGCGGGTGGCCGCCGGGGCGCGGGCACGGGGTGAACCGGAGCGGTCACGTTCCGGCACGCTCGCCCGATGCGGACCGGGTCGGCCCTGGTTAGGCTGGTGTCCCCCCGGGCCGGTGTCCTGCCGTGCCGCCCCACCAGCCCCACGAGGAGCGCCATGCAGCCCGCCGACGCCGCCCCGGCCGCCACCGAGCCGCCGACGGCGGACGGTACGGGCCAGTCGGGCGCGCCGGGCCAGCGGGGCGGGGCGGGGCAGTCGGGCGGTTCGGGTACGGCCGACGACGTGCGGGAGGCGGGGGTCGTCCCCCAGCCGCGCACCGGTCCCGACGCCGCGGCGCCGGCCGTCCCGCAGCCTCGTCCGGCGACGGAACCGGTCGCCGAAACGGCGCCACCGGCCGCGGCGGGCACCCGGCCGGAGAGCGGGCTGACCGAGCGGGAGCTGGGCATCCTCGCCTTCGAGCAGCAGTGGTGGCGGCACGCGGGCGCCAAGGAACAGGCCATCCGGGACACCTTCGGGCTCTCCGCCACCCGCTACTACCAACTGCTCAACGCGTTGCTCGACAACCCGGCGGCCCTGGCCGCCGAGCCGGTGCTGGTCGGCCGGCTGCGCCGGCTGCGGTCGTCGCGGGCCCGCAACCGCCGCCGCTGAGCTCGCCGCCACCTTTCGCACCGCCGGCCCGCTCTGGGCTGTCTTGCGCCCCCGCGTGGGCCGGGTCCCGTTCGACCGGGCGGGCGCCGGGCGCCCGCGGCACCGGCCCGGCCGGCCCCGCCGCCCGGCCCGGGAGTCGGGCGAATGTCGGCGACCCACGCGGGTAGGCGGGTGTCGTTCCGGGCCGCGACTCGCGGCCGGTTCACGTTCCGGGCCGTGACCGGCGGCCCGGGGCCGACGGAGGGAGCGGGCGATGACGGGAATCAACCCGAGCCGGCCACCGGAAGGTGCGACCGGCACCGCACATCAGGCCCGGCAGGAAGCGTCCCGGGTCGGGCACCAGGCGGCCCAGGCCGGCGGACAGGTCGCGCACGCGGCCGCGGAACAGGGCGGCCAGGTGGCGTCGGAAGCCCGGCGGCAGGCGCGCAACCTGACCGGTGAGGCCGGCACGCAGTTGCGCGACCAGGCCCATGCGCAGCAGCGGCGGGCCGCCGAGGGGCTGCGCAGCATCGGGCGCGAACTCGGCTCGATGGCGGAGCGGAGCGAGGACTCCGGGATGGCCGGTCAGGCGGTCCGCCGCGCCGCGGACGCCGCCCAGCAGGCCGCCGGCTGGCTCGACGAGCGCGAACCCGGGGCGGTGGTCGAGGAGGTGCGGGCGTACGCGCGCCGGCACCCGGGCACCTTCCTGGCCGGCGCGGCCCTGGCCGGCATGCTGGTCGGGCGGCTCACCCGGAACCTGACCGCCTCGGGCGACGGGGCGCACGGCGTCCGGCCGTCTCCGGACGGCGGAGCGCGGGGCGGCCAGCCGTCCACCCCGCCGCCGGCCGCCGCGCCCATGCCCGGCGGGCCGCAGCCGTACGAGCGGACGGTCGAGGCACCGTACGAGGCCGAGGGGGCGTACTCGGGGACGGCCCGGGTGCGCAACGCCGCGCCGCCCGGCCGGCCGGGGCCGGACATCCCGGGTGGGGTGGCCCCGTGAGCGCCCCGGAGAGGGAGCGGACCCAGTCGGTCGGGAACCTGCTGGGCGACGTGACCCGGGACTTCTCCACGCTGGTCCGCAAGGAGGTCGAGCTGGCCAAGGCGGAGCTGCGCGAGGAGGCGGGCCATGCCGGCAAGCTCGCCGGAATGTTCGGCGGGGCCGCGCTGGCCGGCTTCCTGACGGTGCTGTTCGTGTCGTACGCGCTGTGGTGGGGGCTGTCCAACGTGATGGACCAGGGCTGGGCGGCGCTGATCGTGGCCGTCATCTGGGCCGTCGTCACGGGCTTCCTGCTCTCCAGGGCGCGCAAGGAGAAGGCGCAGCTCCGCTCGGTGCTGCCCAGGACGAGAGAGACCGCACAGGAGATACCGAACGCGGTGCGAGGCCGGTGAGGTCGCCGGGAGGGAGAAGATCATGTCCAACGATCCGGACCGGATTCGGTGGGAGATCGAGAACACCCGGAACGAGTTGAGCAGTGACGTCGACGCGCTGGCCGACAAGGTCAACCCGCGACGGATCGCCGGTGAGCGCGTCGGGCAGGCTCGTGGCGCGCTCACCCGGGCCAGGGAGAAGGTGATGGGCGTGCAGACGGACGGGCAGGGCGCCGCACAGCGGGTGTCCCACGCGGCCGGAGAGCGGGTGTCGCACGCGGCCGACTCGGCGCGGGCGCTCGGGGAGCAGTCCCGGGAGCAGGTGTCGCACGCCGCGGCCTCGGTGCGGGACGAGGCCCGCTCGCTCGGCGAGCAGTCCCGCCAGCACGCGCGGGGAAATCCCCTCGCCGCCGGCCTGATCGCCTTCGGCGCCGGGCTGCTGGTCTCGTCGCTGATCCCGCCCAGCCGGCCGGAGCGACGGCTGGCCGGGCAGGCCAGGGGCAAGGTGAGCGAGCACTCCGACCAGCTCCGCGAGCAGGCCGGGCACCTGCGCGAGCAGGCGAGCCAGGTCGGCCACGAGATGCGCGACAACCTGCGCGAGCCGGCGCAGCAGGCGGCCCAGGCCGTCCGCTCCACGGCCGCCGGGGGCGCCTCGGCCGTACGGGAGCAGGGCATGTCGGCGGCGCACCAGGTGCAGGGGCAGGCGCATGAGACCGCCGACGACCTCCGTCGCCGCTGAGGCGACCAGGGTGGTGGGGGCGGCGCGGACCATGCGGGTGAGTTCCGCGTCCGCGCCGCCCCCCGGCCGGCCCGGCAACGAGGACCTGGTCTTCCGGTTCGGGCCGTTGGTCGGCGTGCTGGACGGCGCGACCGTGCCGGAGGGCTTCGACACGGGCTGCGTGCACGACCCCGCCTGGTACGTCCGGCACCTCGCGGCCCGGCTCGGGCTCGCGGAGGCGGTCCGCCCGGCCGCCACCCTGACGAGCAACCTGGCGGCGGCGATCCTGGCGGTCCGGGGCGACCACGGCGACGCGTGCGACCTGGATCATCCGGGCACCCCGTCGAGCACGGTCTGCCTGCTGCGCGACGGCGGCGACCACGTCGACTACCTGGTGCTCTGCGACAGCCCGCTGGTGCTCGACGCCGGTGGCCGGGTCAGCGTCGTCACCGACGACCGGCTGGACGCCGCCACGGCCGAGCTGCGGGCCATGGTCGCCGCCGTGCCGGCGGGACCCGCCGCCGACCGGGTCGCCCGGTTCCGCCAGGCCGTCGGTGTGCAGCGGGCGCGGATGAACCGCACCCACGGCTACTGGGTGGCGGCCGCCGACCCGGACGCGGCGTTCCACGCGGTGACCGGGACGCTGCCGCTGCGCGGGCCGGGCGCGGTGCGGCGCGCCGCGCTGCTCAGCGACGGCGTGTCGGCGCTGGTGGAGCAGTTCGACCTCCTCGGCTGGGCGGGGCTGCTGGACGCGGCGTGCGCCGAGGGGCCGGGCGCGCTCATCGACCGGGTACGCGCCGCCGAGCGCGATCATCCGGATCGGCTGCGCCGGCACAAGTCGGCGGACGACGCCTCGGTGGTGCTCTGCGAGTTCGACGCACCGGCGCCCTGACTCGCTCCGGACTGGTCCGGGAGCGCCGGCGCTCCCGCCGCGTTCCGCCCTCCGTTTCCGGGAGCCCGACAGCGGAGCGTGAGGAGGAACACCATGCGGGGCCGACCGGCCGGTACCTTCCGCCGGATCGCCAGTCGAAGCCCGATGGGGTGGACTTGGGCCGGTGGGGGCGGCAGACTGCGGCACGTGGCGGGAACGGTCCGGTTGGAGCCGGTGGACGAGCAAAACCTGGAGCCGTTGCTCTCCGTAGCGGCGGCGGAGGCGGAGCCCGGCGACGTGATGCCGCCGGTGGAGGCCCCGGCGGGCTGGTCGCACGCCCGGCGCGATGCGTTCCGGGAGTTCCACCGGGCCAGCTTCGCCGGGCTGGAGGGCCCGACGGGCACCCGCATGTACGCGATCCTGGCCGGCGGCGAGGTGGTCGGCATGATCCGTATGACTCTGCGTGACGAGCCGGGCACGGTCGAGAGTGGGATGTGGCTGGGGCGCTCCGCTCGGGGCCAGGGAATCGGCGTGGCCGCCCTGCGCGAGTTGCTGAACGAGGCGGCGGCGGCCGGTATGCGGCTCGTCGTGGCGGAGACCACCGCCGACAACCGTGGTGCGGTGTCGGTCCTCCGCAAATGCGGCGCGAAATTGCGCGAGGACGGCGCGAAGGTGCACGCCGAGATATGTCTCGATTCGCCGCCGCCGGCATTGTGACGCGGTTCTTTTCGCCCTGAGTCGTCCCAGCCGGGACGTTCTCGTACGCCCGGTTCGGGACGGTGGAACCGGGCGTACCGCCGTTTCCCCGAATTGGCAGTGGGTGCGGCGCTCGCGTTTCTTCGCCAGGTCAACGGGTACTGCCCGCCGGGTCCTGTCGAACGGGACTCCTGATTGCGGTTCCGGCGCGTGCTGATTCCCGGCGGCCATTCTCCGAACAACGCCGTCCGGTGTCCGACGCTCCGGGGAGCGAAGGAGAACTGATGAGAAGCGGAGCACGAATCGGGCTTGCGGTCGGTTTCGGCTATCTGCTCGGCCGTCGGCGCAAGCTGCGTACGGCCCTCACCCTGGCCGCCGCGGTCGCGGCCGGTCGCGCGAGCCGGGAGCCCGGCGGGCTGCTGAAGGCCGGCGGCAAGCTGCTCCACTCGTCCCCGCACCTGGCCGACATCGGTCGCCTGGGTGGTCCGCTCGCCGCCGCCTCCAAGGCGGCCGCGACGGCCGCCGCCGGCAGCGGCATCGACGCGCTCGGCGGCAAGCTGCGCGGCTCGGCCGACGCGCTGCGTCGCCGGGGCGGCCCCGGCGGGCGGGGTGGCGACGGCCCCGGCGGGCGCGGGGGCGGGCCTGGCGGCGGAGGGCCTGGCGGCGGGTCCGCACGTGGCGGGTCCGAAGGTGGCGGTGGCGGTCCCGGCGGCGGTTCCAACGGCGGCGGTTCCAACGGTGGCGGCTCCGGCGGGCCCAACGGCGGCGGACCTGGCGGCGGCCGGCCCAACGGCGGTGGCGGTCAGCCGGGTGGCGGCGGCGACCGGCCGGACCGGGGCGCGGGCGGCGGTTCCGCTGCCGGAGAGCGGGGGCGGTGACGATGAACGACACGACGAATCCCGGTGGCCTCGGGGCCCGGATCCGGGGCCAGCTCGTCGGCGAGGCGCGGAACCTTGCCAGCGCGATCGGCGAGCGTGCGACGCACGCGGTGACCGAGCGGATCACGGCCGCGACCGGCCGGCTCAACGACTACGCCAAGCAGGGCGGCGGCCCCGGTCTGATCGCCGCCGCGACGGGTGCGCGTCAGCTCTCCGAGGGCGGCTCGCCCGCGAAGGCCATGGTCCAGGCCGGACTGGCCGGCGGCAAGGAGAAGGTGATGTCGGCACTCGGCAGGGGCGGCAGGGGCGGCAAGGGCGGCGACGGTGGCGGCGGCAAGATCAAGGTGACGAACATCGTCGAGGCGATCGAGGTCGGCGTGCCGGTCCGGGTCGCGTACGACCAGTGGACCGAGTTCGGTGACTTCCCGAGCTTCATGAAGAAGGTCGAGAGCGTCGACACCGAGTCGGACGAGAAGCTGACCTGGAAGGCACAGGTCTTCTGGTCGCACCGCACCTGGGAGTCCACCATCGTCCGGCAGATCCCGGACAGGTTGATCCACTGGCGCTCGAAGGGAGAGAAGGGCTCGGTCGACGGCACCGTCAGCTTCCACGAGCTGACGCCGGACCTGACCCGGATCCTGGTGGTGCTGGAATACCACCCGCAGGGCTTCTTCGAGCACACCGGCAACCTGTGGCGGGCCCAGGGCCGCCGCGTCCGGCTGGAGATGAAGCACTTCGTCCGGCACGTGATGACCCAGACCGTCCTCGACCCGGATGCGGTGCGGGGCTGGCGCGGCGAGATCGAGGACTCGCGGGTGGTCCGGGACCACGAGACCGCGCTGCGCGAGGAGCAGGAGGAGCGCGAGCTACGGGAGGAGGGGCGGGATGAACGCGAGCCGCGCGGCCGCCGTCGGCCTCCCCCGCGCCGCGGCCCGGCCGAGGACGAGTACGAGGACGACGACGGCGACTACGACGAGTACGAGGAGGAGCCGGGGGAGGACCGGCCCGCGCCGCGCCGCCGGGCCCCGGAGCGGGCCCGCCGCCCCCAACCCCGTGACGAGCCCCGGCCCCGCCGCTCCCCGGAGGCGCCCCGCCGACCCGAGCTACGCCGTCGACGGGAGGATCGCGACTGACGCACCGCGCCGCCCGGCGGGGCGGTATACCCGCCGGCGGCCGGCCGGGCCCTGCCGGCGGGGCGGGCACACCGGCCGCCGGGCGGGCCCCGCCGGCGGCCCCGGCGCTCAGCCGGCCCGCTTCTCGGCGTAGGCGGCCAGCCAGGCGACCTGGGCCGGGTCCAGGGACGGGCGGACCCTGGCGCGGGCCGCCGCCACGTGCGCGACGCTGACCGTGGACGCGCTCAGCGACTCCCGCATGGCGGCCAGCGCCGCCTCCCGCACCAGCGCGGCGCAGTCCGCCGCCGAGAAGCCCTCCAGCTCCGCGCCCAGCGCCGCCAGGTCCACCTCGGGCGCCAGCGGCACGTTGCGCGACGAGGCCCGCAGGATCTCCGCCCGCGCCGGGGCGTCCGGCGGCGGCACGTAGACGAGCCGTTCCAGCCGCCCCGGGCGCAGCAGCGCGGGGTCCACCAGGTCCGGCCGGTTGGTGGCACCGACCACCACCACGTTGCGCAGCGTCTCCACCCCGTCCAGCTCGGTCAGCAGCGCGGCCACCACCCGGTCGGTGGTGCCGCCGTCGCTGGCCTGCCCGCGTACCGGGGCGAGCGCGTCCACCTCGTCCAGGAAGATCAGGGTGGGCGCGGCCTCGCGGGCCCGGCGGAACAGCTCCCGCACGGCTCGCTCGCTCTCGCCGACCCACTTCGACAGCAGCTCGGCTCCCTTCACCGAGAGCACGTTGGCCCGCCCCGAGCCGGCCAGCGCCGTGACCAGGTAGGTCTTGCCACAGCCCGGCGGGCCGTAGAGCAGCACGCCGCGCGGCGGCTGCACGCCGAGGCGGGCGAAGGTGTCCGGGTAGGTCAGCGGCCAGAGCACCGACTCGGTCAGCGTCTCCTTGACCTCCACCAGGTCGCCCACGTCGTCGAGCGTCACCGAGGCCAGCTCCAGGGTGGACGCCGCCATGGTGGTCGGGCGGACCACCTCCAGCGCGGCGGTGAAGTCGGCCATCGCCACCGTCGGCGTCTCGGCCGACTTCTGCCGCAGCGCCGCGCGCACCCCGGCCTCGCGCAGCAGCGCGGCCAGGTCGGCGGCGACGAAGCCGGGGGTACGCCCGGCCACCTCGTCGAGGCGCACGTCGTCGGCGAGCGGGACCTGCCGGGTCAGCACGGTCAACTGCTCCCGGCGCAGGGCCGCGTCCGGCAGCGGGACGCTGATCCGCAGCGACAGCAGGTCGGGGGCGCGCAGCGCGGGGTCGACCGCCTCGGGCCGGCCGGTGGTGCAGACGACCGCCACCCCCGCCAGTACGGTCTCGGCGACCACCTGCCGGAACACGGTGGACACCGGCCCCGGCCGGTCGGCGGGGGCGAGGGCCTCCACGTCGGTCACCAACAGCACCCCCGGGCCGTGCGCGCGAGCCTCGGCGGCGGCGGCGCGCAGCCGGTCGGCGGCCGCCTGGTTGGTCAGCGCGGCCAGCTCCGGCGCCCAGAGCGGGCAGACCCGGGCCCCGACCCGGGCGGCGACGGCGCGCACCAGCGCGGCCTTGCCGGAGCCGGCCGGCCCGGCGACCAGCACGCCCAGCGAGATCGTGGTGCCCAGCCGGCCGAGCACCTCCCGGTGGTGGAAGCCGAGGTCGAGCAGCTCGGTCAGCTCCTCGGCCTGGGCCCGCAGGCCCGGCAGCTCGTCCACGGCCGGCCCGGTCTCCGCCTCCGCCCCGACCGCCCCGTCCGGCCCGGCCGTCCTCGTCGCGTCGCTCCCGGCCGCGTCCGCCCCGTCGCTCCCGGCCGCGCCGTGGGTGATCTGGCCGTGCTCCCAACCGACGACGGTGTCCATGGTGACCAGGGCGCCGACGCCGGGCCCGGCGTCGACGACCGTGAGCAGGGTGCTGGTCCAGGCGTACCCGACGCTGTTGGAGAGGCTGCGCCGGGCGGCCTCCACCAGGCTGCGTACCGAGGCGTCCGGCAGCACGTCCTGCGGCAGCAGCGACACGTCGTCGCCGGTCGTCACGACCTTGCCCAGCAGGGCCAGCCGGAGCATCTCGGGGGAGACCACCGCGGCGACCTGCGCCGGGCCGGCGAGGAGCACCCGCCCGGCCGCGGTGACCGGCAGGGGGCTCACCGTCACCTGGCCGCCGTCGCGGACCCCGAGGTTGCCCAGCATCAGGTCGTCGGCGTAGAGCAGCGCGGTGCTGGTCGACGGCTCGGCCGGCGCGACGATGCCGGCGGTCACCCGCCGGCCCGCCAGCCGAACCGGGTCGCCGGGGCGCAGCGCCAACGCGGTGAGCACCTCCGGGTGCAGCCGGACGATGCCCCGTCGGGCGTCGAGCGCCGCCGGCCGCAGGCTCGCGGTCAGGGTCAGGTCGGGTTCGGCCACCGCCCGACCCTAGCCGCCGCCGGCACGCCTCGCCCGGCACCGGTGCCTTTCCCGGTCAACGGGGCGGGCCACCCCCGTCGAGCAGGGAGGGGTCGCGACGGATCAGCTCGGCCAGCCGTCCTGCCGGGTCGGGGGCCAACCCCTCCCGGGCCGGCGTCCAGGCCGGCACCGTCTTGCCCGACATGGGCCACGCCGGCGGCGGCGCGACGGGCTCCAGTTCGACCGTGACGCCCGCGTCGGTCCAGCCGATCCGCAGCGGGTACGCCTCGCCGTCGTGCTCGACGCGGAGGCCGACCGCCATGCCGGGATGCCCGGCGACCACCCGGCGGACGGCCTCGGCGACCTCCGCCACCGGGTCACGCGGCTCGGTGCCGCGCCGGGTGTCGGTCCAGCCGGGCCCGGCGTTGCGCCCCTCGCCCCGGGGCTCGGTGCGCCCCGGCCCCGGGTCGTCCGGGGTCTCCGGCGGCCCGGCGGTCCCCCCGCCCGCCGTCGTCTCGGCGGCGCGCCGCCGCAGCGCCTCCTCGCGGCGGGCCATCCGGGCCAGTGTCTCGTCCAGTCCACCTCTCATCACGACCACCCCTTCTCGGGAAACGGGTCGAACCGTAGGCCCCTCAGGACTTCCTCTCCCGGGTGGCCCGCTCCAGTGCGCGGTCGAGGACGACCAGCAGGGCGTCCCGCACCGAGAGCCGGTCGCGGGCGTCGAACTGCACCAGGGGAACGTGGTCGCCGACGGCCAGCGCCCACCTGATCGCGTCGAGGTCGTGCGCCAGCCGCCCGTCGAAGGCGTTCACCCCCACCACGAAGGGCAGACCGGCCCGCTCGAAGAAGTCGATCGCCGGGTAGCAGTCGTCGAGCCGGGCGCTGTCCACCACCACCAGCGCGCCGAGCGCCCCCAGGGCAAGGTCGTCCCACATGAAGCCGAACCGGGCCTGCCCCGGGGTGCCGAACAGGTACAGCTTCAGGCTGCGGTCGATGGTGACGCAGCCGAAGTCCATCGCCACCGTCGTGGTGGTCTTCGCGGAGCGTACGCCCGGGTCGTCGACGCCGATGCCCGCGCTGGTCATCTCCGCCTCGGTGGTCAGCGGGGCGATCTCGGAGATCGCGCCGACCGTGGTGGTCTTGCCGACCCCGAACCCCCCGGCGATGAGGATCTTGACCGGGATCGGCGGCGCGGCGGCGGGGGCGGGGCGGGGCACGGCGGCCACCCCCGTCGCCGGTGACCGGTACGGCGGCGGCGCCGACGAGGCGGGCTGGGGCCCGGCCGCGGAGCCGTAGCGGGCGGTGGCGCTGTTGGCGACGATCCCGCCCAGCGGGGCGACCGGCCATTCAGGAGATCGCACGGAGTCCATCAATCACTCGCAGGATGATGTCGGGGTCGAGGACGTCGGCGCCGTCGTGCACGTCGAGGTGGCCCGCGGCGCGGAGGTCGCCGACGAGCACCCGGGTGACGCCGAAGTGCAGCCGGGTCCGGGCCGATATCTCGGCGACCGAGATCGGCTCGCCGCAGAGCGCGACGATCGCCTGCGACTCCGGTGCCAGCCGGCTCAGCGGCGCCGCCCGGTCCGCTGCCGGCCGGGCGGTCACCTGCGTCTCCAGCCCGATCGCCGGGTCGGCACCGGCCACCCGGCCGGCGGTGAGTACGAAGGGTCGCAGGCCGGCCGGCCCCTCCTCGGGCTCCGGCGCGGCCGTGGCCGCCGGCAGACCGGGCCGGGCGTCGTCCGGGGAGGACGCGCGCAGGTAGGGCCGGATTCGGAAGCTGGGCTCCGGGTCCGGCCCCGCACCGGCGGCCTCGGGGCTCATTGCTGGGCGGCGTTCTTCAGCTCGGCGATCAGTCTCGGGGTGAGGGCGCCACCGGCCCGCCCGGCGAAGAGCGTCATCTCGTACGCGACGGTGCCGAGGTTCGCCGAACGGTCCGCGACCACCCCGAGCACCGAGCCGCTGCTGATCGCGCTGATCAACAGGTAGCCCTCGGCCATGTCCACGACGACGCGGTTGAGTCCGCCGAGGGCGTACCAACTCGCCGCGCCGCCGGCGAGGCTGGTCATGCCGGAGACCACCGCGGCGAGCCGCTCCGCGTTCGAGCGGTCCTTGATCGCCGACATGGCCATGAGCAGCCCGTCCGACGAGACCGCGATCGCCTCCAGCACCCCGGCCGTGCTGGAGGTGAAGGAGTCCAGCAGCCAGTTGAAGGTGCGTGCCTCCGGGCTCAGGTCCCCGGCGGCCGGGTTCTGGTGGTCGACGTTGTCGTGCGGGAAGGGGCTGGTCACCGTGATGTTCCCTCTTCGTGGCGGCGGTCTTGACTGACTTCACTCAGGGCGCGGGCGACGCCCGCCTCGAACTCGTCGAGGAGTTCCCGCACCTTGTTCGGGTCGCCCGGCGGCGGGCTGTCGGGCGGGCGCGCGGGGGTGGCGGCGAGGTTCGCCCCGGGCACCCGCCGGGTCAGCCGCGACGCCGCCAGGTCGGCCTTCGGCCGGCCCGCCTCGGCCCGGCGTACGCCGGACTCGACCGCCTCGACGAGCGCGCGGGCCGCGGCGGGGTCCGTGCCGACGACCTCCACCGGCCCGCGCACCGGCCCGGTTCGCGGCGGGCCGTTCGCTGTCCGGGCCGCCGGTGCGGCCGCGCGCAGGGTGGCACCCGGCACCCGTTGCCGGATGCCCGCCGGGGCGGGCCCGGTCGGCGCGGCGGACGCGTCGGTCGACGGCACGCTCCGGGGGGCGCCGACGGTGGCCGGCTGGCCGGGCGTCGGGTCGTCGGGGCTGGTGGGGCTGGTGGGGGACGCCGCCGGGGCCGCGTCGGCGGGCTCGTCGCCCGGGGTGAAGGCGTTCCAGGACCGGCCGGACTCCATGGTGCGGCTGGCCCGGCTGAGCAGCGCGGCGTCGAAGCCGGAGGGCAGGGCGTCCGGCGCGGCCGGGTCGGCCCGGGTGGCGTCCTGCGGGTCGACCGGGGAGCGCCGGTCGCGGGCGGGCACGGCGGCCCGCGCCACGGTGACCCCGGCCCGCTCCGCCGCCCGGTGGGTCACCAGTGACGTCTCGGGGATCTCCAGGTACGCGGTGACCCCGCCGCCCGCGGTGGGTGCCAGCCGAACCGTCCAGGCGTGCCGGCGGGCCAGCCGGCCCACCACGAAGAGCCCCAGCACCTCGGTGGGCGCGAGGTCGAGCCGCTCCCGCCGGGTGAGGCGGGCGTTCTCCTCCGCCAGCCGCTCCTGGCTCATGCCGATGCCCTGGTCGACCACCGTCAGCCGCGCCCCGGCGCCGGTCGGCTCGCCGCCGACGGTGACCCGGGTGTGCGGCGGGGAGAAGACGGTCGCGTTCTCCATCAGCTCCGCCAGCGCCAGCACGAGGTCGCCGACGGTGCCGGGCGCGACCGAGACGCCCGGCGGGACCCGCACGTCGACCCGGGTGTAGTCCTCGATCTCGCCGAGCGCCAGGCGGACCACGTCGCCGAGGGGCACCGGCGCCACGTGGGGATCCGCGCCGGTCGAGCCGGAGAGCACCACGAGGCTGCCGGCGTTGCGGCGCAGCCGGCTGGAGATGTGGTCGAGGCGGTACAGGTCCTCCAGCCGGGTGGGGTCGGCCTCCTGCCGCTCCAGCCGGTCGATGAGCGCGATCTGCCGGCCGACGAGGTTCTGCGTACGGCGGCCGACGTGGCCGAACATCTGCGCCACGTTGCGCCGGCCGGCCACCTGCCGCTCGACGAGCCGGGCCGCGGTGCTCTGCACCCGGTCGAACGCCCGGGCCAGGTCGCCGATCTCGTCGCGGGCCCGTACGTCCACCGGGTCGAGGCGGACCGGCGCGCTCCCCTCGGCCTCGTCGTCGGCGACCCGGGTCAGCTCCGCCTCGGCGACCCGGGCGACCCGGTCGGCCGAACGGGTCAGCCGGGTCAGCGGCCGGGCCACCGTCCGGGCGACGGCCGCGCTGAGCAGCACCACGACGGCGAGGATCAGCGCGGCCAGGCCGCCGACCAGGTACGCCTCGGTGAGCGCCCGGCGCTGCTGCGTCGTCACCTCCGCGATGACGTCAGCGACGAGCTTCTTCTCGATGAACTGCCCGAAGGTGATCATCGAGCGGACCGACGGGAAGAGCGCGTCCAGCGGGATGTTCCGGACCGCGCCGGCCGGGTCCAGGGCGCTGGTGGTGAGGAAGTCCGCGCTGGTGCGGGCGGCCACCGCCGCGTCGTTGAGCGTCGCCAGCTTCAACTGCTCCGGCGTGATGAGGCTGCGGAACCGCTGGTTGTCCACCCGGAGCGCGGCCATGCAGGCCACGTACGAGGCGGTCACCCGGGGGGAGTCGGTGGCCTTGACCAGCACGATCAGGGTGGCGCAGGCGCCCAGCCCCTCGTCGAAGCGGAGCAGCCCGTCCAGCGCCAGCACCTGTCGGCCGGCCGCCGTGCCGGTGTCCACCCCGAACGGCAGCCGCAGCGACTCGATCAGTCTCGTGTTGACCGGCCCGTAGGCGCCCATGATCTGGTCCGGGGTGGCGGCACCTGCGAGCACGGCCGCCCGCAGGTCGGTCAGCCCGCGTACGCCCTGCAGAGCCTCGGTGACCCGGCGCGGCAGCAGGTCGCTCCGGCTGGCGCGCAGGTCGGCGACCCGGTCGTCCACGGTGGCCGTCTTCCGCACCAGCTCGGAGCGGGTGACCCGGCCGAGCAGCAGACCGACGGAGAGGACGCGTTCCTGCTGCAGGTCCTGCACGAGGCTGCCGATCCGGCTGGCGAAGCGGACGCGCTCGGCGATGTCGCCGGCCCGCTGCGCGGCGGCCACCCGGTCGAGCACCGCCGGCACGGCGAGCCCCACCATGCTCAGCAGCGGGATGACGACGAGCAGCGCGAGCTTGCCCCGGATCCGGAGCCTAGCGAGCAGCATCGACGGGCCCCCACTGCGCTGTCCCGGGCTCGCGGGCCGACCCGACCGGCTGGAGCTGGCGGGGCTCCGGGCCGCGGCTGGCCGGCCGCCACGGGGCGTCACCCGGCGGCGCGCCGTCCCGCTCGCGCCGGGCCTGCGCCGCGCGCCGCCGGGCCCGCCGGGCGGCGGCGAACCACACCCAGCCGAGCGCCCCCCACAGCAGGACGGTCAGCACGGCCGCCCCGACCGTGAGCCGACGGTCCCGGTCCAGGCCGTCGCGGCGCTCGGCGAGCAGGGCGTCGAGTTCGCCCAGGATGACGGGCTGGAGGCGCTTGGCGGCGGACTGCGCGTCGAGCCGGGCGGCGGCGACCCGCGCCTGGTCCACCCCCGTGCTGTGGTCGGCCGGCGCGGAGTGGGCCGCCAGCGCCTCGACGGCGCGCTGGTAGGTGTCGAGCGGGGTCAGCACGCTCGGGCCGAGATCGGCGCTCTCCGAGTTGTCCACGGCGGCCCGCAGGTCGCTGACCAGGTCGCCGGCCGGGGCGAGGGCGGCCACCCGGAGGGCGGCCAGCTCGGCCGCGGTCCGGTTCCGGTCGGCGGCGGGCCGGCGGTCGGCGAGCACGGCCAGGTCGGCCAGCCGCCCGGTCGCCACCATTGCCTCGGGCAGGTCCCGGCCGGCGCCGTCCTGGAGGAAGAAGGAGTCCGACCGGGGGTCGCGGACCAGCCCCGAGGTCTCCCGGACCTTGCGGTGCAGGGCCAGCAGCAGGTCGGTCGCCTCGCCGTACGTCGCGAAGGCCGCCTCCGGGTCGGCCGGGCCGCGGGCGCCCAGCGCCTCGATCCTGGCCCGCAGGCCGGCCCAGCGTTCCTGGGTGCGCAGCTCGTCGCCGATCCGCGCGTCGACCGAGGCGGCGGCCTCGACCGCGACCGTCAGCGCCGCGCCGGAGGCGGGCCGGGCGGCGACGGCGGCCGACTGCGCGTCCACCAGAGCCTCGGTGACGGGGGCGAGGGCGCGCAGGTACTCCACGCCCAGCCGTTCCCGGCCGGCGAGGTCCCGGTCGTCGGCGGTGAGCCGCCAGGCCTGCGCGAAGAGCAGGGTCGTCGGCACGAGCAGGGCGGTGAGGAGCAGCAGCGGCAGTACGCGGCCCACCGCGGAGGGCCGCCGACGGTCCGGTGGCGCGGGGACACTCATGGTCTGTCTCCTCCGGCGGGAGCGCGGGATCGTGGGGTGTCGGGGTCGACGGTGAAGTCCCGTGCACCGGACCGGAAAACTAACCGACCGACGCGGGGCTGTTCCCGTGCCGCGGAGTCGGCTTTGCGTCATCGGCCCCGATGTCACGTTTCGTCCGTAGGGGGCTACGCTGCGTGCGAATCCAGCGAGTGACATGGATGGATCGGAGCGGATTCTCCATGAAGATCGGAATTCACGTGATCCGAATTCATCTCGCTGGATGGCCCGTGTCCGCGGCGGTCGCACCGCTTCGGACACCGATCGGATCAACCGGACGGACGTACGGAGGATCTCAGCCAACGCTCAGCGAACGGCCCGTACCGTGTGCCGCATGAGATCGCCGTTGTCGGCCGCGTGGATCCGGCGTGCCCTGCCCACCCGGCGGCGCGCCGTCGCCGCGACGGTGGTCGTCCTGCTGCTCGCCGCCGCCGTGACCTGGGCGGTGCTGCCGCGGGGGCCGGTCGTGCGCACCGAGGCGGCGTTCGTGAACGTCTCCTCCGGGCCGGCCGGCGACGAGCCGGTCGACCTGGACACCACCTTCTACCTGCCCGAGGACGCCTCGGCGGGGAACAGGGTGCCGGCGGTGCTGCTGGCGCACGGCTTCGGCGGCACCAAGGACTCCGTCCGCGCCGACGCCGAGGAGTTCGCCGGGCGCGGCTACGCGGTGCTCACCTGGACGGCGCGGGGCTTCGGCCGCAGCGGCGGGCAGATCCACCTGGACCACCCCGACTACGAGGTGCGGGACGCGCAACGGCTGCTGGACTGGCTCGCCGCCCGCCCCGAGATCCGCACCGACGCGGCCGGCGACCCGAAGGTCGGCGTCGTCGGGGGCTCGTACGGCGGCGGCCTGGCGCTGCTGCTCGCGGCGCAGGACCAGCGCGTCGACGCGATCGTGCCGATGATCACCTGGAACGATCTGGCCCGCTCCTTCCTGGCGGAGAGCACCGGCAAGGAGCCCACCGAGGGCGTGTTCAAGGCCGGCTGGGCCGGCCTCTTCTTCGGCGGTGGCGGCAACGTCGGCTCCGGGCCGGCCGGGCTCTCCGGCACCGGCGCCGCCCAGCCCGAGGGGGCGCCCGTCTCCGCCGGCCCGCCCAGCCCGGGGCCGGGCGCCGGCCCGGGCACCGGTCCGGGGCGCGCCCCCGCCGGGGCCGCCGACCCGGCGTGCGGCCGGTTCGCCGCCGACATCTGCGCCGCGTACCTGCGCATCGCCACCACCGGTCGGGCCGACCAGGCCGCCGTGGACCTGCTGCGCCGCTCGAGCCCGGCCGGGGTGCTCGACCGGATCAAGGCGCCCACCCTGCTGGTGCAGGGCGAGGCGGACACCCTCTTCCCGCTCGGCGAGGCGGACGCCAACGCGCGCGGCATCGCCGCCGCCGGCACCCCCGTCCGGGTCGCCTGGTTCACCGGCGGGCACGACGGCGGCGAGGGCCCGAAGACCGACTCGGACCGGGTGAAGTTCCTGACGGTGCAGTGGCTCGACCACTACGTCAAGGGCGAGGGCGAGGCTCCGGGCGACGACTTCACCTGGTCCCGCATCGCCGGCTTCGACGCCCTGGACCGGGGACTGGTGGCCACCGGCTACCGCACCGCCGACTACCCGGGCATCGCCGGCACGGCCCGCCGGGACGTACCGGTCGCCGGCCCCGCCCAGCCCGTGGCGAACCCGCCGGCCGGCAACCCCGCCGCCATCTCCTCGGTGCCGTTCGCCGGCGAGCTGTCGGCGCTGCTCGGCGGCGTGGCGGGGGACATCCCCGGCCAGCACGCCCGGTTCGAGTCGGAGCCGCTGGCCGAGGCGGTGGACGTGGTCGGCGCGCCGACCGTCGACATCCGGGCGGCGTCGCCGACCGGCGAGGCGGTGCTCTTCGTCAAGCTCTACGACGTCGACCCCAACGGCGCGGCCACCCTGCCAAACGGCCTGGTCGCCCCGGTCCGGCTCACCGGCCTGCCGCGCGAGATCGACGCCGCGCGGCCGGTCACCGTCACCCTGCCGGCGATCGTGCGCCGGATCGAGGCCGGGCACCGGCTGCGTGTGGTGGTGGCGACCTCGGACCAGGCGTACGCCACCCCGGTCCAGCCGGCCGTGCACACCGTCGCGGCCAACGGCGCGGTCGGCCTGCCGACCGTCGCCGGCGACCCGATCCCCACCTCCGCCACCGTGTGGCGCTGGGTGCTGGTCGGGCTGCTCGCCGCGATCGCGGTCGGGCTCGCGGTGGTCGTCGCCGTGGTCCGCCGCCGGCACCGCCGCCAGGACAGCTCCGTGCACCCGGAGTACGCGGGCGTCCCGCTCGCCGTGCGGCAGCTCCGCAAGGAGTACGCGGACGGCTTCGTCGCCGTCTCGAACGTCGACTTCGAGGTGCACCCCGGTCAGGTCGTCGGCCTGCTCGGCCCGAACGGCGCGGGTAAGACCACCACGCTGCGGGTGCTGATGGGGCTGACCCAGCCCACCGCCGGCGAGATCTACGTCTTCGGGCACCGGCTCGTGCCCGGGTCGCCGGTGCTGTCCCGGATCGGCGCGTTGGTCGAGGGGCCGGGGTTCCTGCCGCACCTGTCGGGGCTGGAGAACCTGAGGGCGTACTGGCGGGCCACCGGCCGGCCGGCCGAGGACGCGCACTTCGAGGAGGCGCTGGCGATCGCCGGGCTGGGCGACTCCGTGCACCGGCGGACCAGGAACTACAGCCACGGCATGCGGCAGCGCCTCGCCATCGCGCAGGCCATGCTGGGCCTGCCCGAGCTGCTGGTGCTCGACGAGCCGACGGACGGGCTCGATCCACCGCAGATCGCGGAGATGCGCCGGGTGCTCCAGCGCTACGCCACCGACGGGCGCGCGGTGCTGGTCTCCAGCCACCTGTTGGCGGAGGTGGAGCAGACCTGCACGCACGCGGTGGTGGTGAACAAGGGCCGGATCGTGGCGTCGGGCCCGGTCGAGGAGATCGTCGGCGAGTCGCCGAGCGTGCTCTTCGACGTGACCGATCCGGTGGCCGCCCGGGCGGTGCTGGACGGCCTGCACGGGGTACGGGTGCTCCCCGACGGCGAGGGACAGCTCGTGGTGGACACCAACGGCACCGCCCGCAGCGAGGTGGTCGCCGAGCTGGTCCGGGCCGGCATCGGGGTGGACCGGGTGGTGCCGCGGCGCCGCCTGGAGGACGCGTTCCTCGCCCTGGTGGGCGAGAACTCTCGGGGAAGCGGGGACCGATGATGGCGGGCACGTCACCCACGGCGGGCGCGGCAGCCGGCTACCGGCCCTCGGCGACCCTGCCGTTCGGCGCCGAGTTCCGGCGGCAGGCGTCCCGGCGGCGTACGCAGCTCGCGCTCGGGTTCATGGTGCTGCTGCCGTTGATCATCCTGATCGCGTTCCAGTTCGACACGGGCGACGACGACAACGGGCGCGGGGAGTTCGGCAGCCTGGTGGAGTTTGCCACCTCTGGCGGGCTGAACTTCACCCTCTTCACGATCTTCGTGTCGGCGTCGTTCCTGATGGTCGTGGTGGTGGCGCTGTTCTGCGGCGACACGGTCGCCAGCGAGGCGAGCTGGGGGAGCCTGCGCTACCTGCTGGCGGTACCGGTGCCCCGCGCCCGCCTGCTCACGGTGAAGCTGCTGGTCGCGCTCGTCTACTCGGCCCTGGCGCTGCTGCTGCTCGCCGGCACCGCCCTGCTGATCGGCACCCTGCGCTACGGCTGGGAGCCGCTGCGCAGCACGGTCGCCGCCCAGCTCGAACCGGGGGAGGGCCTGCTGCGGCTGCTGGGGGCCCTCGGCTACCTGGCGGTGGTCCTCCTGGTGGTGGCCGGCCTGGCGTTCCTGTTGTCGGTGGTCACGGACGCCGCGCTCGGCGCGGTCGGCGGCGCGGTGCTGCTCTGGATCCTCTCCAGCATCCTCGACCAGATCACCGCGCTGGGCGCGCTGCGCGCGTTCCTGCCGACGCACTACAGCAACGCCTGGCTGGGGCTGCTGTCGACGCCGGTGCAGACCGACGACGTGGTACGCGGCGCGATTTCCGCGATCAGCTACGCGACGCTCTTCTGGGGGCTGGCCTTCTGGCGCTTCACCCGCAAGGACATCACCAGCTGAGGTCCTGCGCGCCTCACGGCAGCGGCGGCGTCGAACTGCTCGGCGCCGAGCCGCCCGGGTCCGGGTCGCCCGGCAGCGGGCGGGTGGGCGTCGGCGCCGGGTCGGCCGCCCGCTTCTGCCACGCGCTGACGCCGATCCGGCCCGTGTTGCCGAGGTCGATCGGCCCGTCGAGGCCGACGACCTGCGCGGACCGGCCCACGGCGGGGGCGACCTCCAGCCGCTCGCCGGCCGTGGCGACGACCGTCGGGTCCGTCACCAGGTTGCGCCAGAGCACGGCGGCGCCGGCCCGCTCGCCGGGCCGCAGGATCAGCGGCCGGGGCGGATCGTCGAAGCCCGACGTGATCCCCTCGGCCCCGTCGATCACCCGGACCGGGATCGGGTCGCCGTCGCCGTCGAACAGTCGCGGCACCGGGTAGCCGTCGAGCCGGTAGGGCTCCGTGCCGCAGTTGACCAGCTCCAGCCCGAGGGCCCGCAGACCCATCGCGGCGCTGGTGCCCGGCGAACTGATGTGGACGCCGGAGTCCGGGCAGCCGGCGGTGGGGGCGGCCCCGGACGCCGGCGCGGTCCCTCTCGGTACCCTGCTCGGCGCCGGTTCGACCGACGGCAGGTCACCCGCCGGGGAGCAGGCGCCCAGCAGGACGAGTCCGCAGACCGCGAGCCCGACCGTCCGCGTCGGGTCTGGAACTCCCCGGTGACGGCGCGCCGCGGGTCGGGCTTCGGGAAGTGCCATCGCCCGATCATCGCACCCGCCGGTGCGGCGCCGATCCTGGGACGGCGGCCGTCGAGCGCGGTTCGGCCGCCCCACCTGCGCGACCACCGCTCCGGGCACCCTCCGGGCGCCTGTCGCGCCGGCTCGGCCACGACATCACCGGTCCCGGAACCCGGCCGACGCGGTCGGAGCGGGACGGGAGCCGCCGGTCCGCCTCGCCCGGGTGGTGGCGGGCCCGCACCGACGTAAGCGGGGGCGTGTCGGGGTCAGTGGGAACGGGGCCCGCGCCTGCGGGTGGAGGAGTCCACTGCGGTGTCGCCGTCGGCGGAGCCGGCCGTGCCGCCGTCGGTGCCGGTCGCGCGGGTGTCGGCGTGGCTCAGCTCCACCAGCTTCGTGCCCCTGAGCTGGTAGACGGCGGTGCGTCGGATGCTCAGCTCCGCCGTCGGGCCGTCCGCGGGCCGGGTCAGGTAGACCACCGTCGCCCTGCCGTCGCGGACGCTGACGCTCTGCACCGGCGTACGGTCGCCGAGGTCGGCCTGGGCCTGGTAGTCCGGCTTTCCTCCGACGTTGCGCCAGGCGGCGAGGGTGAAGAAGCGGCCGGTGCCGCCGCCGTCGAGCATGACCACTCCGATCGCGTCGGCCGCGCCGTCGCCGTCGAGGTCGCCGACGGCGCACGGCCGCTGCAACTCCACTGTCGTGCCGTCCCGGTCGGACCAGCGGCCGTCGGCGAGGGGGATCGGGGCCGCGTACCCCTGGTAGCGGACCTTCGGGCTGCCGACCCGGGTGTCGCGCAGCGCGGCGCAGGTGAGCCGGTCACCGGTGCGGCGCGTCGGGGTCGCCCGGCTGGTCGCCGGGGCGGCGTCGGCGTCGTCCCGCTGCGCGGCGGTGCCGGCGGCCCGGTCGGCGGACCGGCTCCGCTTCTTCCGGCTGCCCGAGGAGCAGGCGGTGGTGGCCACCAGCAGGCAGGCCATGGAGAGCGCCACCACCGGGACGAGTTTGCGACGCATCACGCGTTCCTTTCCGTCGATGTGCCCGCACCGTAGCGGCCTCGCGCCAGCGCGCCCGCCGGTGGTGGACCAGGGCCGGCGCGGCGTCCATCCGGAGGGCGGCAGCGCTCGACGGCCCGGGCGGCGGGGCGTGCCGCGGACCGTCCGGCCGGACGGCCGGGCCTGCGGCGTCGCTCACAGCGTGGGATGTCCCGCCGGTCCGGGCGGCGTCGGTGCTTAGACTCGACGGCACAACTGCATACCTCATCCAGAGGGGCTGAGGGATACGGCCCGACGACGCCCCGGCAACCACCCCGCGCGCTCATCGCAGAGCGACCGGCGGGGCAGGTGCCAATTCCGTCCCCGCCGCAGGGTGCGATGCGGGGAAAGATGAGAGGACCCTCGACATGACGTCGACGTTCGCCCCGCCCGGCATCGACACCACGGCCAGCCCCGCCCGCGCCCTGGTCTGCCGCGCCTGCTCGGCCCGCTACCCGCTCGCCGCCCAGCACGCCTGCTACGAGTGTTTCGGCCCGCTGGAGGTCGACTACGACGCCGCCGCGCTCGCGCGGGTCACCCGGAAGCAGATCGAGGCGGGCCCGCAGAACATCTGGCGGTACGCGGCGTTGCTGCCCGCCGGTCAGGACCCGGCGACGCGGGTCACCCTCGACCCGGGCTTCACCCCGCTGGTGGCCGCCCCGCACCTCGCCGCCCAGCTGGGCATCACCGCTCCGCTCTGGGTCAAGGACGACAGCGCCAACCCGACGCACTCGTTCAAGGACCGGGTGGTCTCCGTGGCCCTGACCGCCGCCCACGCCCTCGGCTTCAGCCGCTACGCCTGCGCCTCCACCGGCAACCTGGCCAATTCGGTCGCCGCGCACGCCGCCCGGGCCGGCGCGCCGTCGGTGGTCTTCATCCCGAGCGACCTGGAGCAGGGCAAGGTGGTCACCACCGCCGTCTACGGCGGCGAGCTGGTCGCCATCGACGGCTCGTACGACGACGTGAACCGGCTCTGCGGCGAGCTGGTGGAGACGGACGAGTTCGAGGACACCGCGTTCGTCAACGTGAACGTACGCCCCTACTACGCCGAGGGGTCCAAGACGCTCGGCTACGAGGTGGCCGAGCAGCTCGGCTGGCGGATCCCGGCGCAGGTGGTGATCCCGATGGCCTCCGGCGAGCTGCTCACCAAGATCGACAAGGCGTTCACCGAGCTGGTCGAGATCGGCCTGGTGGAGGCGCCGGCCGGCGGCTGGAAGGTGTTCGGCGCCCAGTCGGCCGGCTGCAACCCGATCGCCACCGCGCTGCACGCCGAAAGCGACACCATCGTCCCGGTCAAGCCGACCGGCATCGCCAAGTCGCTGAACATCGGGGACCCGGCCGCCGGCCTCTACGCCCTGGAGGCGGTGCGCCGCACCGGGGGCTGGATGGAGTACGTCGACGACGACGAGATCCGCGCCGGCATCCGGCTGCTGGCCCGGACCACCGGCGTCTTCGCCGAGACCGCCGGCGGGGTGACCGTGGCGGTGCTGCGCAAGCTGGTCGAGGCGGGCCGGCTCGACCCGACGGCGGAGACCGTCGTCTTCAACACCGGCGAGGGCCTCAAGACCCTCGACGCCGTGGCCGCCGAGGTGGGCCCCACCCACCGCATCAAGCCCTCCCTGCGCGCCGCCCGAGACGCCAACCTCCTCTCCTGACCACCCCCACCCGCCCCGCCTTCCCACCCCCACCCCACCCCTCGCCCCGCCCCCGCCACACCCGCCCCGCCATCTTGCACTCGTCGCCCCCGCATTCCCGACATTTCGGCCCGGCTGGGGGCGGAAAGTGCAAGATCGCGGGGGCAGGAGGGGGCAGGACGGGGCGGGGCGGGGAGGGAGGGGGCGGGGGAGGGGGGGGCGGGGAGCGGTGGGTAGCTGTGGTTTTGCTGTGCGTACGCGAAATGCGGTCCCGAGGACTTGACGGCAGGAAAGGGACGGCGCAGGATGCTCCCTGCGGGAGGGCGTTTCGCCGGAGACTTTCAGTTCTTGCGACCCAACGCCGGAGGCGTTGTGCGAGCGTCCCTCCCGACCAACGTTCCGATCGGGCCGGCGTAAAATCGCTGGCCCGATCGTCGTTTCATGACGCACCCTCACCTGATGGGCATCACGATCGCGCCGCTCGACGTCGCCGACCAGGCCGCGATCGACCAGGCCTACCGGATCGGCGCGGCGGCCAACGAGGCCGATCTGCCGGACTTCCCGCCCTTCTGCCGGCGGCGCTTCGAGGCGTCGGTCCGGCACCCGATGCCGGGCAACGCCCCGCTCTGGGCGCTGGCCCGGCTCGACGGCCTGCCGGCCGGCTACCTCGCGCTGGAGCTGCCGCAGCTCGACAACACCGAGAACGCCACGGTCGACCTGATCGTGCACCCGGGGTACCGGCGCCGCGGCGTCGGCCGGGCGCTGCGCGAGCACGCCGTACGCCTGCTGCGGGAGCGGGGTCGCAAGCGGGTGGTGGGGATGGCGGTCCACGCGCTGCCCGGCGGCCCGGCCCGGTCCGGGGCGGGCGCCGCCTTCGCCGCCTGGGCGGGCGCCCGGCCGGCGCTGGCCGAGGTCCGCCGCCGGCTCGACACCACCCGGCTCGACGACGCCGCCCTGGACGCGGCGCTCGCCGAGGCCCGGTCCCGCGCCGCGGGCTACCGCACCGTCCGCTGGCAGGGCCACACCCCCGAGGAGTACGTCGCCGACATCGCCTACCTCGACGGCCGGCTGATGGCCGACGCGCCCCTGGGCGACGTGGAGTGGGAGCCGGAGCGGATCGACGCCGACCGGCTGCGGGGCACGGACCTGGCGCTGGACGCGCGGGGCCGGCGGCGCTACCACACGGCGGTGCGCCACGAGGCGTCCGGCCGACTGGTCGCCTGGACCCTGCTCGACGTGGGCGCGTCGGCCGACTGGCACGCGTTCCAGCAGATCACCCTCGTCGACCCGGAGCACCGCGGCCACCGCCTCGGCCTGCTCGCCAAGGTCGAGAACCTGCGCCATTTGCTGGCCCACGAGCCGGCGGTACGCGCGATCGACACCTTCAACGCGGCCGAGAACGCCCACATGGTGCGGATCAACGAACAGCTCGGGTTCCGCCCCGTCGACGGCTGGACCGACTGGCAGCTCACGATCTGAGTTGTGACACGGCCCTACTGATACTGGGGCTTCCTGTTGCATGATGGCGGGCATGACGGAGACCCCGCACCCCCTGTACGACAGGCACGCCGACACCCTCAACCGTGCGCTGACCGCGATCACGGAGCGCGGGTACTGGTCCGCCTACCCGGAGTCGCCCAGCCCCCGGGTCTACGGCGAGACCGCCGCCGCCGACGGCAAGGCCGCCTTCGAGGCGTACCTCGGCGGCGACTTCCCCCTCGACCAGCCGGGCACGGCCGACCGGGTCGCCACCGAGACGAGCCCGTTCGGCGTCGAGCTGGACGTCCGCTACCCGCACGCCGGCGCCGACGAGCTGGTCGCCGCCGCCTCGGCGGCCCTGCCAGGCTGGCGCGACGCCGGCCCGCAGGCCCGGGTGGGCGTTTGCCTGGAGATCCTCGACCGGTTGCACAAGCACATCTTCGAACTGGCCAACGCGGTGCAGTTCACCAGCGGCCAGGCGTTCGTGATGGCGTTCCAGGCCGGTGGCGCGCACGCGCTGGACCGCGCGCTGGAGGCGGTCGCCTACGCGTACGCGGAGATGACCCGGCACCCGGGGACGGCGGGCTGGGAGAAGGCGGCCGGTAAGGGCGACCCGCTGCGGATGAGCAAGACGTTCCACGTGGTGCCCCGCGGTGTGGCGCTGGTCATCGGCTGCAACACGTTCCCGACCTGGAACTCGTACCCCGGGCTGTTCGCCTCGCTGG
The DNA here is from genome assembly GCF_036906775.1 of Micromonospora sp. CPCC 205561. Taxonomy (NCBI): domain Bacteria; kingdom Bacillati; phylum Actinomycetota; class Actinomycetes; order Micromonosporales; family Micromonosporaceae; genus Micromonospora; species Micromonospora sp. CPCC 205561. The sequence continues at coordinate 9,636 of NZ_JBAKHV010000015.1, read as the reverse complement.
TCACCGGCAACCCGGTGGTCGTCAAGCCGCACCCGCGCGCCGTGCTGCCGCTGGCCATCACGGTCAGGTACGCCCGCGAGGTGCTCGCCGAGGCGGGCTTCGACCCGAACCTCGTCCTGCTCGCCCCCGAGGCCCCCGGCGAGAAGCTCGCCTCCACGCTGGCCCTGCACCCGGCCGTGCGGATCGTCGACTTCACCGGCTCGACCGAGTACGGCGACTGGCTGGAGACCAACGCCCGGCAGGCGGCGGTGTACACGGAGAAGGCCGGGCTGAACACGGTGGTGATCGACTCCACCGACGACTTCGCCGGGATGTGCCGCAACCTCGGCTTCACGCTGACCCTGTACAGCGGCCAGATGTGCACCACCTCGCAGAACATCCTGATCCCCGCCGGCGGCATCTCCACCGACCAGGGGCACAAGAGCTTCGACGAGGTGGCCGGCGGGATCGCGGCGGCGATCGCGAAGATCACCGCCGACCCGGCGCGCGGGGTGGAGATGACCGGCGCCATCGTCAACGACGGGGTGCTGGAGCGCCTCGACGAGGTCACCAAGGTCGGCCGGGCGGTGCTGGAGTCGCGTACGGTCGAGCACCCGGCCTTCCCCGGCGCGGTGGTCCGCACCCCGACGCTCGTCAGGCTGGCGGCCGACGACACCGCGACCTACTCGCAGGAGTGGTTCGGGCCGATCTCGTTCGCCATCGCCACGGACTCCACGGCGCACAGCCTGGAGATCCTGCGCTCCACGGTCGGCGAGAAGGGCGCGCTCACCGCGGCGGTCTACTCCACCGACGAGGCGGTCCTCGACGCGGCCGAGGCGGCGGCGATCGAGGTCGGGGTGCACCTGTCGTGCAACCTGACCGGCGGGGTCTTCGTGAACCAGTCGGCGGCCTTCTCCGACTTCCACGGCAGCGGCGCCAACGCGGCGGCCAACTCCGCGCTCACCGACGGCGCGTACGTGGCCAACCGGTTCCGCATCGTGCAGTCCCGCCGCCACGCCTGATCCGGCGCGATCGTTCCCGGGCCGGCTCCAGCGGGCCGGCCCGGGCACCCGTCGCCGACGACGTGCCCCCACGGCCGGGCTGCGCGGGCGGCACCGGCGACGGATCAGGCCGGGCGGCGCATCTGGAGTTCGGTGAGCGCCGGCACGGTGGGGTGCGGGACGCGTACGCCGGTGTCGACGAAGCCCAACCGCCGGTACGCGCGGTAGGCCCGGTCGTTGCCGACCACGACCTCCAGCATCAGCTCGGGGCGTCCGCAGGCCCGCGACCAGGCCGCCACCGCGTCGATCAGCCCGCCGAGCAGGCCGGTACCACGCCAGGACGGGGTGACGTAGACGGCGTACACCACTGTCAGCCCCGGCTCCCCGGGGGCCGCCGTGCCGCCGGCGTGCCCCACCAGCGGGCCCCCCGGGTCCGCGACGAACTGGGCGGTGCCGGCGCCGGCGGAGACGGCCGCGATCCGGGCCGCGTAGTCGGCGTGCGAGCGGGCCGCCGCCTCGGCGAGGGTCTCCAGGAAGGCCAGCGGCGCGTCGGCGAGCATCTCCAACCGTAGGGCCCGCATCCGGGCCGCGTCCCGGGGCCGGACCCGCCGGACCACCGCCCGCCGCCCCGGCCCCGACCCGTCGGGCGCGCTCGTCATGACGCATGCCTACCACAGCGATGATCGCCGATGGCGACCGACCGGAATATGTCCGATTTGTGGTCGTGCGTGGTCGTCACGCTTCGTGTAGCGTGCGATTTCGGTCACCGTTTCAGCGGCCCTCGTCGATCGCCGAACCGGTGGTCCTCCGGTGCCGGTCGCCCGGCCTCCGGGGTCGTGGAACGCCGCGCAGAGTGAGGAAGTGCACCGTGGCACAGGGCACCGTGAAGTGGTTCAACTCCGAGAAGGGCTACGGCTTCATCGCCGTCGACGGCGGGCAGGACGTCTTCGTCCACTTCTCCGCGATCGAGATGGACGGCTACAAGGCACTGGACGACGGCCAGCGGGTCGAGTTCGAGGTCGCCCAGGGGCAGAAGGGCCCCCAGGCCGAGCGCGTACGCGTCATCGCCTGACCGGCCGCCGCCCTGGCGCCTCCCGCGCCGGCCGTCCACCGTGGGTGCCGGGCGGAGCCTTCCGGCGTCGACCGGGCCGTCCGCGGCCTCAGGTCGGTCGGGGGCGGGCGTCGGCGCGGTTGCGTCGGCAGGGAAGGATCGTGAGCCGTTCCAGCCATCGCTGAGGAGGGTTCATGTCCGACCAGCCGCCCCCGGCCGCGCCGCCCCCGGGAGATCCCGACCCCGCCGCCCCGCCGCCCCCGCCCTTCGGGCAGCCGGTCGGTCGGACCCCGGGTGATCCCGTCGTCCCGTCCGCCGGGCCGGGCGTTCCGGGCTCGGGCGTTCCGGGGTCGGGCGTTCCCGGCGGGCCGGCGGGCCCGCAGCCGCCGCAGGACCGGGTCTTCCCGCCCACCGGCGGGTTCCCGGCCGGCTCCGGCCCGTACGGCGGGCAGCCGTGGTATCCGGGCGCCCCGGTCGTCTACCCCGGACAGCCGGTCCACGGCTGGTATCCGCCGGGGCACGGCCTCGACCCGGCCGACCTGCTCGTCACTCCGCCCGGCGCCGGCGTGAGCGGTTGGTTCGACCGGTGCGTCGGCGCGGTGCGTCGGGGCTGGCGGCTGTTGCTGCCGATCCTGCTGCTCACCCAGGTGCTGCCGGCCGTGGTGGTGTCGGTGCTCTCGCTGGTCGTCGACCCGTCGGCGAAGTGGGAGGAGTCGATGGCCGGCGATCCCGCCACGCTGCCCGACACCTTCGTGACCGACATGGGCGTCCTGCTCTCCGTGGTGTTCGGCAGCGCCCTCGTGTTCGGCCTGGTGCAGAGCCTGGGCTGGGCGGCGGGCAGCTGGGTGGTCGCCCGGCAGGCGGCCGGTCAGCCGGTGAGCGTGGGCGCCGCCCTCTCCTACGGCGCGCGCCGGGCGCTCGGCCTCTGGGGCTGGACCCTGCTGATGAGCGTGATCATCGGGCTCGGTGTCTGCCTCTGCGTCATTCCCGGCATCTACTTCGCCTTCGCGCTGAGCATGGCCGGCCCCGTCTACCTCTTCGAGCGGCAGCACCCCATCGGCCGTTCCTTCCGGATGTTCCACGACCGGCTGGGGCTGCTGCTCGGCCGGGTGGCGCTGGTGGCGGCGGCGGTCATCATCGGCGGCGGGGCGGCCGGCCTGGTGGAGAGCATCGGCGCGCTGCCGTTCGGCACCACCCCGCTGGAGGCGCCGGGCACGGCGCTGGGCGTGATCGTGGTGGCGCTGGTCGGCGGGGTCCTGGCCCTGCCCACGCACCTCGCCCAGCTGGTCGGCCTGGTCGTCACGTACGCCGAGCAGCGCGCCCACGAGGGGCCGGTGGACAGCGCCCGGCTGGCCGGTGAACTCGGCTGACCGGAGCCATCGTGCTTGCACTCGGCAGGGGAGAGTGCTAAACAAGTCATTGGCACTCGCATACCGTGAGTGCCAATGGTCGGGGCGGTAGGGCCACGGCCGCAGCAGCGTCCAGACGCGGCTGCGGCACATGGCCGGTCGTCGCGGGCTATCCGGCCCGGCCGAGGAGACGTCGTCGTCGCCAGGTGGCGACGTCCCAAGGTGCGTACACCAGGCGGCCCATCCGGGACACACACTCCGGGTGGCCCGTGAGTGTCCAGGAGGACAACGCCGTATGGCCAAGATGATCGCGTTCGACGAAGAGGCGCGCCGCGGCCTCGAGCGGGGCATGAACCAGCTCGCCGACGCCGTGAAGGTGACCCTCGGCCCCAAGGGCCGCAACGTCGTCCTCGAGAAGAAGTGGGGTGCCCCCACCATCACCAACGATGGTGTGAGCATCGCCAAGGAGATCGAACTCGAGGACCCCTACGAGAAGATCGGCGCCGAGCTGGTCAAGGAGGTCGCGAAGAAGACCGACGACGTCGCCGGTGACGGCACGACGACGGCGACCGTCCTGGCCCAGGCCCTGGTTCGCGAGGGCCTGCGCAACGTGGCCGCCGGTGCCAACCCGATGGCCCTGAAGCGGGGCATCGAGGCCGCCGTGGCCAGCGTCTCGGAGGAGCTTTCCAAGCTCGCCAAGGACGTCGAGACCAAGGAGCAGATCGCCTCCACCGCCTCCATCTCCGCCGGTGACAGCACCGTCGGCGAGATCATCGCCGAGGCGATGGACAAGGTGGGCAAGGAAGGCGTCATCACCGTCGAGGAGAGCAACACCTTCGGTCTGGAGCTTGAGCTCACCGAGGGCATGCGCTTCGACAAGGGCTACATCTCGGCCTACTTCATGACCGACCCGGAGCGCATGGAGGCCGTCTTCGACGACCCCTACCTCCTGATCGTCAACAGCAAGATCTCGTCGGTCAAGGACCTGCTCCCGATCCTGGAGAAGGTCATGCAGTCGGGCAAGCCGCTGCTGATCATCTCCGAGGACATCGAGGGCGAGGCCCTGGCCACCCTGGTCGTCAACAAGGTCCGGGGCACCTTCAAGTCGGTCGCCGTCAAGGCGCCGGGCTTCGGTGACCGCCGCAAGGCCATGCTGGCCGACATCGCCATCCTCACCGGTGGCCAGGTCATCAGCGAGGAGGTCGGCCTCAAGCTGGACGCCGTCGGCCTCGACATGCTGGGCCGCGCCCGCAAGGTCGTGGTGACCAAGGACGAGACCACCATCGTCGACGGTGCCGGCGACGCCGAGCAGATCCAGGGCCGGGTCAACCAGATCCGGGCCGAGATCGACAAGAGCGACTCCGACTACGACCGCGAAAAGCTGCAGGAGCGGCTGGCCAAGCTGGCCGGCGGCGTCGCGGTGATCAAGGTCGGCGCGGCCACCGAGGTCGAGCTGAAGGAGCGCAAGCACCGCATCGAGGACGCCGTCCGCAACGCGAAGGCCGCCGTCGAGGAGGGCATCGTCCCGGGTGGTGGCGTCGCGCTGGTGCAGGCCGGCAAGACCGCCTTCGACAAGCTGGACCTGGTCGGCGACGAGGCGACCGGTGCGAACATCGTCAAGGTCGCGCTGGACGCCCCGCTGCGGCAGATCGCCGTCAACGCCGGCCTCGAGGGCGGCGTCGTGGTGGAGAAGGTCCGTAACCTGGAAGCGGGTCACGGCCTCAACGCCGCCAACGGCGAGTACGTCGACCTGCTGGCCGCGGGCATCATCGACCCGGCCAAGGTGACCCGGTCGGCGCTGCAGAACGCCTCGTCGATCGCGGCGCTCTTCCTCACCACCGAGGTCGTCGTGGCGGACAAGCCGGAGAAGACCCCGGCCGCCCCGGCTGGTCCGGGTGGCGGGGACATGGACTTCTGAGTCCAGCTCCAACGCCGGGAGGGGCGGGTCGCGTCAGCGGCCCGCCCCTCTCGCTGTCACGTGGGCAGCGGTCGCTGGTTGCGTCTCTTCTGCGCCCGGCCGTACGGCTGGGGGATCTGCACCGGCTCGTCGACCAGCGTCACGGGCTCGTCGGCCGGCTCGTCGGTCCCGGTCATCTCCGCCTGCTGCTCGGCGTCGCCGTAGTCGAGCCGGTCGAACGGCAACGGGCCGGGGCTTTCGTCGTCCGTGGTCATGGCTGCCTCCTCTACCGAAACGGTAGGGCGGGAGGATCACCGATGCGGACGAATGGCGTTATCAGGGTCTATATCCCTTTCGCCCGTTGTCAGGCTCCGAGGGTCCTGCGGTACAGGAAGAAGACCCGCTCGATCCGGGCGCCCGCGCTGCCCGAGTAGAAGGGCACCGGGCCCACCCAGCCGATCTGCGCCGCCGACACGCCCGCCGCCCGCTGGTCGCGCAGGCACCGGCGCAGCAGCACCCCGCCGATCCCCGAGCCCTCGGCCGCCGGGGCCGTGCCCATCGGGCCGAACCAGCTCGGCCGGGACGAGCCGTACGCGGCGAAGCCCAGCACCTCGCCGTCGCGTTCGGCCAGGTGGCAGCCCGCCCCCTCGTGGCCCACCGAGCCGGCCAGCTCGGCGTCCCAGGCGCCGCCGAAGGCGCCCCGGGCGAACTCCGCCAGCGCCGGCAGGTCTTCCGGCCCGGCGCGGCGGACCGTCACCCCCCGCCCGGCCAGCCGCGCCTCCGCCTCCTCGGTCGGGCGCAACGCGGGCGAGCCGTCGTACGACAGGTCGGCGGTCATGTTCCAGGCCGTCCGGTCCTGCGTGTACCCGAGCGCCGACGCCGCGCAGATGGCCGGGGTGTACCGCACGTCGATGCCCGGCCAGGCGTAGTGCGGCGGATTGCCGGCGAGCAGCACCTCCGCCGCGCCGAGCCCGGCGAGCCACGCCTCGGCGGCCGCCAGCAGGGCCCGCCCGACACCTCGCCGCCGCTGCTCCGGTGCCACCGCGACCAGGTCGACGTGACCGCGGGCGACGCCGTCGCCGGGGGCGAGGGAAGCGATGAGCGCACCGACCAGGCGCCCCTCCCGGTGCGCGCCCCAGGCGGCCACCGGGCGGTGGGTGGCGGCCCGTGCCCAGAGCGCGTCCACGATGGCCGCCGCCTCGGCCGCGTCCTCCGGCAGATCCAGTGCCCGACCGCAGAGCTCGACCACGGTGTGCCGCTGATCCGGTCCCAGCTCGACGATCTCCAGGTCCATGGCGCCGACCCTAGATCACCGGGCGTTCCCGGTGGAAGGGGCGCTGCCGGCGCGGCCCGGTCGGTGGAGCAGGTGGCTGGCCTGCCGCCACGGCCCGGACGCGTCAGTCGGCCGGCTTCGGCTCCGGGTCGGGCTCGGGGAGGGTCGGCGCGTCGGTCGGGTAGAGGCCGGCGACGAACCCGTGGACCTGGTCGCCCGAGCGGGGGATCTGGGCGAACCGGCGGGCCAGCGCCTGCACCTCGGCCCAGAACGCCCGCACCTCCTCCGCCGGGATGCGGGCGTGTACGAGGGTGCAGCGCAGCTCGTCGGCGGCGTGGGCGGCGGCGGATTCGGCCACGGCCTCCGCGAGTCCGTTGACGGCGGTGGCGACCTGTCTGTCCTCCGGTCGGGTGAGCGCGCCGATGTAGAGCGTGCGGGCGACGCGGCCGTAGTACCGCTCCTCGATCGCCCGCACCCTCCGGGTCCGCACCACCCGGAGCAGGCCGGCGTCGACGAGCGCGTTCACGTGGTAGGCGACGCTGCTCTTGGGCCTGTCGACCGCCCGCGCCAGCTCGGTCACCGTGGCGGCCCGCTCCAGGAGCAGCTCCAGGAGGGTGGCGCGCAGGGGATCGGCCAGCGCGCGAAGCTGGGCGGGTGCGGTGACCACGAGCATCTCGTCGAGGTCGTAGTCCGGGATCCGCTCATTGCTCGACATTTCTCGACCGTTCTAGAATCATGGATCATTCGATCGTCGTCGTCAGTTGACAGGAGTGTAGAGATGGCCGACGTGGTCCTGTTCCACCACTTGCGCGGGCTCACCGACGGGCTGCGCGGGTTCGCCGAGCAGTTGCGGGCCGGCGGGCACACCGTGCACACGCCCGACCTGTTCGAGGGCGAACGCCCGGCGACCCTCGACGAGGGCTTCGCGCTCACCAAGCGCGTCGGCGGCGAGGTGCTGCGCGAGCGCGCCGACCGGGCCGTGGCCGAGCTGCCTGACGCCCTGGTCTACGCGGGCTTCTCCTGGGGCGCCGCCACCGCCCAGCGGCTCGCCCAGACCCGGCCCGGCGTCCGTGGCGCGCTGCTCTACGAATCCTGCCTGCCCGTCACCGGCGAATGGGCCGTCGGCCCCTGGCCCGCCGGGGTTCCGGTGCAGATCCACGGCATGGACAAGGACCCGTTCTTCGCCCTGGAGGGCGACATCGAAGCCGCCCGTGAACTGGTCGGCATCGCCGGGGCCGACGTCGGCGAGCTTTTCGTCTACCCGGGCGACCAGCACCTGTTCACCGACAGCGCGCTGCCGTCGTACGACGCGGAGGCGACGGCACTGGTGCTGCGCCGGTCGCGGGAGTTCCTCGACCGGCTGGGGTGAACCGGCGCCCCGCCCGGGCCTCACCCCCGGGCCGCCCGCACCGCCGCGTACGCGTCGACCAGGCCGGCGCCGGTGACGTTCCGGTCGCCGCCGCAGGTCCGCGTCGGGGAGGCGTACGTCGGCACGGCCGGGGTCGCCGTCTCCGCGAGGATCCGCCGGGTACGGGACAGGTCGCCGACCAGCGCCGGGTTGGCCGACCACATCAGCGCCACCACGCCGGCCACCTGCGGCGTCGCCATCGAGGTGCCGCTCAGGGCGGCGTAGCCGCCGCCGGGCATCGCGGAGAGCACCTCGTCGCCCGGCGCCACCAGGTCCGGCTTGGCCGCCCCGGGCACCGGGCCACGGGACGAGAAGCTGGTCACCCGGCGCTGCCGGTCCACCGCGCCGACGGTCAGCACGTCCGCGTACGGGGCCGGCGGATCGTCGATCGAGCCGCAGTACGGCCCGGTGTTGCCGGCCGCGGCGACCACCAGGATGCCGGCCGCCTCCAGGGCGGCGGTGGCCGGCCGGAGCACCCCCGGGTCGCAGCCCTCGATCGCCGGGCAGCCCCACGAGTTGGTGAGGATCTCCGGGGCGCGTGCCGGGCGCCCGTCGGTGAACGGGTCCCCACCCGTCGGGAAGGGCGCCAGCATGAACTGGAGACAGTCCAGGTAGTAGGCCGGGTTGCCCAGGTTGCGGTCCAGGTTGACGCAGCCGACCCACCGCGCGCCCGGGGCCACCCCGATGCCGCCCCGGCCCACCGCGCTGCCCAGCGTGTGGGTGCCGTGCCCGCCCTGGTCGGTGGGCGCCCGGGTGCCGTCCCACGGGTCGTGCCAGGAGTCGTCGCCGCCCCGGAAGCCGCCAGCCAGCGCCGGGTGCCCGCCGTCCACCCCGGAGTCGGAGCTGCCCAGCACGATCCCGGCGCCGTCCACCCCGAGCTGGGACCAGACCCGGTCCGCGCCGAGCATCCGGACGTTCCACTCGGGACCGGCCGGCGCGGGCGCGGTGCCGCGGCTCTGGCCGGCCGGCGCGGGCAGCGGCCGTACCCGCTGGCTGACCAGCACCCGGGCCACCTCGGGCCGGCTCGACAGCCAGGCCCGCACCGCCGGCCCGCCGTCCACCTCGACCGCGTTGACCAGGTAGTAGGGGGTGTGGCCCAGCCGCAGCCGGCGCAGGTCCCGGCGCAGGTCGGCCTGGGTCCGCTCGGCGGTGGCGACCAGCCGCCGGTAGACCTCGCCGGCCCGGGCGTCGCGGCCGGCCCGCCCGGTCGCCGCCGGGACGGCGCCGAGGTCGGCCTGCTCGCGCAGCACCACGAAGAGCCGCTCGCCGTGCAGACCGGGCTGGGCCGCCACGGCCACCACGCCGACCGCGACCAGCAGCGCGGCGGCGGTCACCCCGGCCACCCGCCGGCTCGGCCGCCGGCCCCGGCCTAGCAGCACGCCGTACGCCACGGCGAGCAGGACCGCGACGGCGAGCCCGGCGCCGGTGGCGGCCGCGACCCAGAACGGCACGTCGCGGGTGTTGGCGAGGACGAGGGTGATCTCCTCGGGGTCGGTGAACGCCAGCGGGCCGAACACGGCGAGCCCGACCAGCCAGCGGATCGCGGCCGGGTCTGCCGGCGCCGCCCGCCCGGCCCCGCCGAGCGGAACGGCACCCGGCGGGCCGGCGGGCACGGTGCCCGGCGGGCCGGTCGGCGCGGCGGGCACGGCGCTTGCCGGGTCGATCGGCGCGGCGGGCG